>CAKVBG010000012.1 GCA_934725345.1 uncultured Eubacteriales bacterium
GAATTAATAGTTTTCAATTTTTCCAATGCTTCACTAAGTTTTTTTGTTTTGGTTGCAGTTTTAGCTTCTTGAGCAGAATTGTAGGCAGTGGCGATAACCGCTCCTTTGGGGATTTTATCTCCTGAGGAGTAATTAAACAAAAAATTTTCTGTTCTAAGATTGCTATTAGAATTCACAAGTTCTTCGTCACGGACTATAAATCCATCCAACCACGAAACATCTTTATAACTTTCAGTTTGTACGGTTTGAAATTTTACTTTTCTATCATTTACAAAAGAAGTTATCAAACATGACGTTCCAAGAGCAACACACAAAAACGTAACTAATTTCTTTTTTTTAAAACTATGTTTTTTCATTCACAACTTCACTCAATTACATATTTTTTATTAACTGTTCAACACAAGATACCACTTCCGAAAAATTTTGATAATCATCTACATAGATCCAATTTACTTCAGGGTCTCTTCTAAACCAAGTAAGCTGACGCTTTGCATATCTGCGAGTATTTCTCTTTAAAATTTCAATGGCATCTTCAAGACTACTTTTAGAAGTGATAAAATCTAAAATTTCTTTGTACCCAATAGCTGCTTGAGCGGTTTGGCTGACGCTGAAATTTTCATAAACATACTTTACTTCTTCTAAAAGGCCCATTTCAAGCATTTTATCTATTCTTGAATTTATTTTATTATATAGTTTTTGACGATTACTAAAATTAAGTCCTATTTTAAACACATCATAAATTGTGCCAGATTTTCTTGAAAGCTCGACCTGTTTAGATATAGGATAGCCCATCGAATAAAAAAACTCTACCGCTCTTAGAAGTCTTTTGCGGTCATTGAGATGAATTTTCTCAGCGCTTATGGTATCTATTTGAATTAATTTTTTCATTAGCTGCTCATTATTCATATAATCAAACTTTTCTTCACAAGTTGTTCTTTTACAAGGAGAATAATTTATATTTTTAACTAGTGAATCCATATAAAGGCCTGTTCCGCCAACTACAAGAGGTACTTTCCCACGCCCTACTATTTCTGATATACATTTATGAGCACAACTCGTAAACTCAGCAACACTATAATTTTCCTCAACGGAGATAATATCTATCAAGTGGTGAGGCACTTTTTCAAGCTCAGCTTTAGTGGGCTTAGCGCTAAGAATATTGAACTCTTTATACACTTGCATAGAGTCTGCGGATACAATCTCAACATTAAGTTTTTCTGCAAGGCTTAAAGCAAGTTTAGTTTTTCCGCAAGCCGTCGGTCCGACTATACTCAAAATTTTTGTTTTCATAGTTTTGTAAGCCTCAATTTCTTCCAAATCGTTTTTCTATAAACTTTTTATCGAATTCAACGTATATAGGTCTGCCGTGGGGGCAATATCTCAATTCGGGATTTTTGATTAATTTTCTTACTAGTGCGATAATCTCCTCTTCTGAGGTTTTAGACCCAGCTTTTACGGCCGCTCTACACGAAATATTATTATATATCCATTCTAATTTTTTTGTTTGACTATGGAGTTTGTTTTTAAGGATATAATCCGATATCTCAATAATTGCGCTTTCTAGTTTATCAAAATCTTCATACATAGGAGCACTTCTTAAAATAACCGTTCCAGGGCCAAAATCCTCTAATTCGTACCCCACTTCAGAAAGTAGTTCAAGATTTTCCATAAGTGCGCAGTGCTCTTCTTTTTCTAAGGTTATGGTGATAGGTCTAAGTAAAACTTGAGACTCATATTTTACAGGATTATTCTTAATTTTTTCGAAAATAATTCTTTCATGAGCAGCGTGTTTATCTACCATAATCAGCTTATTCGAATATTGCAAAAGAATAAAACAGCTAAAGAGCTCGCCTAAAATTTTTATAAACACCGATTTTTTCATTTCTTCCCACTGAGGTTCCAAGCATAGTTTATTTTGGGGAATCATTTTAGGTTTAGTGATATTTTTTGGAGGCAAGGTAGGATCCAAGAAATCTTCTTCGAAGCTAAAATCACACAAGGTAAGACTTTGAGAATTTGTTTCTGAATCCGAAGACATTACTAAAGGCTCAGAGAGCAGATAATGAGGTAACTCTTGGTTTTTCAAGGCTTTACTCACTGATTCATATACTATGTCGAAAATTTCTTTATCATTTGCAAAACGAACCTGTTCCTTAGAGGGATGGATATTAACATCAACGAGCTCATGTGGAATTTCCAAATACAGCATACAATAAGGTTTCTTGCCAGCTACTGTAGAGTTTTTAAACGCTTCTTCAAGAGCAGTAGATATCAACTTATTTTTAACCAACCTGTTGTTTATAAAGAATATTTGCATATTCCTACTGGGACGGCATTTTTTAGGGTCACTTATAAAACCTTTGATTTTTATACCGCTCTGTTCATAATTTATTGAAATCATGGAGTCAAAAATGTTTTTTCCATAAACTGAGTAAATAGCAGAAGATATGTGTCCATCGCCCGTACTACAAAAAATCTCCCTACCATCTCTAATAAATTTAAAAAGTATTTCAGGATGAGAAAGTGCTAACTTGTCCATAACGGAAGCAACTTTATTTCCCTCAACAACTTCCTTTTTCAAAAATTTCATTCTTGCGGGAGTGTTATAGAAAAGATCCCTAACACATAAACAAGTCCCGGGCGCACGCCCAACATCCTGAACGCCGCCAACCAATCCTGCTTCAACGTAAAGCCTGGACCCTATACTCTCTTCTTGAGACCGTGTTATCATCTCAACTCTTGAAACCGCTGAAATTGATGCAAGGGCTTCACCTCTAAATCCTAAAGAAGAAATTCGGTTTACATCATCTGCAGTTCTCAATTTACTAGTGGCATGAGGCAAAAAAGCTTTTTCAACGTCTTGTCTAGATATCCCTTCGCCATTGTCAGAAACCTTTATAAGTGTAGTCCCTCCATTTTCTATCTCCACCGTAATTCTTGTGGAGTGTGCATCTATGGAGTTTTCTACCAGCTCCTTAACAACCGCTACAGGATTTTCAGTTACTTCACCGGCGGCAATAAGTTGAATTGTTTTGGGATCCAAAACTAGAATTTTGTTCATGCTTTATCCAGACCTTCCGTTTAAAAGCTAATCACTTACACTGTCCGCTATAGATATCAATTTATTAAGTATATTTATTGACTCAATTGGAGTTATAGAGGACAAATTGACATTTCTAAGTATTTTAAGCATTTCCGTGAATTCTTCAGAAGAACTATCATCGGATTGCGGTTTGTTTGGGCACGCAAGCGCACCGACAGGTATTGCAACACTTTCTTTAGACTCAATTTGCTTCAAGATTTCTCTTGAACGGTCAATAATAGAATGAGGTAGTCCTGCAAGACTTGCTACTTCAATTCCATAGCTATCATCAACCGAGCCGGGAACAATCGTGTGTAAGAAAGTGATGCTATCTTCATCTTTTTTAACTTCCACACAGTAATTTGTTACATTACTTAATTCATCGGCTGCAGAAGTGAGTTCATGATAATGAGTTGCGAAAAGAGTTTTTGCACCTAACTTTCTTCTATCTGAAACGTATTCTAGCACTGATTTAGCAATGCTTACACCATCGAAAGTGGAGGTACCTCTTCCTATTTCATCCAGTATAATCAAACTTCTGGGAGTAGAGTTTTTAATTATATCCGCAAGCTCATTCATTTCAATCATAAATGTAGATTGTCCAGCGGCCAAATCGTCGGAGGCGCCTATTCTGGTAAAGATGCTATCAACTATCCCGATAGAAGCGGAATCCGCGGGGACAAATCCTCCTATTTGAGCCATCAAAACTATTAAAGCGGTTTGGCGCATATATGTAGATTTACCAGCCATATTTGGTCCAGTTATTAATGCAACAGTGTTTTTATGTGTATCTAAATCCACATCGTTTGGGACGAAAGCACCATTACCTATCAAAGATTCAATAACAGGGTGTCTGCCTCGTTTGATAATTATATAGTCGTCGGTGCTAATATCAGGTTTTACATAATCGTTGCGAACAGATACTTCAGCTAGCGAAGCAACTACGTCCAATGCACCGATTAAGTTTGACATCTCCACTACCCTTGGTAGATTTTCCGCTACTTTAAGTCTGATTTCTTCAAAAATTTTAAATTCAGTTTCATTTATGCGTTCCTGTGCAGAAAGTATACGTTCTTCTAGATTTTTAAGTTCTTCTGTTGTATATCGTTCGCAACCAGAAAGAGTTTGTTTTCTGATGTAGTTAGAAGGAATTTTGTTCTTGTACAAATTGGTTACTTCTATGTAGTATCCAAAAACTCTATTGTATCCCACTTTCAGCTTGGGGATACCAGTTCGATTACGTTCGCGTTCTTCGATTTTACGAGTCTTTTCTTTCCCGCCTTGCCTATCTTCACGCAATTCATCTACTTCTTTACTAAATCCATCTTTTATGATATCTCCCTCTTTAACCGAAAAAGCAGGCTCGTCACAAATAGCTGACTCAATTAACTCACGGACATCTTCTAAGGTATCGAACTTATCATACATCCTCCTGAGCATTTTAGATCTGGAGGTTTCTAATATCGATTTTATTTCGGGCAATTTTTCAAAAGCTTGTGATAAAGACTTTAAATCTTTTGCATTAGCCGAAGCGTATGAAATTTTAGTCATGATACGCTGAAAGTCAGTAACATCAGAAAGGGCTTCTCTCAGATTGCCCCTAAAAATGGAATTAGAAAATAATTCCTCCACAGCACCTTGTCTTAGCAAGATTTTTTTGATATTTTCAAGAGGCCTTTCAATCCAAGACCGCATCATTCTTTTACCCATTGGAGTGTTAGTTCTATCTAGAACTCCTAAGAGAGAACCCTTTCTAGATTTAGTTCTCATGGTTTCTAAGAGTTCCAAGTTACGAACAGTATTGAGGTCCAACCCCATGTATTGAGTTTTATCGTAAAATGCGGGGAGTAAAATATGGTTCAAACTATTCTTTTGAGTTGAGTTTAAATACTCGAATAGATACGCCATACTTTTTACCGGAGCGATTTTACCCAAAAAGTCAAGTTCACAGTTTTTGTTTTTATAGTGTTCCTTAACCGCTTCAACGGCCTCAACATCAGATAATGTTTCTTCAATGGTTTCAATGTTATTGCATAAAAGTCTTTCTTGTATAAATGTTTGAACTGACTCAAAAACTTCAGATTTAACCACACAAAGAACTTCCCGAGGACTTAATTTTCCTAATTCAGATTTAAGTTCATTGAATATATCGGAATCGCTACCGCATAGTTCTGTAACTTTAAGTTCTCCTGTTGAAACATCGCAAAAGCATAGTCCAACAATCGGAAAACTCTTGGACCAATATATGCAGCAAATGTAGTTATTTCGGGATTCATCCAGCATGCTTCCTTCCATAACAGTCCCGGGAGTGATTAGGCGTACTACTTCTCTTTTTACAAGACCCCTAGCTATAGCGGCATTTTCTATTTGTTCGCATATAGCAACTTTATGCCCTTTGGCAATTAGCCTTGCGATATAGGATTCGCAGCTATGATAAGGAATTCCACACATTGGTGCTGGCTCTTTCTTTCCTTTACCGGTTAAGTTTAAACCAAGTTCACCGGAAACCAACTTGGCATCTTCAAAAAACATTTCATAGAAATCACCTAATCTAAAAAATAAAATACTATCAGGATATTGATCTTTTATTTCACTATACTGATTCATCATGGGAGAGAGAGTTTTTTTCAAATTTTCCATTTTGTCCTCACTAACCTATTCTCCGCAACCGCCGCAAGAGTCGCAACTACCGCTACATGATAAGCCTTCATCAGCATTTATTAAGTAAGGGTCTTCGCCCATAGCTGACTTATTTATTATCATACTGACCTTTTGCAGTTTACTATTGAATTTTTCTTTTGATTCGTTATATAACTTCATAGTTTCATGAGAAACCATAGAATTATACAGCTGCGCAATTTCTTTATTCAACTTATCAATTTTTTGAGTGTCTGAGTTTTCTTTTGAGATTTCGTGGTTTATATCTACTTTCTTTAATTTGAAATTTTCAATTATTTTCTGTAGTTCTTCATCGCACTCCACATTTTGTTCTTTTATTTTAAAATCGATGTAATCCGGGTCACTTTGAATTGCATACCCTAAATCACGGGCCATGTTTAATAAATCCATTTAAAATTCTCCTTTGTTTTTTAAATTAAAGTTCCAAAAAGGGTTTCCTTAGAGAAATCTGTGATTTTCACATCCAGAAAATCTCCTGAGATATCACTATTCGTAGACACCTTTACAATTATGTTACTATCCGTTCGACAAATCAAGCATTTTTGAAGCGGATCGTAAAATTCAGCCAAGACTCTCTCCTTATTGCCAACCATCTCAGAGCGCACACTTTCTGATATCTCCTCTTGAACCTTTAGAAGTTCAAGTAACCATTTAGTTTTTTCAGTTTTTGAAATTTCATCGGGAAGCGATGCAGCAGGCGTACCCTCGCGAGGAGAATATATAAAGGTGAAAAGCGAAGAAAATCTGACTTTCTTAATTATATCGATGGTTTCTAAAAATTCCTCGTAGGTTTCACCGGGAAAACCAACTATTATATCGCTAGTAAATGAAACATTAGGTATTTTTTTTCTAGCATAATCTATTATTTCCAAATAGGACTCTTTAGTGTACTTTCTATTCATGAGTTTAAGTATTCTATTGCTTCCGCACTGAATTGGCAAATGAATATGTTTAGAAATGTGTTTACCGGAGGCGATTGTATCTAACAGCTTATGAGTTGCATCCTTGGGATGAGAAGTCATAAATCTTAGCTTATATTCAAAATCAAAATTATCCAGTTTACTAAGCAGGTCTGGAAAATCTATGAGAGGAGTTAAATCTTTGCCGTACGAGTTCACGTTTTGACCAAGCAGTGTTATGTCTTTATATCCTGACTCTACTAGTTTCTTACACTCTTCCACTATGAGAGTTGCATCTCGGCTTCTTTCTCTTCCCCTAACATATGGTACTATGCAGTACGAACAAAAGTTGTTGCATCCGGACATCACTGAAACAAAAGCTTTAAGTTTATTCCCACGTTTTAAAGGAGCACCTTCAAATATTGAGTCTTCTTCAGCGGGGAGATACAAAGTTGAGCTTTTAGACTTAGAATTTTTCGAGTTTAAAAACTCATATAGTATTTCGGGAAATTTATGTGCAAGATGAGTTCCAAAAACAATATCTATGAAGGAGTATGTAGATTTGATTTTTTTTGCAACAGATTCTTGCTCAGTCATACAACCACACAAAATGATTACCAGTTCGGGATTTTTTTTCTTTAGAAACTTAATCCTCCCTATATTCCCGAAAACTTTATTCTCCGCATTCTCGCGTATCGCGCAGGTGTTAAAGAGGATAACGTTTGCTTTTTCATAATCATTCGAAATTTCAAAGCCCATTTCTTCCAGCATTCCTGCATACTTTTCGCTATCCGCAACGTTCTGCTGACAACCGTAAGTTTTTACACAAGCGATAGGCTTTTGAATTTTTAGTAAGTTGTGATACATATTTTTTATCTTTTCACAATAATTATGGTGTATTTCTTCATAATTATGGACCACGGCGGTTTTTACCAATTTTCATTCCTCCAAAAAGTTTCTTAAGTTGTATTCGACTTGATTTTAACAGAAATTCGAAAGGTATTCAAGGAATAAAAGTTACATTTCACCTCGCTTAGACATTTTATATGTTATCGAAAAGTAACTCAAAAGAATGTATGCTTAATACTTCTTGAATACAAAAATTGTTCTGCTAGAAGCCAGTAATTTCCATATTTTTGAAATATAATAAATTATTATTTTAACTTTTTTTATTTTTCAAGGTTAGTTACGTGAAGGTTTTGTCAAAAAGCTACAAATATTCTCAAAATGCTTGTTTTTGAATTCTATTTGTAATATAATTCCTCGATGTTAAGAGTTGTTGGAGATTCTTTAAAAATTATTCGGTAATTAAGTACCTGGGACTCCAATTTTAACTTTATTGATACTAAAACAAAATAGGAGCGTGTATTATCTTATGGCAGATTCAACAGCAGGATTGGTATATGTTGTGGACGATGAACCCAACATCAGACGCCTCGCCTCATTAGCACTAAAGGAGTATGGTTTTGAAACTCAAGAATTCTCAGGTGGAGACGAACTTTTAAGAGCAGTTCAAAGACGTTCTCCTGATGCTATCGTATTAGACTGGGTTATGCCCGCACCAGACGGACTTAGCGTTTGTGGACGCCTTAAACTGGATAAGACCACAAAATCTATTCCAATTATACTTTTAACTGCTAGAAACGATGAAGTAGATTGCGTACTGGGACTTGAAATGGGTGCTGATGATTATCTTACCAAACCTTTCAGCTTGAAAGAGCTTTGTGCAAGAGTTAAAGCGGTTATTCGTAGAGGTGAATACTTAAATACTAACTCCACCAATAACGATATCATTACTTGTGGAGGAATAACTGTAAACCTAGCAAGAAGGACTGTTTCAAAGGGTGGAAAATTAATAGACCTCACTATGAAAGAATTTGACCTTCTAACCTCTCTTATGCTTAGCAAAGGAAGAGTACTTAACAGAGACCAATTGATGGAAAAAGTTTGGGACGTTGAATTCAGTGGAGATGCAAGAACTGTTGACGTGCATATTCGTTATCTCAGACAAAAAATTGAAGACGACTCGGAAAATCCAAAGTACATCCTTACTGTTCGTGGCGTAGGTTACAGATTTGCTTCAGAAGATGAACTTTAATCTTTAATTAGTACTAAAAGCTTCCCGCCGCTTATATATTTTGAAGCGATGGGAAGTGAATTTATTTAAATTGACAGGAGGTGCAAAAGGGGTTAAAAGTTTTTGCTTAGCCCTTTTGTGAGTATGGATACTTCAAATATCAAAGAAATAGTGCATGATTTAAAAACACCTATAACTTCAATTATGGGATTCGTTGAACTACTTAAACAAGGAAATTACGATAAAAAGTCCACTTCAGAATTTTACGACATTATATTAACGGAATCTCAAAAACTTTTGGAAATGGTAAATGATATATTGTGTGTATCAAAAAATAAAATACCAGCTCCAAAGTCTACGAGTTGCAATTTAAATATTCAGATAAATCAGCATGTAAAAGAACTGACTCCTCTTGCCCACAGTCGAAACATTGAAATTAATATAAATAACCCTGTGGGTGACGTATACGTTTCTGTTCCGGCAGAAAAGATATCTCGTATTTTAGTTAATATAATTGAGAACGCAATAAAATATAACCGCGAGCATGGAAAGGTATCAGTTGATTTACATCAAGAAGATGATATGGTGTTTATTAAAATACGTGATACAGGTATTGGAATACCTGAAAATGAACTGAGTAAAGTGTTTAATAAAAATTATAGGTCTAGCATTTCAAAAGAATTAAACATTGAAGGCTCAGGTCTTGGATTAGCAATAGCTGGCGATATCATTAGAGAATACAAAGGTCAAATAAGAGTAACAAGCGAGCTCAACAAGTACACCGAGTTTATTATATGTTTCCCAGTATCTAATGTTAAAAAATCTTAGCTACATTATAGGAGTTTTATATGAGTCAACAATTAAATTGTGAATCACTTTTGGACCTTTCTCAAACTATAGCAAAAGAGTTGTTTTTGGATATTAAGTATCCATGGGAAGTCCTGCCGAAAATAAAAGAGTTCATTCAAAATTTAGGGCGTTCGCTCCCTAAGGATAAATTTGAGGAAATCAAAGAAAATGTATGGATAGCTAAAACCGCTTCAATATCCAATTCTGCCTGCATTGAACCTTTTACCATAATCGATGAGTTAGACATGGTGCATTTATAAGAGGGTCGGTTATAATAGGAAAAAATTCAGTGGTTGGAAATTCCACTGAACTTAAAAATGCAGTTTTATTCAATTCCGTACAGGTTCCTCATTTTAACTATGTAGGCGATTCGATTCTAGGGCATAAAGCCCATTTGGGTGCGGGAGCAATAATTTCAAACGTGAAATCAGATAAATCTAATGTAAAAGTTAACTACGAAAACCAGAAAATAGATACAAACCTTAGAAAATTTGGAGCTATCGTGGGAGATTTAGCAGAGATAGGCTGTAACTCCGTACTTAACCCGGGAACAATCATAGGGCGCAACTCAACTGTTTATCCCCTTTCTATGGTCAGAGGATTTTTAGAAGAAAATCATATATTTAAAGCACCTGACAAAGTCGTAAAAAAAGTTTTTTAAAATTCCTAATAACAACATAAAATTACCTCTTTACTTGTTATCAAGAAGCAAGCAAAGAGGTTAGCTCTTTTTTTAAGAGTTATATATTTGCCTCAGGAGTACCTGAAAAACCATCCTCTATCATTTTAACTAACTGGTCAACTGCTTCCTGTTCATCAACGCCATCAGCGATAATTTTAATTTTAGTTCCACCGCTAATGCCTAAAGAGAGTATTCCTAGCAAACTCTTGGCATTAACTCTTCTTTCTTCACGCTCAACCCAGATAGTAGATTTAAAACTATTTGCCTTTTGAATAAAATATGTGGCAGGTCTGGCATAAAGACCTATCTGATTCTCAACTGTTACTTCTTTTACATACATCGTGCGTTCCCCCTATGTTTTAATTTTCTATTGTATTCTCAGGGCTCTTAATGATTAGGTATTATAGCATAATCGTTATTTTAGTCAATAATAAAAAAATATTTTGTGCAACTAGATTAAGTAATGTGATTTAAACGATATGATAAATATACACAATTATCAAACCGAATAAATTGTTTTGGTATACTTTTAACATTATTTGTAATTCGGGATTTACTTAAGTATATCCGGTCTGAGTTTTTTGGTTTCTTCAATGGATTGCTCCTCTTGCCATTTTTTTATATTAGCATGATGTCCCGAAACTAATACCTCCGGCACTGTTCTACCTCTCCAGTCAAAAGGTTTGGTATACTGAGGATACTCCAAAAGACTATTGTAGTGACTTTCATCCTCGAAACACGAGCTCTCAGACAAAACTCCTGGAACTAGTCTTAAGATTGAATCTGCAAGCACTAAGGCAGGTAATTCACCGCCCGTTAAAACATAATCTCCAATAGATATTTGCATATCAACAAGTTCATCAATAACGCGTTGGTCTACCCCTTCATAGTGTCCGCAAAGCAAAGCAATATTCTCACACTTAGAAAGATTTTTTGCTATTTGTTGAGTTAATGTCTTTCCTTTAGGTGACATATATATTAACAGCGGTTTAGTCTTTCGCATTTCGCAGATATTGCAAAAACACTGGTATATAGGTTCTGCTTTCATAAGCATTCCTTGACCTCCACCATAGGGAGTGTCATCTACCCGCTTATGTTTATCATATGCGAAATCACGTATCTGGTGACATTCCACAGATACTACTCCTTTTTTCACTGCTCGTCCTATTATACTTTCCGATAAGACCTTTTCACACATTTCCGGAAAAAGGGTAAGAATATCAATTATCATCGAATACACCCTTAATTGGATTTATGTAGATACTCTCGTTTTCAATATCTATTTTAGAAACAGTACCATCTATTATTGGTACTAGATATTCCTTATTGTTAGAGCCCTTAACAACGTAGATATCGTTTGAGCCTGTTTTTAAAACGTCAATGAGTGTGCCGTAAAGATAATCTTCCCCGGCCTTGAGTACTCTACATCCCTTTAGTTCCTCTATGAAATATGCATCGTCTTCAAGGGGTATATCTTCTCTGTAAGCATACAAAATTTTTCCCCTAAAACGCTCCGCATCGCTGCGGTTGGCAACAGACTTTAATTTAATCAAAACTTGAGATTTATGTATTCTTTTGGATTCTATTTCAAGCGGTAAAGAATTTGGGTCTAGATATAGCTTTTTTATTTCTAGAAAACTCTCTAAGCTATCGCTCCAGGCCTCAACCTTCAATTCACCTGCAAGTCCTCTAACACCTACTACTTTACCTATGGAAAAAATTTTTTTCTTAGACATAATCCCTCATAATTTTAAAAATAATACGCCCCCACAACGCACCCCAAAGTTTTGAAGTGAGGACTTAATTTCCAAACTTTATTTTTCAGCTGATTTAAGGTTGTTGATAATACTTTTAACTCTATCTGTAGGTTGAGCACCATTGCGAATCCATTTTGAAGCTTTTTCCATATCGAGTTTAACTTCACAAGGTTCAACCATAGGGTTGAAGTATCCGATCTCTTCGATACATTTTCCATCACGAGGAGAACGTGAATCAGCAACAACGATTCTGTAGAAAGGTTTTTTATTAGCGCCCATTCTTCTAAGTCTTATTTTTACTGCCATTTTAAAATTCCTCCATTAATTTATATTTTTTGTTTATTGAGAGTCTAGATTACTTGAAAAAATTTGGGAATCCAATCTTAGGGATACGTTTCTTGAATTTACCTCCAAATTGTTTCATCATTTTTTGCATACCTTCGAACTGCTTGAGTAGTTTATTAACATCCTCTACCTTTACGCCACTTCCCTTAGCAATTCTTTTTTTTCTAGATGCATTTATTATGGATGGCTTCCTTTTTTCTTCAGGTGTCATTGATAGAATAATAGAAAACGTTCTGTCCATAATTTTATCGTCTATGTCAACATCCTTCAGTTGTTTGCCAATTCCGGGAAGTTTTGAAAGTATAGACCGCAAAGAACCCATCTTTTTAATTTGTAGCAATTGATCTTTAAGATCATCGAGGTCAAATTCATTTTTCTTGAGTTTCTGCGCCATCTTTTCGGCTTGTTTTTTATCAAAGTTAGCGGTTGCGTCTTCTATTAAAGTGAGCATATCGCCCATACCTAAAATTCTTGACGCCATTCTATCGGGATGAAAATCTTCTAAATTTTCGAGCTTTTCTCCACTTCCTATGAATTTGATAGGCTTACCCGTAACTTCCTTGATAGAAAGTGCTGCCCCTCCTCGAGTATCTCCGTCCAGTTTAGTAAGTATTACTCCGGTTATGTCGAGAAGCTGGTCAAAAGTTTGCGCCATGTTAACTGCATCTTGGCCTGTCATAGCGTCTACTACCAACAGAATTTCCGAAGGTTCAAGCAGACTTTTAAGCTCTTTGAGCTCTTTCATTAATTCTTCATCTATATGAAGTCTGCCTGCAGTATCAATTAAAACTACGTCATGGCCATAATCTTTAGCGTACTTTATAGATTCCGCAGCCACCCTCAGAGGAGAAATATTTCCCATTTCAAAGACGTTAACACCAATCTGCGAACCCAAAATTTTAAGCTGTTCAATTGCCGCCGGACGATAAACATCGCAAGCCACCAACAAAGGCCGTCTAACTTGCTTCTTGAGCATCAATGCTAATTTTGCAGCGTGAGTAGTTTTCCCAGAGCCTTGAAGACCGCAAAGCATAATCACAGTCGGAGGTTTAGAAGAAATGTTTAACTTGTTCTTTTCTCATCCCATAAGGGAAGTTAGCTCTTCAATTACGATTTTCACGACCATCTGAGCTGGAGTCAAACTTTCAAGAACTTCCGAACCGACGGCTCTAGCAGTTACCTTCTGTGTAAAATCCTTAGCTACTTTGTAGTTAACATCTGCTTCCAAAAGCGCCATTCTGACTTCCCTCATGGAAGCTTTAACATCTGCTTCTGTAAGTTTACCCTTGGACCTCAACCGCTTAAATACCGCCGATATCTTCTCTGAAAGGTTTTCAAAGGCCAAATTATCACCTAACTTTCTTGATTATTAATTAATTCGTCTACTGCAGTTTTTATGCGGTATATTTCCTCTGTTGCAGTAACTTTTGTTTCCAGTTTACAAACTAAATCTCGAATTAATTTTAACTTTTCTCTTTCTTTGCAAAGTTTACTCGCAATACCCAAAGAAGATTCCATTTTATTGAGTATAGATTCTGCTCTTTTGATTGAATCATAAACTCCCTGACGGGACTTCCCAAGGATATCACCGATTTCGGATAAAGATAAATCTTGATTGTAGTACAAGTCCAAGCTTGCTAGCTGTTTTTCGGAGAGAACTTTGCCGTACACATCTAAAAGCATTAAAATTTTCAAATCCTTTTTTAGAGTTCCTTGCATAATTTAAACTCTCCTACCTGTACTCTCGGGATATAACCAAAGAGAATATATCGAATTAGCCTGTAAAACTTTGAAAACACTAAAACTATGCGCGTAAAGCGTTTAGCTTTACAGAGAAGTTTATACTAAATCATTTGGAATGTCAAGGGGTTAGTAATAATATTTTTCTGCCATTCGTATAGATTAAATAAAATTTTAAAGGCTAAACAAAGGTTGGTATATATGCATATTAAACTGTACGTAGATAAAAAATTCAAAATAAGGATTTCGTTGTTGGTTTTATGTTTGATCGTTTCGGCTATTTCTTTTTCTCGCTGGACTTTTTACTCAAATGAAAATTCTGAATCTAAAGAAATTTCAGAATGTGTAAAGTTGCCAGTGCTTATGTATCACTTAGTGCTTAAGAATCCAAGCACTAAAAACAAATTTATTGTTTCTTCAGAAACATTCGAAGAAGATTTAAAGTATATCTCTCAGAACGGATATACCACCATTTTGGTTAAAGATCTCATAGATTACACCCAAGGCAAAGCTGACCTCCCTCCTAAACCTATTTTACTTACGTTCGATGACGGAGCGTTCAATAACTATGCTTATGCATTCCCTATTGCAAAGAAGTATAATGCCAAATTCGTGTTTTCTCCCATAGCAAAAGAGTCCGAAAAATACAGTGAACTCACGGATGAAAATCCAAGTTATGCACATGCTTCTTGGAAACATATCAAAGAGATGTCGCAAAGCGGTTTGGTTGAAATCCAAAACCATACTTACAACATGCACTCAACCGGCAAAAAACGTCTGGGCTGCACCAAAAGCTGCTCTGAATCGGACGAAGAATACAAGAAAAAACTCACCAGTGATATATCTAAAGCTCAGAAATTAATACAAGAGAATACGGGCATAGAGCCTACAGCAATGTTTTATCCTTTTGGGGCGTGCTCAAATTTAACTGAGTCAATTGTTAGGTCGATGGGTTTTAAAGCTACGTTTATGTGCGAAAGTAAAGTTAATAAAATAACAAGAGACCCCAACTGCCTTTTTGGACTTCATAGATTTTTAAGACCGCCTGGGGTATCGGCTCAAAAGTTTTTCAGTTCACTTGAAAAGTAAATTTTTATTCATGCAAATATTTGGTATCTCATATAGATTGAGTATAAAATTAAAATCGGAGCGTGAAAATATGCCAACTGTTTATTTTAGAACCGTTTCACAAAACGAGCTTCCACTTCCCGGTGGAGTTGATGAACAATACTATCTCGATTTAATCCTAAACGAAACAGTTTCTTGTTTAAATTCGAATGCAATTAGATACGAATTAGTGAACAATCAATCTTTCCCCAGCGACTTCATAACTTTCAGAAAAACTCCTGTAAGAAGCGAATCGGTTTTTTTAACGCTTCAAATGGACTCTAGAGAAACACCTCAAGATACTCCCGAACAAATCAAAATTCTTTTCAAAGAAGCAGATGCAGACTCCAAAAGACTAGCCGAAACATTTTTAGAAAACCTCAGTAAAATATATAGTAAACAGATAATCACAGAGCCTTCCCCGGAAGAATTTGTTGCAGATATGCCTTCGGTTACGATTATCTTGCAGCAACCGCTCACACTCGAAGATATAACTTGGATACGTCAGAACTTAGACGAAATCTCAAAGCAAATAATATTTACCTTGGATGAGTATTTTGGTTTGCCGTTCGTGGCGTGCACTACTAAAGAATCCGGAATGCCTAAATCGGATGAAAGTCTCAGAAAAAGACCGAATTTGAATTCAGAAGTTGTGGGAAGCGTTGAGAAAAGCTCCAAAGTGAACGTCCTTGGTCAGTGGGAAGATTGGTATGCAGTTGAAAGCAACAATGATTTGGGATACATACAAACTAAATTTATAGACTTATAAAAAATACTCAAAACTTAAATCTACCGATTCTTATCAGAATGGGTAGACATTTAATATATAGAGGTATAGAATTATATCAAATTTAAGATGAGGAGAAATATCATGTACCAGGATTTTATAGAAAAAATAAAACAAAAATCAATAATGGTATACGGTGCGGGAAGAAGTAATTTACCATTAATAAAAATGTTGGCAGAAGAAAAGATAAAAATAACAGTTTTTGATGATAAGCCCCTAAAAACGCCCATTCCAGATGATATGAAGTTTTTAGTAGAAAACCCGTATATTGAGTTATGTATGGCAGATTTAACCGTATGGGATGAGTTTTTTGACGTAATAATAAGAAGCCCTGGAATAAGCTTTTTTTCAGAAAGGATATCAAATGCAAGAGCTAAAGGAAGTGCAGTTACTTCTGAAATGGAAATATTTTTTGAAGTGTGCCCCTGTCCTATCGTTGGCATTACAGGCAGCGACGGCAAAACCACTACCACATCAATAATCTATGAACTCTTAAAACTAAGTGGCAAAGTAGTTCATCTTGGAGGGAACATTGGAAAGCCACTTTTACCAAATATAAAAAGCATTTCAAAAGATGATATTGCCGTGGTAGAGCTTTCAAGTTTTCAGCTTATGTCCATGAGGAAAAGTCCTGATATAGCAGCGGTTTTGAATATTTCTCCCAACCACTTAGATTATCACTCAACAATAGAAGAATATATAACTTCCAAAAAACAAATTCTATTTCATCAAAACGCATTTTCTAAAGCTGTTTTGAATTTTGATAATCAGGAAACTCAAAAAATGAAGAAAGACGTGCGTGGTAAAACAATATTTTTTAGTCGAAAATATCGTCTTGAAACCGGCGTGTGGATAGATGAAAACCAGGATATTATTTACTCCGAAAGAGGAAAAAACACAAAAATTATAAATGTTTTGGATATAAGATTGCCCGGTAACCACAATCTAGAAAATTATTTAGCAGCTATTGCGTGCGTATACGGTATTATAAATGAAAAGGATATAGAAAAAGTAGCAAAAAATTTTAATGGTGTTGATCATAGAATAGAATTTGTGAGTGACATAAACGGAGTTTTATATTATAATGACTCGATAGCATCCACTCCTACTCGTACTGTAAATGGAGCACTTTCACTTTTTGAAAAAAAAGTTATTTTAATTGCAGGAGGTTATGATAAGAAAGTTCCATTTGATTTGCTGGCTAGAACTATAGTAGAAAAAGTAAAAGTTTTAATTTTGATGGGGAGTTCAGCGGATAAAATCAAAAATGAGGTTACAAATCTTAAGGAATACAGTCCCACAAAAACAAAAATAATCACTGCAAACAGCATGGAAGAAGCAGTTTTGTATGCTTACGAAAATTCTAAGAAAGGAGATATCGTAGTTTTGTCCCCTGCGTGCGCCAGTTTCGATTTGTACGAGAATTTTGAAGAAAGAGGGAATCATTTTAAGCGTATAGTGAATAGTTTGAAATCTGACTTGGAGATTAAAAAATAATTGAAAGGAAGTACAAAATGTTTACCAGAAGGAAAAGTTTAGGAATTCTAGGTTTTATTACTGCAGTATCACTTTTAATGGGAGGTTGTCGAGCCAGAAATAATACTGCCAAAACTGATGAAGTGTCTGCTACAACCACATCCCAAGAAGCTCCACTCACATTAGAACAAAGAACACAAGACGGTGGTATCAAGAAATTTATTTCTTCACCGGTAGAAGATAATACAGTAGCAATATTTGAACCTAATAATTATCACCATGAATGTATACCTGGATACGCAAAATACTTTGTTGACTTAGGCTACAACGTTGAGCTTTTAATAATAAAAGGTAACGAAGATTCTATGGAACTGTTCGAACCTAAAGATAAAATAAAAATATATACATATGATAATCTAGAGGGAATTTTGCCAGCTGCCCCTGAACTTGCTAATAAATTTAGTAAATATAATCATGTTTTAGTTAATAGCTTAGGTGTAGCTGAAGAGAAAAATATCAAAAAACTAAAATTTTTAGACAATTCCAATAGCTTGTTCGTAGTGCATAACACCGATTTCATAAAAGAACTGAAATTACAGTCTTATGTTCAGCAGAACAAAATAATTACGCTAGGAGACTTAAAAAAAGCTCTATACGTGAATCCTAACTATTTTGGAAACATAACTAGAAAACCGAAAAACAAGAAAACCAGGTTCTTTATGACATCCACCTTTGGTAGAAAGTACGATAAGCTTGTTAATGCATTTTCCGAACTGAAGAATAAAAATTTAGATTTTGAAGTTATGGTTTCCGGACGATCCGAAACGTTTGGAGTAGATAATTTACCGGAAAATTTGAAACAAAATTTTGTATTTAGATACGGTATCCCCTATTCTGAAATGTACAAAGAAGTCCAAAACAGCGATTTCATAATAATGACATTAGATCCTGAAAATAAAAATGATAGAGGATTTAAAACCACAACTTGCACAGGAACAGCTCAATTAATTTACGGATTTTTAAAACCCGCAGTAGTTGATAAGGATTTTGCTAAATGTTACAAATTAAATTCTGAAAATAGTTTAGTACATCAAACCAAAGACTTTTCTCAATGTTTAGAAAAAGCTATTAATATGAATCAAGAAGAGTATTCTGAAGTTCAAAATAATCTCGAGAAAACAGTAAAATCAATTTATAATCAATCTCTCGAAAATTTGAAAAAAGCTTTAGGTGAATAATATAAACTGTTAACAGTCATGTATTTACTATATGGCTGTTATTATTTTAATTGCACCTAACGAAAGTCCTGATATGATTTCATTTTATAAACTATAAGTATAAAATTTTTCAGTTAAATCTCTAGGGATAAACCTCAACATCGGCAAATGCTCTGTCTTGTTTTTAAACAATACAATTTTACAATGTTTTAATTTTTGTTTTTTGTAAAAATGAGAGAATTTGAGATTTATGTTTACAAATTTCTAAAAACATGATATGATTAGATTAATTTAAATAAATGGAGGTTGTTGTATTGAAAAATACTACCATTGCAAAAATTTTACTTAGCACATTTATGATTCCATCCTTGATGGCTACAGCGTCACCACTTTATGCCGCACCGGGAGATGATGCCGCTCAACAAGTTCCAACAACCCAAGTAGAGGATCAAGATGCTCCAGGCCATGCGACACAGGTTGATTTAATTAAAAATTATATTACAAATCATACATATAATGGGGTAATGGATCTTTCTCAAATTCCTGTTACAGAACTTCGATTCTTTAAAGATGAAATTTTAAATAGACTAGATCAAGATGACATAAGATCTATAAAATTTTCTTATAGACAAATGTATGACAGTATAACTAGAGAATATTTGATTAAGGGCACCATCCCTTGTTCTCCTTCGAGAGTATTTGTGAAGCCCTCTGAAAAAATAAGAGTAGTAAGTTTACGAAATGCAAGTACACAAGAGAATATTTTTTATAAACTTATTGATGATATATCGAATAAAATGTCAAAAAAGAAACGTAATATTGATATATCCTTTGATTATATAATGCCATTTATGCCACACCCATACAACGAAGAAGAAGTATTAGATGTATCTTCATTTTATAACACGTTTTTTTCAAAGGTAAACTTGAAAAGCGATTCTGTATTAGTTTATACCAACGAGGACTTTAATGCGAGCGAATGGATAAGATGTATAAGTAATCTGTTTGCTGATATTCGTGTTACCGTTTCTAATTACGGTGGTGATATTCTGAGATGTATGTTTTGCAAAAAAGGAGAAGAGAATAAAGAACTCGTCAAAGACTGGCAAAAAAGCAAGGAATGGAAAGATTTCAAAATTTGCAAACGACTTGTTAGTTCACGTGTACCGCTGGAAAATGTAGTGTTATGCAATGTAAAAAAAGAGGAGGATTTGAAAAATTTAGAGGATTTGAGAGCTTTTTTTGTCGAGAAATATGACTGCAATAATGTATTATTGAATAATAGTCTCAATCCAGCTAAATGTAAAAATATGCCTTCTATTTTAAATGAATCCGCAAAGGTTATAACTCGTCGACTTGAGCCTGCATACTTGACTAATGTAGCTTTATATCTTCCAGAAGGAGGTGTTAAAAAGAATTTTGAATGTGTCAGTAAACATGCTTCTATAGCTTTTAAAAACGTAAGACGCACAGAAATGCAACCGTTTTTGGAAACAGAAAATATTGACAATATATTTCCCAATTTACAAACTGTCTTTCTAAACCTACGTGAGTTGATGCACATTTGTGATGACGTTAAGTTACAAACAAACTTTATTAACAAATTAGAAGCAAATGGAATAGAAAGAATTGTCATCACTGACAACAAAGGAGGTGCGTACGTGCGCGGTCCAGTGGCACGTATATCAGTAGAATTAGATAGTATAATTAATTACTTTAGAAATAAAGAAATAAAAAGTTTATCAGTATGTAACGATAGTGAGATAGAAAGACTTGCTTTTCAAAAAGCTGTAGAGTTAGGAACTCCTTTAAAACATTTATATTTGTCATCTAGTTTAGCAGGGAATTTTATCAAGTGGATTCTTAATACTTTTACAAAAGAACAAAGAAAGAGCATAATCAGTAGCAAAGAAACAACAATAGTGCTAGATAGATACAATGAAAATTTGGCAAACTATATTAAAGGAACACTAAATCCCTCTGCAGTAGTATGGTATGATATAACAAAATGTGATCCTTGGTGTGAAACTCGTGAAGAGGCTTTATTTTATAGAAAAAAATCAAAATTTTTAGATGCAATAAGCTCAAAAAATGTTCCATCTGATTTGTCGGATCAAGTGTTTAAGAGGATAGAAGTCGAACATGCTACTAAAGATGAAATTGATAAAGAATTTGGAAAAACTATACCTGAAGTTTCAATACTGTTCGGAAAAGATGACACAATTTATGAACCCAAAAACTTCTTAGAAATTTAATAAATAAGTGTAAGTATACATGACTTGCTATAGAGTTTTATATGCCACGTGCCTAGCGCCGTGGTTTTCTTTATGCAAAAACCGCAATTCATACGGAATTACGGTCTTGAGAATAGTATTTATTCTGATATTAAACCTGTCTGATAGCTAAATCATAAAACTTACCTTTTAGTTTCATAAGCTCCTCATAATTGCCTTGTTCTGCAATTTTTCCTTTATCAAGTACAACGATTCTATCGCAGTTCTTTATAGTGGAAAGTCTATGTGCAACAACTATCCTTGTGCTATTAAAAGAAGCAATACTATTTGCAACATGGCTTTGAGTGATATTATCAAGCGCAGAAGTAGCTTCATCAAATATTAGAATCTGAGGTTTAGAAATAACCGCTCTAGCAATCATTAAACGTTGTTTCTGTCCTCCAGAAATTCCTCCTGCACCTTCTGAAATTAATGTGTGCATACCCATCGGCATATTGTGAATATCTTCATCAATTCCTGCTATTCTGGCAGCTTCCCAGGCATCGTCCATAGTTTTCCACGGAGACGTAACGATAATATTAGAAAATATATCCCCCGGGAAAAGTGAACCATTTTGCATAACTACCCCTATTTTCTGGCGAACACTTCTTAAGTCTAAGTTAGATAAATCACGCCCACCGTAGAAAATGGAACCTTTGTCTGGTTTTTCAAATCCTAATAAGAGACGTATCAACGTAGATTTACCACAGCCCGTTGTCCCCACTATTGCTAAGTATTCCCCTTTTTTTATGGAAAGACTCAAGTTATCAATAATCTTGGGGCCATCTTCACTATACTTGAAAGTAATATTAGATATTTCTATATCTCCAGAGAGAGAAGTAGGTATTTTCCTCCCGGAACTACT
>CAKVBG010000013.1 GCA_934725345.1 uncultured Eubacteriales bacterium
ATGTTGTTTCGCAGGACATCGAAAAATAACTGATGATATAGAAATCATCAAAGAAAAACTAAAAAAAGAAATTATAAATTTGATTGAGAATCACAATGTGACTTCTTTCTATAATGGTGGGAAAGGTGATTTTGATTGGCTTTGTGCGTATACAGTTGACGAGCTAAAAAAGGATTATCCATTTATAAGTTCACATTTGGTGTTAGCATATATGCCAAAAGAAAAAAATAAATATGCTGACACTTTAAAAATTTTTGATAGCATGATTTATCCTAGAATGGAAAAAACTCCACCTAGATTCGCCATAATAAAGCGAAATGAGTGGATGGTTAATAACTCTGATTTTCTAATTGCTTATGTAAAACGTAATTTAGGTAGTGGAGCATATAGAACAATGGCCTATGCGGAAAAGAAACATCACATAAGAATAATAGATGTTGTCTAAATATAAATTGGAGGAAATGAATAATGAGAAATAATAAAAAAGAATTTGAAAAGATTTACAAAATCTAATTAATATCTATTTTCTAAGTTTTTATGATATAGTTTGGATATTTTTTTTAGTAAAAAAATGGTAGAAAGTGCGTGACCTTAAATAATTTTTTGTCTTGTATCAAATCACATCACAAATAACATTCCGATCTTAAACAAGACATATTTATAATACCTAAATTAAAAAAACAGAGTTTGCACAAATAAGTGCTAAGCTCTGCTATTTTTTTGGTTCCTGAGGACAAGCCCATGGTGAAGCGGTGGTTTCTCTATTACATACGTTATCCATAGTCGCCCCGATAATTTGGAGGTACTATTATGGGAGATCATCGTAACAATATTAAAAATGAAATTGCTTATTTCAGAAAAGTTATAAAAAATATGGAAATTAAAGAAAGTATTAAACGTTCTAAGATTAATGACAATGAAGTTTTGACAGATATTATTCAAGACATTTACTCAACGTCAGATGAATATTTTTGTGAAAATAACTTACTTGACTGGGTAGAACTAATTGAAAATCCTAATTTATATAAGGCAATAAAAAGTTTAAGTATCGAGGAGCAGACCTTATTAAGCTATATTTTCTACAAAGGGAAAACTCAAATTGAGGTCGCAAAGATTTATAATATTACGCACCAAAATATAAGTTATAAAATAAATAAAATAATAACCAAAATAAAAAAATATATATTTAAAAAGTAGAATCTAAATATTTATTTGCAAAAAAATTGATCTAAACACTCTTAAATAAGTAGAGGAATGATTTTACATAATTTACCTCTAAAAGAACTTTGAAAACTTAATATAAAATTTCTCAATTACGTTAGTTGTTCTGTTCTGATATAGGACAAGCATTTTATATGGTACGCCATGACCTTGATTTATATTTTAAGATTTAAATTTCTACTAAATATAATTCAAGCGAGCGAGATTATTCCAATATAAGAAATTACCTGTGGTGGGTAATTTGCGATGATAAGAACAACCTATAATGATACTCCTACACAGCCACAGTTCGAGCGTTAGAAGCGTCACAAGCAATGGGTGTAGTCTCAATAAATAAGAGAACGTTTTATTCGTGTGATTCGATTGAACCAATAGAAGATTGAGAAATTTAAAACTACCTATTACTGATGTAAAACTAAAAACCATATAGAATTTGGAGGAACTATAAAGGTGTCAACTGAGGAAAAACAAACCATATTTTTTGATGAAAAAATCAGTTACGAAATGAATGGTACTACATATATAGTAGTATCACATTTTAATGATAACGGAGAAAGTATGTTAGATAAAATGGCTCGTTTACTTAAATCCGATATTCAGAATATCGAAAATGAAAATTTATAGAACGACACAAAAGATCATGATATAATAAGACCCGTAAACATTATTTATTGACTGCAATATTTTATTTTCAAAAGGTCTTATTTTAGAAAGGAAATTAAATATGAAACAGTCAAGAGATAATAAGGGTTTATTAAGCGAATTAAGGGATTTGCTAGATAACAATGCTAACATTTTAGCTGATAGCTACATAAGGAGGCTAGGTGGAAAACTTACAATATTATATTTGAGATTATCAAGGGAAGATAAAGTTCAGGGAGATATTAAAGAAGAAAGCAATAGTATCGTAAATCAAAAAATATGCCTCACAAATTATGCTCAAAAAAATAAATTTAATAACGTTATGGTATTTTATGATGATGGAATTTCAGGGGTTACATTTGAAAGAAATGACTTTAAAAAAGTTTTGAGATTAATAGAACTTGGTATGGTCGAAAACCTAATCGTGAAAGATTTATCAAGGTTAGGTAGAGAACATATAGGGACAGATACCTTGCTGGAAATAACTTTTCCTAAACATAATGTGAGATTTATTTCTGTAAATGATGGAATAGACACAGGTTTAAGAGAAGATGATACAATCGCATTTAGAAATTTGACAAATGAGTGGTATGCCAGAGATATAAGCCGTAAAGTACGTTCAGCACATAGAGCAAAAAGCAGCCAAGGATATGCGATAGGTCATCCTCCGTTTGGGTATATGTATGATAAAGACGATAAGAAAAAGTGGATAGTAGACCCAGAAGCCTCCAAAATTGTTAAGTACATATATTCGCTAAGGAAACAAGGTTATGGATTGCCTGAGATTGCTAAAACTTTAACAAGAAAAAAGATTTTAATTCCTTCGGTGTATGCTTACAAAAAAGGTTTCAGAAAAATGAATAAAATCCCTATATGTGAACACATGTGGAGAAAAGAAAATGTTAGAGTAATACTTACAAATAGATCGTATGTTGGAGATATTGTTAATTTTAAAACGTATAGTCGCTCTTTCAAACTCAGAGAAAGACTTGATAATCCTCAGGAAAAATGGGAGATTCATGAGAATATAAATGAAGCAATAATAGAACGATCTGTTTGGGAAGATATTCAAAAAACATTTGGTGATGTCAGATACAAAAAGCCTAAACATACAAAAAAAACATATCTTTGCAGGACTTCTTAAATGCTCTGATTGTGGTGCTAACTTGAACTATAAATATACTCATCACAATCCTGACAATCACTATTTTTCATGTAAAAATAACAGATCTGGAGAGGGACTTTGTAAAAAAACTCATCACATTAGAGTTGATAAATTAACTGCATTACTAACTAACAGTCTCTCAAATATCGTAAAATTCGCAAATTGCTTTGAGGATGACTTTGTGAAAATAGTTATGGATGAAAATTACAGAATGGTTGTTGCAACTCAGAAGAAAAACCAAAACGAATTGCAAAAGCTACTTACAAGAGATAAGGAAATTGATACTTTAGTAGAAAAGCTTTTTGAGGAAAAAGTTTTAGGGAATTTATCGGCAGAGAGATTTGCAAAATTATCTGCAAAATATGATGAACAAATCGAATTAAAATCCAAAATCAAGAATTTAGAAACTATTGTTTATGAAGAAAAATCTCATGAGTTAAATGTAGATGCTTTCCTTCAAAGAGTACATAAATATTCTGATGTAAAGGAACTAACATCTGAAATCCTACATGAATTTATTGATAGGGTAATTGTACACCATAGAGAGCAAATTCATGGTCAAACAGTTCAAAAGGTAGAAATCTATTACAAAATGGTAGGCAAAATTGAAATTCCTAATATGAGTAAAAAGGAAAAAGAGCAATATTTAAAGCTTTTTGGTTCTGATAAAAAAATTGCCTAATTAAAAAAATAAAAACCAGACTATCAAAACTGATAATCTAATTTCTTTAAAAACATGTCATGCCCCATAAGACAAACCAAACTGGTGCGGATAACAGGACTTGAACCTGCAAGAACTTGCGTTCACATGGACCTGAACCATGCGCGTCTGCCAATTCCGCCATATCCGCACATTATACATCGTATTATAGTATATGTTGTAGATGATGTCAATTATTTTGTTTATATTTAAACTCCATTCCTTGAAAACATAAGTTGTTTATAGAGTGCTTACCATTTTACTTCTTAGACTTAGATAAGAATTGTCGTTGGAGGTATGTTAACCTACAATTTTTTAATCGCTTACCTCTGAACAGATACTGTATATATTTGGTGGAGTGTAATTTTTTTAAATTTCAAGTTGACAAAAAAATATGTTTGGTATAGAATTACACAAAGGATAATTTTGGGCTTATAGCTCATCTGGTAGAGCGCTGCGTTCGCAATGCAGAGGTGAGGGGTTCGAGTCCCCTTAAGTCCACCATGCCGATACTTCAGTTTAGATACAATGTGGTTTCTATGTAACGATTATTTTTTTAGTTTTGAAAATAATCGTTAATTTTTTTGACTCTTAAACATATAATCGTTACAATTTTGCACTCACTTTTGAATTAAAAAAATCCATGATACAATTGAATGAGTAAAGAGAAAAAATAAACGAACTAAGTGGAGTAGTTAAACAAATAATGTATCTTAGCGATAACAGTGGACACGGGGTAATAAAAGTAAGTGTAAAAGAATACAAATAAAATCTACCGGCAAGCATTTACGGAGTTGAAAAATACTTAGGTGATGGTTTGATTGAAGGAATCGGACCCAAATTTGTAGAGCCAATCGTAGAAAAGTTCGAAAAAAACAGGATAATTTTAATTGAAAATAAATCTTGATATGATTATCAACTTGATATACACTGAGTATTGTAGCCCAAGTAAAATATTTAATTGAGGGGATAAGCTATGAAAATCTTTTCTAAATCTGTTTCCACTGCAATTTTGGCAACATCTTTAGTTATGGGAGGAAGTGCTAATGTTCAAGCAGAGGGGGGAGGAGCTTCAGTTAAACTCGAACCAGCTTATCTAGCAAATGTATTAATCGGAATGAACAATAATCAGAGGGTTTTTAATTCTGAAGATTTAAAAAATTTAGCATGTGTTAGTAAAAAAGCTGCTACTGCAATGGATATAGTCAGGATATTTGATTTCACTCACATGGAAGAAATAACCAATGCCATAGTGATGGAGAAAAAAGTGAAGAATGCATTTAAATTTTATCCCCAACTTGAAACAATTGCGTGTTCTCACGAGCAATTTGAATTAATTGTGAAATCTGAGAGTATCCTGGGATTCCTTAGAGAAATTATGCAAAAAAGAGGAAAGCCTATTAACTTTGATGTAAGGTATTCGGTTCGGAGTGCTTTTGTTTTGGGTGGTTATGATACTACAGAAACAGAACTATGCACCTCGATGATGTTAGTTAAGGATTTTCTAGAAAAATTGAAGGGATTTAAAGTTACTTGTCACGAGTTTATCGAAATAGATTGGCTTCAAGGGGTAATGTACGGCACAAGCGAATCATTAAATAGAGTTATAGGTGACATAAAAAATCACGGAGGGAAAGTTATGGGGTGTTGTTATTTATACAACACTAACTTAAATGGCAAATTAGATCGGTATAGTGTAAATGGTTTAGGAGAAATAGAAGTATCGGTGCCTGGAATTAAACTGTTTTCCGACATCGATGCACGTTGCAGTACTCCTATGCTGCCGGAAAAATCTGAACATAGTAGGTATTTGTCCCTAACACTGGACGAAGACAGCAGAATGATAACAATAAAGCCGACTGCATATAATCGTCGGATGAACACTTCATGTATCGCTGCAAAACATGTACATGATTTTACCGAATAAAACGTCAAAGCGTTTATTTAGCGTAGTTATTGCAGTACTAAACAATATCAAAAGAGCCTGATATAAATAAAAATGGCTGCGAGATTTAAAATCTCGCAGTTGTTAATTTTACCAAAATATCTCATTTCTTCCGGTTAAAGCTCTGGAAAGAGTTGTTTCGTCTGCATACTCTAAACTAGCCCCCATTGGAATACCATACGCCAGACGTGTTATTTTAATATCAACATCTTTGAGTAGTTTAGAAATATACATCAAAGTAGCTTCGCCTTCAACAGTAGGATTGGTAGCCATTATGATTTCCTTTATTTCAGAAGCCGAAGCCTTGACTCGGCTGATAAGCTGGGGGATTTTTATCTCATTCGGACCTATACCGTTCAGAGGAGAAATTACACCATGCAAAACATGATAAGTACCGCTGAACTCATGAGTTCTCTCAATTGCATCAACGTCTTTAGGATCTTCCACAACGCAAATCACGGAACTATCACGTGATCCGTCAGAGCATATATGACATATTTCTTTGTCAGTAAAGTTACAACAATTCTTGCAGCAATGAATTTTATCTCTTGCCTCCAAAATTGCTTTAGCAAAAGAAGTGGCGTTTTCGGAAGACATCTGCAAAACATGATACGCAAGCTTCTGAGCCGATTTTCTACCTATGCCCGGTAGACGCTCAAAATGTTCAATAAGTTTTATTAAATATATACTTCCATTCTTCCACATACTAGAAAAGTCCCGGCATATTCAATTTACCTGAGATTTGTTCCATCACAGATTCTTTATCCTTAGATGCTTTTCTTAGCGCTTCATTGGTGGCGGCAATTATCATATCGCAAAGCATATCTACATCTTCGGGGTCTACGATTTCGGGTTTTATTTCCATGTTTTGAATTTCCATTTTACCATTCACGGTTACCTTAACCGCTTCTCCTCCGGAAGTTGCAATATATTCTTTTGTTTCTAGCTTAGCTGAAGCTTGTTCCATTTCTTCCTGTGTTTTTTTTGCCTGCAACATCAACTGCTGCATATTTCCCATTGGATTTCCGCTTTTTGGTAGTCTTACTTTCATAATTTATTTTCCTCCTATTTTATAATAACATCTATATTACTGGATTTTGCACTTTGAATCAATGCCTCTAAAGGACTAACTTTTGAGATACTACTATCTGCGTGAGGAGTTGGTTCATAAGGCCCCAGATTATAGGGTTTTCCTAAAACTTCAAGTATTATCTTTTTAAGTTCATTTCTACACTCGGGTTTTTTAAGTAGTTCAAAAGCTAAAAGGTTTTTGGGGCTTATGAGTATATGGTTTCCTCGCTTGTAAGCCTTTGATTCCACAAGTGCAAAATTAAGTGAAGTGAGTTCGGGGTTGTCTTTTACCTTATCCAGTATTTGACTCCACTCCTTCAAATCACTAGGCGAGGAAGGGTCTAAAGTCGGCTTCGAAACTTGAGTTGGTTTGGTAGGTTCAGACATATCTTTTTGATTTGAGGGAGACGGGGGCAAAGGAGTCGGCTTTGAAAACTTACTGCACATTTTTACCAAAGCTATTTCTAGTTCAATTTTTTTGTTATTGCCTGAGCTGATATTTTTATAAGTTTGCTGAAGTATGTTTGTGCAATCAATTATATCTTGAAGTGCAATACGAGGCAAAATGCTACTTTCCGTGAGACTTTGATCCGGAAGATAATCCAAACAATTTGTTGCCTTAAAAATCATAAGCCCACGGAAATACTCGAGCATCTCTTCGCAAACCTTCCCAAAGCTTACAGTTTTTCTATAAATTTCCTCAAGCATCTCAAGAGATTTTAAAAATTCGGCGGAAAATATAAAACTCGCCATCTTGTTTATAAACTCTTTTTCTGGCATACCTAAAATGATTCTCACGGTTTTTTCGTCTATAACCGCGTTTTCGCAAGCATTCCGGCATTGTTCCAAAATTGATAGGGCATCTCGCATAGCTCCGTCGGCTAGCTTTGAAATTAAAAGTGCGGCAGGTTTTTCAATTTCTATTTTTTCATTTTTACAAACTTTTTCAAGCTGCGAACATATCTCCAGTGCAGAAAATCTATTAAACTCAAATTTCTGACACCTGGAAACTATCGTTAAAGGTAGTTTATGAACTTCAGTAGTAGCTAAAATAAAAACCACATGAGATGGCGGCTCTTCTAAGGTTTTTAAAAAGGCATTAAATGCACCCGGGGAAAGCATATGAACCTCATCAACTATGTAAACTCGATATTTACACTTAGTTGGAGTGAATGCCATTTCATCTCTAATGCTTCTTATGTTTTCAACTCCGTTGTTGCTTGCGGCATCTATTTCTATGATATCTAGAAAATTCTCTAAATTCACACTCTTACAAAACTCGCATTCACCGCATGGATTGCCCTCCCTTGGAGAACAGCAATTTATAGCCCTAGCAAGTATTTTAGCACAAGAGGTTTTACCCGTACCACGAGGGCCTGTAAAAAGATAAGCATGCGATATCTTCCCTGAAGAAACTTCATTTTTCAAGATACGCGTAATGTGATTTTGTCCAACAACATCGTCAAAAGTTTGAGGACGCCATTTACGGTAAAGCGCTCTATGCAATTTCTTCAATACCACCTTGCCTTAAATCGTATAATTCAACATACAGTCGAACGAACTAACCATATCGCACGAAAAATATTGTTTAATGCTGCTCGGTTCCCCGCCTGACATGGTTCACAATCATTCGTCGCATGGGACCCATCCAACTGCATGTTGAATCATACGCCTATTGATTTAGCTCAAAAGGATATATATAATATTATACACATAGGTTTAAAAAAATTCAACTATTATTTTTTAGAAATGAGAGAAAATAATTGGAAGTTAAAATAGCACATTGTTCCGACTTTCATTTAGGTGTTAAAAATGATTCGAGTAAAACCGCTATAACCAACGTTGAGCGAAAAAAAGTATTATTAGAAGTTATAGAAAAGTGCAAACAGCAAGCCGCTCAGTTACTATTGATATCGGGCGACTTCTTTGATGATGTTAAAGTAAGTCCCTCAGAAGTAGAGGAAATTAAAACTATTCTTTCAAGTTGTCCTGAAATTAAAATTTTTATTTCACCCGGAAACCATGACCCTTTTACTCCGGATTCTCCTTATGCTGTTTATAAATGGCCTCAAAACGTTTATATCTTTAAAAATACCACTATCGATTATTTTGAGTTGCCGGAGCTCAAAACTCGGGTTTGGGGCGCAGCTTTTAGAAGTATCTACCAAACAGAAGGTATGCTGTCAGAAATTCCTGAGCTTAGTAGAGACTTTTTAAATATATGCATGATGCATGGTACTGTAACCGCAAAAGATAAAGATTACTATAATCCCATAAAGCTCTCAGAAATGGAAAACAGCCATATGAATTATATTGCTCTAGGACACATACACAAAAAAACTCCAATATCTAAAATAAATGATACTTTCTACGCGTATAGCGGTTCTCCTTTTGGAAATGGCTTTGGCGAAACGGGGGATAAAGGTATCTACATAGGAACCATCTCTCAGAATAACTGTGATTTGAAATTTCAAAAAATTAACTCCAGAAATTATGAAAAACTAACTTTAACCCTTAGCTCGGCTGATAATTGTAGTGAACTTTCGAATTTTATCATTAAGGAAATTAAACACCACTACGGTGAAAACTTTGCTCAAAATTTATATGAGATAACTTTAAGCGGAAGCATAAAAGAAGATTTTTTAATTGACCCAAAATATTTAGAACTATTACTTCAAAACAAACTCTTCTTTGTAAAAATAATAGACAAAACGACTGTTGAAATTAATGTTGAAAAATTAGCTTTTCGAAACGATTTCAAAAGTATGTTCATTAAAAAAACACTTCAAAGAATAGACGCTGCTCAAAGTGAAGAGGAAAAAAATCTGCTTGAGAAAGCTCTGAAGATAGGCATAAAAGCTTTCACGGAGGATATCACTTGCTATGAAGATTAAAAAAATAGAAATAAACAGTTTTGGAAAATTTGAGAATTTTGAGCTATTTCTTGAGGACGATATTCAGGTTATATATGGAGAAAACGAAGCCGGAAAATCTACACTAATGGAGTTTATAAAACTTTTGCTGTATAGTCGGCGCAAAGGGGAAACTACCTGCACTGAAGATAAACTTCTTAGAAGTAAATATTCTCCTTGGAGCGGTAAAAACATGCAAGGTGCTATGGAGTTTTCTTGGAATGGGTACGACTATCGACTTGAAAAAAAAATAAGTAATATATCTGCCCTTAAAGATGTGACCAAGCTCTACAACTGCTCACTGGGAGAATTAATAAATCTCGGTAAAAAAGAAGAAGTTGGCGAGCGCCTCTTTAAGCTCGATTTATATAGTTTTGAAAGAAGTAGCTACATCTCGAATTTTGCAAACCATGGTTTTCAAGATATTAAAAACTCAAAAGACTCTTTACTCAATAAAATGTTTAATCTATCTTCCTTGGAAGAAGAGGAAGTTTCGGGGATTAAAGTTATTTCTCGGATAGAAGACGCTATAAAACAACTGTATACTCAGAGAGGGAAAAAAGGTAAAATTCAACGCCTAGAGGAAGAGATAAAAACTTTGAAATTAGAAATAGAAACAGCTAAAAATATTGAGAAAGAAAAAGACGTTTTATCAAAACAGTTGACCCAAATAGAAAGTTTAATAAAAGAAAAGCAGAATCTTGAAACCCAAATAGATAAACTATCAGTTTACAATAAGATATGTGCTTTGAAAGAAGTAATAGAATTAGTTAAACTTAAGCAAGATTGCGAAAACAAAGTTAAATGCATCGGTCCGGAAAATCTACAGGATTTTTTAAATTATCTTGAAACCTTGAAATCTGAAATAAATTTAGAAGAAACTAAACAAAAAGAACTTAAATCCAAAATTTCACAAAATTTCATACCGGTTTCTGAGGAAGACCTAGAAAGGTTAAATTTGCAAACGAAAGAACAAGAAGGACTGAAGAAACGTTTAGATAAAGTAACTTTTTTCGCAGAATTAAAAAGCATTCAAAATATAAAAAAAGAAGATATACAGCAAATCTACAACAACAAAATTTTAGATTTAATCAGTGAATACGAAAAAGAAAAAAATCAGCTTGAAACACTAAAGACTGAACTTGAATCTTTAAAAGCCAATCAGGCTAATGCAGAGATTCAAAGTGCTGAGCTACAAGCTTGTCTTAAGGAAAAAATTTTTAAATATAAAATGGTGTGGATTTTAGTTATAGTTTTTATTTTTTCTGCCGTCGCAGCATATATTTTTTTAAGTTTAAGTAATGAGGTAGCTTCAGCGGTTGCCTTTTCATTGGTAGCGGTGATTTTGCCGACGATTTGGAATCTAAAAACTTTAAAACCTCAAATTGCTTCTTTGAAAGAAAAAATACACGAACTTGGAAAGGAACTAGCAAATCCGGAATTTGAAAAAATAAAATCACTTATTCTGAACCACGAGAAAAATATGTCTCAAAGTGAGATAAATGCTCAGACCATCTTAAACAATCAGCGAACAGAACTTGAAGCTCACTTAAGAAATTCCGAAGCTGCTTTCAAGGAGCTTTTAGGTGAAAAAAATATTTCTAGCGTTTCTCAATACTATGAAGCTTACGCCAAAACAAAAACCTTTTATGAAAATAAAGCAGAGCTAGAAAGTGTAAATGAAAAAATTCAAGAATTAAAATCTAGGTTTATAAAAGACATATCCAAATATTCTGTTGCAGCGAATTACGAAGAGTCTTTAGGGTTACTTGATCAGCTTCATTGTATTTCTAAAAACATACATGAGTATCAACAGAAAATTTCTATCAAACTAGAAAACATAGGCTCATATACAGATAATCTCGAAGATCTTGAAAATCAATTAAATAATCTTGAACCGCAACTCAGTAGCTTTGATTTTTCATCTTCCCTTCAGGACATAAATTCTTTGACGTCTAGGCTAAACGAACTTAAAAGCATGAAACTATCAGATATAAAATTTGAAATTCGAAATAAGATGAAAGTTCCAGCAAAAAGTTTGGCGGAGCTTGAAAAAGAACTGTTTGAAAAAAATTCTCAGTTTAGAGCTGCAAGCGAACACTTAAAGGTATTAAACCTTACAAATGAACTTATTCAAGAAACAGAAAATGAGTTTAGAAAAAAATTCAATCCCCAATTAGATAAACTTGCTTCTAAAATATTTTGTAAACTCACTTCAAACAAATATACTGATGTGTATATAAAAAAAGATTACTCCATAGAGATTGGAAAAGATTCAATTCATAGAAATTTTCAAAATTTTAGTAGCGGTACTATTGACCAGGCTTACTTGGCGTTAAGAATTGCACTCTCAAAACTTATTTCTAAAGAAGCAAAAGTGCCAATATTTATTGATGATATACTAGCGAGGTACGATACTAAAAGAATGAAAAACGCTCTGGAGTTTTTAAAAGAAAATTCAAAGTGCACTCAAACTATCATTTTTACTTGCCACGAGAAACTAGCACAGTCTGCTCATGCTGAGGGAATTAAGGTCATGATTCTGTAGAATTATATTTTTGAAGATGAGAAATTTTTAGCTTGTCTATCGTTTTATTTTGAAGTAAGTAAACTTCTGAACTTGAATTGGCAATTACTTTTCTATAGATGTCTTTAACTTTTAAATATCCTTGGAATTTGCCATCTATGCTGTAAACTATTAATTTGTCATCCGAAAGGACAAAAATGCGGTGCTTAGTATGGCAAATGCTTTTTGAATTTTGATTGGTTTCAAAGTGGGATTTAAGCTCTCCGGAGGTATCAATCAGATATATTTTATCGTCTGAACTTGTGCCCCCAGAAGCCGAAAGACAATAGCAAAGACCCCACTCTTCATTAAAACTGTAATCTTTAAGGAATTGATTATTGTATGAAAGTTTTTTGATTTTACCTGTCTTAGGATTTATAACACAAAGGTAATTGTTGCCGATAGCTAAAATGTTTCCATTGGAGAAATATTTTAAGTCTGTGATGATGTTATCTTCGAGTTTAAAAATATGTTCGGGTTTTTCGGATTTAAAATTTAGAACGTACACACTAGAATTGGTGTTACCCTCGCCAATAGATACTCCTCCTACTGCTGCTTTGTTCCCTTGGGGATTTAAAGCAATAGAAGATGCGTAAATTTCCGAAAAATAGTATTTATACTTCTCTGTGTTTTTACGGCTCCAAATTGTACATTCCGAGAGGTAATTTTGAGATTCGGTTATGAGAGAATAAGTGCCATTATCCAGGATATCTGCAGCTAAAATATTGTTTTCACATTTGGCCTCATGAAGTGTTCGAACTACGCTTTCAATTCTGAATTTTTTCCCGCCTACGTCGTATAAAATTGCTCTTATCCCCGCAGACTTCAATCTAGGACAGTTCAAATTATGGCTTTCTTCTCTTACTTTATATGCAGATTTATTTAAAACCCCGCAAGCCATATCGCTTGCAGATATAATATCGCTTCCTAAAAAATCAAGGCAATCATACGGCACTTTATTTCCTTTTATCTTTTGAGGAAACTTCCCGGATTTAAAACCAGATTTCCAACTGTTCTCGAAGTAAAGCAAGACATTTTCAGGATAAAGTTTCGATTTATTTGACCACAATATTAAAAACAAAAAACTACATATCAAACAAAACAATATTTTTCTTATTTCTTTGAATGTTTTTTTATTCCAACTATTTTGATTGTTGTCAGCGGTCTTAGACAAAAACGATTTAAATTTCATTATGGTTTGCATCCTTTATTTCATAAAATACTTTGTTTAAGTATAGCCCTTGAGGAGGGGCAGTAGGGCCTGCACACGCCCTATTTCTTGCTTCTATTATTTTAGGAATATCTTCTTTTTTGAATTTCTTTTGAGCTACTCTTAAAAGCGTTCCCACCAGTATACGCACCATGTTATATAAAAACCCGTTCGCACTTACAGTAATTTCAACCATATTATCTTTTTTAGTAACACTAAAATCATATATCGTGCGAACCATATTTCGAGGCTCTCTTTTATCAAGGGTTGCAAAGGAAGTAAAATCATGTGTGCCGATAAACAGCTTGGCCGTTTCGTTTAAGTAGTTTACATCTAAGTCATACCAGTAATGAAGAGCATGATTACAATAAAACGGATTTCTAATTCTATGATTCCAAATTTTGTACACGTACTCTTTTCCTTTGCAGGAATATCGGGCGTCGAAATCCAAAGGAACCTCTCTGGCGCAAGTTGCAGCTATATCAGAGGGCAATAATCGGTTTAGCGCATAGACTAAATTCACAGCTTTTATTCGGTTAAACGTTTTAAAGCTTACTCCATACATATTTGCATGAACAAATGAATCTGTGCGGCTGCAGCCTTTTATATCCACAGACTCTTTTAAAATTTTTTCGAGTGTACTTTGAAAAACTTCTTGCACACTAAGTGCGTTTTCTTGAACCTGCCAACCATGATAGTTACTACCGTCATATGATAGTATCAGTGATATATTTCTTAAATTTTTATCCATAAGTTGCATCCTATAACTCCTAAAATAAGAATGAATGTAATCAAAATTGCTGCAAAATCTACAGGTTTAAATTCATATGATTTAAAATTCGAGTGTGGTTTTGAGCTATCATAACACCTGGATTCAATTGCTAAGGCTAAACTATCCGCTCGGCGAAGTGAAGAGACCAGCAACGGCACAAGTACTGATAGGAGATTCTTAAAAAACTTTAGTATATTCCGGGTTTTAAAATTTGCTCCTCTGGCTCTTTGAGCATTAATTATTTTAGTAGTTTCTTCAAAGACTGTTGGAATGAATTTTAAGGTTATAGTTATCGTAAGGGCAATATCTCGGGAATTTATTCCTAGAAACTCAAAGGGTGCAAGAATTTTTTCCACGGAGTAAGCAATTTGAGTGGGGGAGGTTGTAAACATTATTGATGAAGTAGTTATCATCAGTGTTATGAGCTTTATAATCATTATACAGCTTAACTTGATGCCTTTTTGCGAAACGTAAAATTTACCGCTAGTAATTAATCTAGCTTGTGCCTCAAACATCAAATTGATAAATGCAGTTATAAGTGAAATAAATATGAGAGTTTTATTGTTTTTTACAAAACGAACAGCTGAAATGTTAGTGAGTTTCATCAGGATTCCACAGCCCATTGAAATCAAAATCAAAGCACTTAAACTACGAACCCAAAATATTACTATCGTCATTAAAAAGAAAATGAGCAGTTTTGTTCTGGGGTCTAGTTTATGTATTATTGAATCTCCGGGCAAATATTTGCCAACTGAAATGTTTTGTATCATAATGATTCACCGCCTTGGTGTTTCAGCAGTTTTACAATTTCTTTTTTCGCTTGATTGACTGTAAGTATGTTTTCGGAAACGTTAAAACCTTTGTCTTTTATTAAATTCATAATTTTGGTAATTTGCAAGGGCTCTATTCCTATAGCGTGCAAACTTTGAGTGTTGATTTTGAGCAAATCTTGGATACTTCCGAAATATATAGCTTTACCCTCATTCATTGTCAAAACTTTATCGCACACTTTTACAATTTCTTCTAAAACGTGTGAAACGATTATTATGCTATTTTCTTCGTGCTTGTGGTAATTTTCCAAACACTCAATTAAACTCATTTTACCTTGAAAATCCATGCCCGCTGTGGGCTCATCTAAAACTAAGATTTCCGGTTTTAAAGCTATAATCCCAGCGATAGCACAGCGCCTTTTTTCTCCTCCTGAAAGAGAAAGAGGAAAGCGGCCTAATATATCTTTGGGAATACCCAGTATATTAGCGGTTTTTTCTACGGTTTCTTGAATTTCTTTTTCACCATAGTTTTGATTCCTAAGCCCAAAGGCAATATCATCGAAAACTGTATTTTCAAAAAGTTGCTGTTCAGGATGCTGAAAGACCAGTCCTACTTTAAAACCTACATTCTCCTTAAGAACATTTCTTCCATTCAAAAGCACTTCACCGCTATCAGGTTTTAAGATACCACCCAACATTTGAATCAGTGTGGATTTCCCCGAGCCGGTTTTACCTAAAATTCCTAGCACTTCTCCTTTAGCTAGAGAAAAACTTACGTTTTGAACTGTAGGCTTTTGGATTTTATTTTCCGTCTTATATGTATAAGTTAAATTTTTTACTTCAATCATTTCTATAGCTCTCCAGTAACCTAACAATTTCGTCCGCGCAGTCTTGGGTACCAAATGCCTTTAAAGAAACATCGTATCCTAACTCTTTTAAATAAGCTAATATTTCGGTTGACTGCAAAGGGGAGATACAAGGGTTTTGCCAAAATTCTTGGTTTGAAAGTATTGAAACAGGAGAACCTATAGATTTAATTCTCCCTTTGTCCATCAGTATAACTCTATCTGTAACCACTACCTCTTCGGTAAAATGAGTAACAAGGATAACCGTAATCTTATCTGAGCGGTTGAGTTTAAGCAACAAGTTCATAATTTCGTTTCTACTGTGCGAGTCCAGCATAGAGGTAGACTCATCCAAAATGATAATTTTGGGTTTCATTGCGAGTATACTTGCAATATTCAGACGCTGTTTTTGACCGCCTGATAAATATGAAGTAGGGACTTTTTGAAAACCGCTCATCCCAACAGCATGTAAAACTTCTTCTATTATAAACTCCATCTCAACCTTAGGAACACATAAATTTTCCATTCCGAAGGCTATTTCTTCTTCAACTGTACTTGCAATGATTTGAGTATCTGGGTCTTGAAGGACCATTCCTACGCTTTTCCGAATGTTATATAAATCATCAGGATTTTGGTTTGTAAGAGAATTTATGTAAACCTCGCCCTGAGTTTGAATCAAAGCTCCATTGAACAATTTTAAAAGAGTGGATTTTCCGCATCCGTTAGGTCCAATGATACTTATGAACTCCCCTTGTTTAATTTCGAAATTTATATCTTGTAGTATGTATCTATTTTTACTGTCTAAGTTTGCAGCTGCGTATGCCACGCCTTTAAATTCAATAAACTCACTCATAACTAAAGAGCCTTTCATACCGCCGAGGAAGTCCAAATGGCTGTATTCCCCATAGGAAGGACCAGGCCTGAATTAGTGACTTTTATTCCTATTTCATCGCACTGTACTTTTCCACCATGCTTTGGCACGATTAACTTTGAAAGCATATATCCCGTTATAGAGGGAGATAAACCGGCAGAATAGGAATTAAGAACCACAAATCTGGCTTTTTCAGAAAGCAAAGCTTCACATAATTTTAGAAAATCAAATAAATTGTCCTCCAGCTTCCAAATTTCTCCCTTAGGACCTCTTCCGTATGAAGGAGGATCTAAAATTATACCATCATATTTATTTCCGCGTCTAATCTCCCTGTTAACGAATTTCTCGCAATCATCTACTATCCAACGCACAGGGCGTTTATCAAGACCTGAAAGAATAGCATTTTCTCGCGCATGAGAAATCATTCCCCGAGAAGAATCAACGTGGCAAACTTTTGCTCCCGCTTCCAAGCACGCCAAAGAAGCACCACCAGTATACGCAAATAAATTCAATATGTTTAGACTTTCATTTGAGTTTTTAATAATGTTATTCATAAAATCCCAATTCACAGCTTGTTCAGGAAAAACTCCTGTATGCTTGAAGTTCATAAGCTTTAGATGGAACTTTAATTTTTTGTAGCTAACCGTCCAATCAGGGGAGGGGGGATTAATTATTTCCCAATGACCTCCTCCGGACTTAGAGCGATGATAAACATTATCCGGATTTCTCCAACGTTCATCTTCTTCCTTAGAAGACCATATAACTTGAGGATCTGGTCTAATTAAAATTTTGTCTCCCCATTTTTCTAGCCGTCTGCCATTTGAAGCATCAATAAGTTCGTATTCTTTCCAATTTACATATCTCATGAAGCTCTGTTTTTTTGCTCCTTTCTAACCGCTGATTTTATTCTTTATAAACTCTGATATTTCATTAATGATTTCTTGAATTAAATTTTCATCTTTGTGCTCAACCATAATTCTTATTTTAGGTTCAGTTCCGGACTCCCGCACAACGATTCTTCCCTTGTTTGAAAGTTTATTTTCCATATCTTTAAGATAATTAATTATACATTCATTTTTTGCCATAATACCTTTTTGATTAAGGCTTATATTTATACACCCAGATTTTTGAGGATATTTTTCTACTATCCGATTTAACTCCGAAACGGTTTTTCCCGAATCTAAAAGAGCTTCTATGAGTTTGATAGCGGTCAGTTGACCATCTCCTGTGGAGGAGTATTTTTTAAATATAACGTGGCCTGACTGCTCTCCACCTAAGTAAAAATTCCCTTTTAGCATTTCCTCCAGAACATAGCGGTCTCCAACTTTGGTTTCTTTAAAAGTTATATCATTTTTTTCGCAAAACTTTTTGAGCCCTAAGTTGGACATGATAGTAGCAACTAAAGTGTTGTTTTCAAGTTCTTGATGATTTTTCATATGCATAGCACAAATTCCCAAGATAGAATCTCCGTCAACAACTTTACCACTTTCGTCTATTGCCAAACATCTATCAGCATCACCATCAAAAGCAAAAGCCAAGTCGTATCCTTTTTCTACAACCTGTTTAGATAGTTTTTCAATATTTGTGGAGCCGCAGTCCTTGTTTATATTAACTCCATTAGGCGTATCAAAAATAAAATCTGCATTTAAATTAAGGAGGCTGAATAATTTATGTGCCGTAAATGAGGCAGAACCATTAGAACAGTCTACGAGTATTTTAAGCTTATTGTCCCTCAGGCTTACGCTCGAAGCTAAATGATTAATGTATTCGTTTTTGTAAATGTCATTATGAGTTATTACGCCCACACTTTCACTTTGAGCCAATTTTATTTCTTCTTCGTTTAAAATGATAGCTTCTATTTTTTCTTCGAGTTCGTCTGAGAGTTTATATCCATCGCCATTGAAAATTTTTATTCCATTGAACTCAAAAGAATTATGCGACGCGGATATCATTATTCCTGCACTAGCACAGTGTTTTTTCACCAAGAAAGCTACCGCCGGAGTAGGGAGTACCCCCAGCAAAACAACATCACATCCCATAGCCGTGAGCCCCGAAGCTAAAGAAGCTTCTATCATATCGGAAGATATTCTGGTATCTTTCCCTATAAAGACAGTTGCTTTTTTATTTTCCTTTGATTGAATTAAAACTTTAGCAACTGCAATTCCTGTTTTCATCGCCAAAAAAGGGGTTAGCTCCAGGTTTGCTACACCTCTTATTCCATCTGTTCCGAAAAGTTTGCCCATTATATAAAAGCCTCCATTATTTTTTGTTTTTGTACCCCATATGATTGTACGCCGAAGACGTCACGCATCTCCCTCGTGGGGTACGGCTTAAAAACCCGATTTGCATTAGGAATGGTTCATATATATCCTCTATTGTTACAGCTTCTTCTCCGATTGCGGCTGCTAAAGTTTCAAGGCCTATAGGACCTCCCGAATATAGTTTGATTATGGTATCGAGTAAGCGTCTGTCGTTGGAGTCTAGCCCAAGAGAATCTATACCCAGTTTGCTTAAAGATTTATCAGCCACATCGTATGTGATAACTCCTCCGTTTGTTACTTGAGCGAAGTCTCGCACTCTTTTAAGGAGCCTATTGGCAATACGAGGCGTCCCCCTTGAACGCGATGCAATCTCGAAAATACCTTCTTTTTCAAATTTCGTTTTAAGTATAGATGCACTTCTCTCAACGATTGAAGCTAATTCTTGGTTATTATACATCTCCAACCTCAAAATTACTCCAAATCTATCTCTAAGCGGTGCACTTAGTTGTCCGGCACGGGTAGTTGCACCAATTAAAGTAAATTTAGCTAGGGGTAGGTGATAAGAAGTTGCCATTTGACCTTTACCGGTTACAATGTCTATAGAGAAGTCCTCCATAGCAGGGTAGAGTATCTCCTCAACGTTTCTCGAAAGACGATGAATCTCGTCAACAAATAAAACGTCTCCTTCAGAAAGATTTGTAAGAAGAGCCGCAAGATCTCCCGGACGCTCGATTGCAGGCCCGGAAGTTATTTTTATGTTCACACCCAGCTCATTTGCAATAATCATTGAAAGAGTGGTTTTTCCAAGCCCCGGCGGGCCATAAAGTAAAACGTGATCTAAGGGTTCGTGGCGGAGTTTAGCAGCCTTGATAAAAACCTCTAAATTTTCTTTTATTTTCTCTTGGCCAACATACTCAGATAACGTTTGTGGTCTTAAGTTAATGTCTTCGCTTTCTTCATCAATTTCTTGAGCGCTTACAATTCTATTATCCAACTAATCATACTCCTTTACTCATGTACTTTAGTGCTGATTTTATAATCTCTTCAACCGAAAGCTCCTCACTTAAATTAGAAACCAAAGACATAACTTCAGTCTGTGAATATCCAAGTGCAAGCAAAGCATTCATTGCTTCAGTTTTCTTAGAAGCAGGTTTAGTACTTGCAATCTTAGCTAGAGGAACATTCATAAACGCGCTAGAAAACTTGTCTTTTAGTTCTAGTATAATTCTTTTAGCGGTTTTGGCTCCTATACCCGGTGCAAGAGTTAAAGATTTGCTATTGCCTTCTGAAATAATTTGAACTACCTCCGCGTATTGAAATCTTGAAAGGATTGCCATTGCAGCTTTGAACCCAATACCTGAAACGGATATCAGTAGCTTAAAACATTCCATCTCGTTTAAATCCGAAAATCCAAACAATTCTAAAGCGTCCTGGCGAACATTCAAGTAGGTGTGGATAAATACCTCTTGGTTTAGTTTGTTTTCAAAAAATGAACGCGTAAACACCGAACAGTTGCATTTGTATCCCACGCCCGAACACTCAACGACTAAAAAATTATCATTAACTAAAATTAGAGTCCCTCTTAAACTATGTATCAATATATTCAACGCTCCTAAAGTGATTTAATTTTATTTGCTTTAACTATCATTTCCTGGACGTTATTCCTACCAATCGAGTTTATATGACATATCCCTGCTGCTAGAGCGTCAGCGGTATCATCTGGCTTAGGAATTTCCTTAAGCTTTAAAAGCCGCTTTACCATCTGCATGATTTGTTGCTTTTGAGCTTTGCCGTATCCGGTTATAGCACTTTTTATCTGCAAGGGTGTGTATTCATATATAGGGATGCCTTCTCTTGCTGCCGATAACAGTATTACTCCTCTTGCTTGTGAAACATCTATAGCGGTCTTATGGTTATTCTGAAAGTACAGCTTCTCAATTGCCATGGCATCCGGACGATACCTTTTAATTAACTCGGTTATGTTTTCAAAAATTATGTTGATTCTTTCCTCAAACGAACTTTTGGGGTAAGTAAATACCGCTCCGTACTGCTTGGCTGAGTAACTATTTCCTACATACTCTATTACTCCATATCCTACGATTGCATATCCGGGGTCTATACCCAATATTATCATAATATTCACCTCTGTTCAAGATAGTATATCACTTCTCCAACTTCGTTATCAACTCAAGAACCAAATATACTTCTTACACATAGTATAAAAGGGAGGAGTTGATAAAAATGAAGACATCTGATAATACAAGTCGTGAATGTTCATGCGGATGTGGTGCCGCGGGAACTATCTTTGGAATAATACTTGGTGTTATTGTAGCGGTTTTATTCTCGCTCGGACTGACACCTTTGATTATGAACGGAATATGGGTTGCTTTTAGCATAGGTGGAGCAGCACTACTCTATATCTTATTTACCTCAGTTTTTGCCTCATGCAGTGACTCTTGCTGCCATTTGGAAAAGTGTTTAATTAAGAATTCTAAATGTCTAATCACAGGCACTTTAGGAACTCTTTTAACTACAATTGCACTGGTCTGCATTTCCCTTGAAACCTCTTCTATATTGGTAGCAATACTTGTGGCCGTAGCAACCTTTTTCGTAGTATTCTTACTGGCTTCGCTGATATCCTTTGTGAAATGTTTAATCTTTAGGCGCTAGTTAGTAAAAAATACGACCCCAG
>CAKVBG010000014.1 GCA_934725345.1 uncultured Eubacteriales bacterium
GGATTTAAGAGTTTATGAAGGATGTATGCCGGTGGAGGTTATGGCTCGCCGCGGTGTGGATACGCTGAGATTTGGCCCGATGAAACCCGTTGGCCTTATCGACCCTAAAACTGATAGACGACCTTATGCAGTAGTCCAACTTAGGAAAGAAACTTTGGAGGGCAACCTGTATAACATGGTGGGATTTCAAACCAATTTGAAATTCAAAGAACAACAACGTGTTTTTTCGCAGATTCCGGCACTTAAAAATTTAGATATAGTAAGATATGGAGTGATGCATAGAAATATGTTTATAAACTCTCCAAAACTTCTGAACCCTGACTACAGCATGAGGAATAATCCAAATTTATTTTTTGCCGGTCAAATCACTGGGGTTGAAGGCTATATCGAGTCTGCTTCTTCGGGTATGATAGCCGGTATAAATGCTGCTAGAAAGGCTAACTCGGAGGAAAGTGTTTGTTTTTCAGAAAAAACTATCATGGGTGCGCTTTCTAAATATATAAGTGATGAATGTAGAGTGGACTTTCAACCTATGGGTGCAAATTTTGGTATAATTCTTCCTTTGGAAAATCATATTAAAGATAAAAAATTGAGATATGAGGAGTTTGCTAAAAGATCTGTAGAGTATATAAAAAGTATTAATGTTTAGAATGTTTTGAAAGGAGCAAAAATATGAAAATAATAGTGGACTGCCACGGCGGTGACAAAGGAATAATTGAAGTGATAAAAGCTTCTAGGATGGCAGTGGACGAACTCGGATATCAAATAATTTTGGTAGGTAACAAAGCTCAAATAAAAGAGGAAAGTTCTGAGAATAAAATTTCTCTTGATGGTATTCAAATAGAAAATGCAGACGAAGTTATAACCATGGAGGATGCTCCTACTGAAATTATGAAATCTAAAAATAATTCTTCAATGGCCAAAGGGCTTCAGATGTTAGCTTCAGGTGAAGGAGACGCTTTTGTTTCTTGCGGAAACAGTGGAGCACTTACCGTTGGAGGAACTTTGATAGTTAAGAGAATTAGGGGTATAAAACGCTGTGCTTTTGCTCCGGTAATCCCTACTGAAAATGGCTTTTTCATGCTAATTGATAGTGGAGCTAACGTAGAGTGCAGACCTGAAATGCTCAGGCAATTTGGAGTAATGGGATACATATACATGAAAAATGTTATGGTAGTTAAGGATCCCAAAGTAGGGCTTGTTAATATCGGAGTTGAACGCTGCAAAGGGGGAGAACTTCATTTCAATGCATATGAACTTCTTGAGAAAAGCGGTATTAATTTTATAGGAAACATTGAGGCTAGAGATATTCCTTCCGGTGCTGCGGATGTAGTCGTGACGGATGGGTTTACGGGTAACGTCATACTTAAACTCTACGAGGGTATGGCAACAGAAATATTTGGAAAATTCAAAAGTATTTTAACTAAAAATTTTAAAAACAAACTTGCCGCTATGGCGATAAAATCTGATTTATCTGAGCTTAAAAAACAAATGGATTACACCGAATATGGCGGTGCACCTCTTATGGGAACTTCCAAACCGGTGTTTAAAGCTCATGGTAATTCGGACGCAAAAACTTTTAAAAATGCTATCAGATTAGCAGGCGAATATGCAAAAAGGAACGTTATAAAATTAATAAGTGATGCTCTAAAAGCAGAAAACAAAGAACCAGATGAGGAATAAAGGAGGATTTAAACGTGATAAGTGAACTTGAAAAGAAAATTGGATATACTTTCAAAGATAAGAAGCTACTTAACGTAGCACTTACTCATTCTTCTTTTGCAAATGAGTCTTGTGGGAGATTTCAAAGCTATGAAAGATTAGAATTCCTGGGAGATTCAGTTCTTGGGTTGATTACCTCAAATTATATCTTTAAAACGTTTCCAAATTTGCCCGAAGGAGAGCTTACAAAACTTCGTGCATTGTTAGTGTGTGAAAAACAACTTTATGAATTTTCTAAGCAATTAGGACTAAAAAAATATGTTAAGCTTAGCCGTGGTGAAAGACATTGCCAAGGTCAAAACAGACCTTCAATTTTAGCAGATATTTTTGAATCTATCTGTGCGGCAATATATTTAGATTCTGGTATAGAAGCAGTAAGTGATTTTGTGCTTGGGTTTATAGTCCCTGCAATAAAAAATCCTAAAATACAAAAAATGCAAGACTACAAAACAGACCTTCAGGAAATCGTGCAAAAAAATCCGGGTGAAAGCATTAAATATGTACTGCTTGAAGAAAGCGGTCCTGATCATAATAAGCGTTTTACGGTAGAGGTTAGGATTAACAGTAATTCGATTGGAAAAGGCACCGGCCGCAGTAAAAAAGAAGCTGAACAACACGCCGCCAGATCAACGTTAGCTTTGATGGGATATTTTAAAAAACGTTAGTTGGGAGAACGGAATATGAATTTTTTCGAAAAGATAAAACAAGGTCTAAAGAAAACCCGAGATAATATCTCTCAAAAAATTAGCGGTATTATAAATTCATTTACCAAAATTGATGAAGAGTTTTTTGAGGAATTGCAAGAAATACTCATAACCGCTGATGTGGGAGCAAAAACCTCAGAGATTATCTGCCAAAGGCTTAGAGAGGAAGTTAAAAAAACTGGGGAGAAAGATCCTCAGAAAATAAAAGAGCTGTTGGTTGTAGTCATTAAAGAACTGCTTTCGGGTGAAAGTGAGCTCAAAATAAATACTGTTCCTTCGATAATATTAGTAGTAGGGGTAAATGGTGTTGGAAAGACCACAACTATCGGTAAACTGGCATCTATGCTTAAAAATCAAGGAAAAAAAGTTTTAATTGCCGCCGCAGATACTTTCCGAGCTGCAGCAACCGAACAACTTGAAATATGGGCCGAGAGAGCACAGTGTGGTATAATAAAACAGTCCGAGGGTGCGGATCCGGCAGCTGTGGTTTTTGATGCGATATCTTCGGCAAAAGCACATAATGCAGACGTTATCATATGCGATACTGCAGGACGTCTTCACAATAAAGAAAATTTAATGCGTGAGCTTGAGAAAATAAACAGAATAATAGACCGTGAACTTCCAGACAGCGATAAAGAAATTTTACTCGTACTAGATGCTTCCACGGGTCAAAATGGTTTAAATCAAGCATTTGAATTTAAAAAAATTCTCAATTTAACAGGTATTGTACTTACCAAGCTAGACGGTACCGCAAAAGGCGGAGTTGTTTTAGCTATCAAAAACGAGCTGGATTTACCAGTTAAATTTATAGGAATTGGGGAAGATATAGAGAGTTTGCGTAAATTTGACCCTAATCAGTTTGCAGAGGCGATGGTTGAAAAAGGAGAGGAGTAGAAAATATGAATGATTTAATTTTAATTTGTAAAGATTTAAAAAGTAAAGTTTCGGAAAAAAGATATAACCACTGCATGAACGTAGGATGTATGGCTAAGAAGTTAGCCAAGATTTATCATGCTGATGAAAAAAAAGCATACGTTGCTGGCGTACTTCACGATATTGCTAAGGAACTTCCTTATGAAGATCAACTTAAAATTCTTGAAGAGGCTAATTATTATCCGGCGGAATTTTCAAAGAAAACTTATAAAGTTTTTCATGGTTTAGTTGGGAGCATATATGCTAAAAAATATTTGAAAGTTTCAGACGAAGATGTTTTGAATGCTATAAGATATCACACAACCGCTAGAAAAAATATGAGTCTTCTCGAGAAAATAATATATAACGCGGACTGTATCTCTATTGAAAGAAGATTTGAAGGGATAGAATACTTTAGACGTGCGGCGCAGATTGATCTGAATATAGTGATTTTGGATAAGATTTCTAAAGCTTTGAAAGATTCCATTAGACGTCAAAAGGCTATCATAAGGGATACTTTTGAAGCCTACAACGATTTAGTCGAAACTCAAAACATATAATTGCGGAGGAATTGGATTCATGAAAACTAAAGACGAATATAATCATTTGGAGATAGAGAAAAAATGGCAAAATATCTGGGATGAAAATAAAGCATTTGAAGCCTCTAACGATTTTAGCAAAGAAAAATTTTATGCACTGGTTGAGTTTCCATATCCCTCGGGGCAGGGGCTACATGTTGGCCACCCTAGAAGCTATACTGCTTTAGATATAGTAGCACGCAAAAAACGTATGGAAGGGTTTAACGTCCTGTATCCTATGGGTTGGGACGCTTTCGGACTTCCTACTGAAAACTTTGCTATGAAAAATAAAATCCATCCGGCTTTGGTAACAGAGAAAAATATTGCAAGATTCAAATCTCAACTGAAGTCTTTGGGGATTTCTTTTGATTGGAGCAGAGAAATAAATACGACCGACCCTTCATACTATAAATGGACACAATGGATATTTTTACAGTTATTCAAACACGGACTAGCATATAAAAGTGAAGCGGCCGTTAATTGGTGCACTTCGTGTAAATGTGTTTTAGCGAACGAAGAAGTAATTGACGGAAAATGCGAAAGATGTTCGAGCGAAGTGGTGCGGAAGATAAAATCTCAGTGGATGCTTCGAATTACAAAATATGCTCAGCGTTTAATAGATGACCTTAAACTTGTGGATTATCCGGAAAAGGTAAAGTCTCAGCAAATCAACTGGATAGGCAGGTCTGTGGGAGCGCAAATAAAATTTGAAACTACCATGGGTGACGTCATCGAAATTTTTACTACGCGTCCGGATACCATTTTTGGTGTAACGTATCTTGTGGTTTCACCCGAGCACCCTTTGGTGGGTAAGTGGCTGAGTAAAGTTGCTAATGCAGAGGAAATTAAAAAGTATTCCGAGGAAGCTAAGCGTAAATCAGACCTTCAACGCACAGAACTTTCTAAAAACAAGACTGGCGTGATTCTTGAAAATATTTTTGCAATTAATCCGGTAACTAACAAAAAAATCCCTGTCTTTGTTTCAGATTATGTTTTAATGAGCTATGCAACCGGAGCAATTATGGCTGTCCCGGCACATGATAAAAGAGATAGAGAGTTTGCTGAAAAATATAATTTGCCAATTAGGGAAGTAATCAAAGAATGCGACGGAAAAGAAATTCTTCAAAATTCAGAATTTTTAAATGACCTTAGTGTAGAGGAAGCTAAAAGTAAAGTTATTGATTGGATTTCCGAACATAAAAAAGGCGAGAAAAAAGTGAACTTTAAGCTTAGAGATTGGGTGTTTTCGCGTCAAAGATATTGGGGCGAGCCAATACCTATCGTTCATTGCTCGGATTGTGGATACGTTCCTATTGATGAAACTCAGTTGCCCTTAGAATTGCCTAAACTTGAAAAATTCGAGCTTTCCGACGATGGTGAATCTCCATTGGTTCACGCCGAAGAGTGGAGAAAAACAGTTTGTCCCAAATGCGGTAAAGTAGCTATGCGTGAAACAGACACCATGCCTCAATGGGCAGGTTCTTCTTGGTATTTTTTAAGATACACCGATCCTCACAATAGCAGCTGTCTTGCTTCAAAAGAATCCATAAATTACTGGATGCCCGTAGATTGGTATAACGGTGGTATGGAACATACTACGCTCCATTTATTGTACAGCAGATTTTGGTATAAATTTTTGTATGATATAGGAGTGGTACCTTTCCCGGAACCTTACTCAAAGCGTACTAGCCACGGACTGATTCTGGGTGAAAATGGAGAGAAAATGAGCAAATCCAAGGGAAATGTTGTTAACCCAGATGAGATTGTGAATCAGTATGGTGCGGATACTATGCGTATCTATGAAATGTTCATAGGGGATTTTGAACAAGCTGCTCCTTGGAGTACTAAGGGTATACGCGGAAGCCGTAGGTTTATAGAGCGTTATTGGGAATTGCAAAACATGATAAAAGATGATAGTCAAGAAAATAAAAAATTGGAATCTTTGTTTCATAAGACCATCAAAAAAATAAATTACGATATTGAGCATCTTAAATTCAACACCGCAATAGCTAGCCTCATGACTTTAATAAATGCAATATATGACCAAGGTTATGTTACTAAAAAGCAACTTACAACCTTTACGCTGCTTCTTTCTCCTTTTGCACCTCATGTTACAGAAGAAGTTTTTTCGAGATGTCAGTTAGGTACGGGTTTAGCTTCTAATTCTAAATGGCCGTCATACGATGAATCCAAATGTGTGGATGATGAAATTGAAATCGTTTTGCAAGTATGCGGAAAGATTCGAGGAAGAGTTGCTTGCAACAGAGGAATATCTAAGGAATCAGCAATGGAGCTCGCTTATGGAGTTGAGAATTTTTCTAAGTGCATTGAAGGAAAAGAAATTTTGAAGGTAATATATGTTCAAGATAAGCTTTTGAACTTTGTTGTTAGATAAGAAGAATATAAGTCGTATTAATTCATAAATTTTAAATAAGAATATGTAAATGAGGTATTTTATGAATGAAAAACAATTGACTGGCGCAATTGATGATTTGGCACAAAAAGCTGAGAAAGCTTTGGATATCTATAAAAATATGGACCAAGAAAGTATAGATAACATAGTCAAAGAAATGACACTTGCAGCTATCGAACATCGCTTCGATTTAGCACTCATGGCTGCCAGAGAAACCAATCGGGGTGTTTTAGAAGATAAGATTATAAAAAATATGTTTGCTGCTGAAGAAGTCTGGAATTACGTAAAAAACAAAAAAACAGTTGGAATAATAAATCAAGATGACCCTAACTGTGTTGAAATTGCCGAACCTTTAGGAATTGTGGCCGGAATAACTCCGGTTACTAATCCAACTTCTACTACTATTTTTAAGGCAATAATTTGTGCCAAGACCAGAAATCCTATAATTTTTGGATTTCATCCAGGAGCAGTTAAATGTTGTTCTGAAACTGCACGGATACTCAGAGACGCAGCTATTAAAGCCGGGGCGCCCGAAGGCTGCATACAGTGGATAGAAAATCCGTCTATCGAAGCGACCACTGCCCTAATTAATCACGAGAAAGTAAGTGCTATTTTAGCAACCGGTGGAGCGGGAATGGTTAAAGCTGCGTATTCCACAGGTAAACCAGCATTGGGAGTAGGCCCGGGGAACGTTCCGTGCTATGTTGAAAAAAGTTGCAACTTAGTCCGTGCGTGCAACGACATCATTGTTTCTAAAACTTTCGACAACGGAATGATTTGTGCTTCGGAGCAGTCTGTAATTGTGGATGAAAAAATAGCTGTAGAATTTGAAAAAGTAATGGCCTCAAATGGGTGCGTATTTTTAAATGAAGAGGAAAAATCTAAATTATCTGAATTTGCATTTAAAGACGGTAAATTGAATCCGCAAATTGTGGGTAAAACAGCTAAAGAAATATCGATGGAAATTGGTATGGATGTTCCTGAGGAAACTAAAATTTTGGTTGCAAAATTAGAAGGAGTAGGGAAGGAATTTCCGCTCTCTGCAGAAAAACTTTCTCCTATTCTTGGATACTACATATCTAAAACCAAAGCTCAGGCATTCGATTACTGCTCTAGGATTTTAAATTTTTGGGGTGAAGGTCATACTGCAGCAATTCACAGCCAAGACGATGATGTGATTAGAGAATTTGGAATTAAAATGAATGCAGGTAGGATAATCGTAAATTCTCCGTCCTCTCAGGGAGCAATTGGAGGAATTTATAACGATAATACTCCCTCTTTAACCCTTGGCTGTGGCTCTTATGGAAAAAATTCGACCTCTCTTAATATTTCCTGTGAACAGCTTGTAAATATTAAAAAAGTCTTGAAAAGAAGGAATAATATGCAATGGTTTAAAGTTCCTGAAGAAATATACTTTGAAAGAAATTCAATTAGTTATCTAAAAAACGCAGAAAGCTTTGAGCGAGTGTTTATAGTAACAGACTCCAACATGGTAAACTTAGGTAAACTAAACAAGGTCATGGAATGCTTAAACCAAAGAAATGAAAGATGTTTGATAGAAGTTTTTTCAGACGTTTCGCCTGACCCCGATGTTGAAACTGTATACATCGGTCTTAACAGAATGAAAAAATTCAACCCCGATTGCATAATCGCATTTGGTGGAGGGTCAGTTATTGATGCGGCTAAATGTATGTGGTTGTTTATGGGGAATGACAATCTTGATTTTGAAAAACTGCGTTTAAAGTTTGCAGATATTCAAAAAAGAGCATTTAAGTTTCCAACTGCCCATAGAAAAATAAAATTTGTTGCTATTCCTACTACTTCTGGAACTGGCTCAGAAGTTACATCTTTTGCCGTTATAACTGATAGGTCTTCAGGTAAAGAAATAAAATATCCATTGGCAGACTACTCTTTAACGCCTCACGTGGCAATAATTGACCCTCAATTTGTGGATTCACTTCCTAAAACAGCCACCGCCGATACAGGTATGGACGTTTTAACACACGCAATTGAAGCATATGTTTCAACAATGGCAAATGATTTCACTGATGGACTTTGTATCAAAGCAGTTGAAATGGTATTCAAATACATAAAAAGAGCATTTGAAAATGGCGGAAATGATACTGAAGCTCGTGAAAAAATGCATAATGCAGCTTGTATAGCAGGAATGGCGTTTACAAATTCCTTTTTGGGATTAAACCATTCTATGGCTCATAAATTAGGCGGGGAGTTTAAAATTTCGCATGGAAGAGCAAATGCAATTTTGTTACCTTACGTTATCGAATATAATTCATCACTACCAAGTAAATTTGCTGCCTTCCCAAAATACGAGCATTTTAACGCAGATGAAAAATATGCGAGCCTTGCAAAGGTTATAGGGTGCGCTGGAAAAGATACCAAGAACAGCGTTGATAAATTTATAAATGCTATAGTTTCCCTTAATGATTCCCTTGGTATTCCAAGAACTCTTAAAGATTTAGGTATTTCCGAAGAAGAATTTCTGAGTAAGGTGAGTAAATTAGCCGTGCTGGCACATGAAGACCAATGTACAGGGACTAACCCGAGATATCCTGTAATTGACGAAGTAAAAAATATTTATCTCAAAGCTTACTATGGAGATAATTAATTAGAGCTATTTTTTCTGTAGTTCAGGAAGTTTTCAAGTATAATGGATGCACTGAGTGTGTCTATTATGCTTTTTCTTTTTTTGCCACGGATATTAGTTTCGTTGAGGTAAAAACTAGCACTAACAGTGGTTCTGCGCTCATCCCAAAATACAATAGGTACAGTAACCATGGTTTCTAAAAGATTTTTAAATTCAATTGACTTTTTAGCACTAGAACCTAAAGTGCCATCCATGTTTTTAGGGAGTCCTAATACTATAAGTTCACAGTTTTTCTCTATAACTTTCTGTTTGATTTTTTCAGCTAATTTTTGACGGTCCACTTCGTCGATTACCTCTAACGGATATGCCAAGCTTTCGGCCTTGTCGCACATTGCAAGACCGGTTCTTCTATCGCCTAAATCAATGGATAATATTATCATGTGAAAATCCTCCGATTATTTTTTTAAAATTTTTTAAATTTAGGTATTGACAACTTTGAAAAGTAGTGGTAAAGTTAAATTAGCACTCAGAGGTGTCGAGTGCTAAATAGTCAGAACCAGAGGTGAATTTTTTGAACCCACTTGATAGAAAGTTCAAAATTTTGTTTGCTGTAATAGAAAAATATATTTCAACAGGTGAGCCTGTGGGTTCTAAGACTATTTGCGAAGATTTTGATTTATCGTTTTCTTCGGCGACCATTCGTAATGAGATGGCAGATTTGGTCAGCAGTGGTTATTTAACACAACCTCATATCTCTGCAGGACGCGTGCCGTCAGATAAGGGGTACAGAGTTTATGTTAACAAACTAATGAAAGAATTACCACTTTCAAGCGAAGAAAGAAGCTTGATTAACGGAGAACTTGGCAGAGCATCTGTAAACCCGGAGAGCTTATTGGAATGTGCTGCAGAGATTCTTGCAGTTGCAACTGGTTTTACTTCTGTAATAACAACTCCTCTAAATCAATTTGCAAGGGTAAGAGATGTTAAGTTCGTTCAGATAAGTCAGCAAGGTGCTATGTTAGTACTGATTACTACAAGTGGTATGGTGAAGAATAAGTTATTTCGTTGCGACTACACCTTAAATGAGGAAATCTTAAAGATGTTCGAGAAAATAATAAGGGAGGAATTTAGTGGTAGACCGCTAACTGATATCAATCCTGAAAACGTAGGTATTTTAGTTTCAGGTAGTAGGGAATTTTCAAAAATGTTACGTCCCGTGATTGACGTTCTAATTGAGACGGTCAAAGAGGCACGTGAAGTAAAAGTGAAAATAAGCGGTAAGGAAAATATTCTTTTGTTTCCGGATATAACAAAACAGACGGTCATAGATTTATTTAGGTTCTTTGAAAATGACGACAAGATGTTGAGTTTGCTCAATGTGGGTGGATACGGTATTAACTACATTATCGGGGAAGAAAATTCGTATGAAGAACTTCAAGACATTACGGTTGTTTCCTCGAAGTACAGAATTGCAAATAAGTTTGGTGTTCTGGGAATTGTTGGACCCACGCGAATGAACTACAATCTGGTTTCGGAGTATTTAAAATATGTTTCAGAACTTATAGGTAAGTTTCTCGAAAGAATTCTCAAAGGTGAATAATTTCAAGGCAGATAGGAGAAGGTGACTAAGTGGCAGACAAAAAACAAAACTTAGATGAAAAAAATATCGATTTGGAACAAACTGAAAAAAAAGAAAAAACCGAAGAAGTGATAACTGAAAATCTGGAATCTGAAAAAATTAAAAAGGAACTCAAGGAATGTAAAGATCAGCTACTTAGAGTGGCTGCAGAATATGAGAATTTTCGCAAAAGAAGTGAAAAGGAAAAAGAGGCTATTTATTCGGATGCTTTATCTTCGGCGATACTTGGGATTTTACCCCTTATGGACAGCTTAGATGCAGCTGAGAGTTTAGCTTCTAATCAATCTGAAGAATATGCAAAAGGCATTTCGCTTTTGAAATCTCAGTTCAATAAAGCACTAAAAGATTTAAGAGTTGAGCCTTTTGGAGAAGTAGGCGATCAGTTTGACCCAAATCTCCACAATGCAATTGCTTATGCTCAGCAACAATCTGATAAATCTAATTTCATAACCAAAGTGTTTCAAAAAGGATATAAATCCAAAACTAGGATTATCCGTCATGCTATGGTTGAGGTTACAAATTAAAATTAATATATAAACTAAATTTTAGGAGGAAAATATTATGGGAAAAATTATAGGAATAGATCTTGGAACTACTAATTCATGTGTGGCAGTAATCGAAGGTGGCGAACCAGTAGTAATACCTAATGCAGAAGGCGCTAGAACTACTCCATCAGTCGTGGCTTTTTCTAAAAATGGTGAAAGAATGGTTGGCCAAGTTGCTAAACGTCAGGCTATCACGAACCCTGATAGAACAATCAGTTCAATCAAAAGAGAAATGGGAACAAACCACAAAGTTTCAATTGATGGCAAATCTTACACTCCTCAGGAAATTTCAGCTATGACGCTTCAAAAACTCAAAGCCGATGCGGAAAGTTATTTGGGAACTACTGTTTCAGAAGCAGTTATAACTGTTCCAGCATATTTCACTGATGCACAACGTCAGGCAACAAAAGATGCGGGTAAAATTGCAGGATTGGACGTTAAAAGAATAATTAACGAACCTACAGCTGCGGCCCTTTCTTATGGTATCGACAAAGAAAATGACCAAAAAGTTTTAGTATACGACTTGGGTGGAGGTACTTTCGACGTTTCAATTATCGAAATGGGAGATGGTGTTCAAGAAGTTTTAGCAACCGCAGGAAATAACCACCTAGGCGGAGATGACTTTGATGAAAGGATTGTAAACTGGTTAGTTTCTTCCTTCAAGGCTGAAACCGGTGTAGATCTTAAGTCTGATAAAATGGCAATGCAAAGACTAAAAGAAGCAGCTGAGAAATCCAAAATAGAGCTTTCTGGTATGACTTCTTCTTCAATAAATTTACCTTTCATAACCGCTGATGCAACTGGTCCTAAGCACCTTGATTTGACACTTACTCGTGCCAAATTCAACGAATTGACATCTGATTTGGTTGAAAACACGATGGCACCTGTTCGTCAAGCACTTAAAGATTCAGGATTGGAAATTTCTCAAATAGATAAAGTATTGATGGTAGGAGGATCTTCCCGAATTCCTGCAGTTCAAGAAGCGGTCAAAAATCTAATTGGCAAAGAACCTTTTAAAGGTATCAACCCTGATGAATGTGTTGCAATTGGTGCTGCTATTCAAGGAGGAGTTCTCGGAGGAGACGTTAAAGGTTTATTACTCCTGGATGTTACTCCGCTTTCACTCGGAATTGAAACGATGGGCGGCGTAATGACTAAGATTATTGAAAGGAACACAACTATCCCAACTAAGAAGAGTCAGGTATTCTCAACCGCTGCTGACGGTCAGACTCAAGTAGAAATTAACGTTTTGCAGGGTGAACGTGAATTCGCAAGAGATAATAAACAACTTGGTCTTTTCAGACTTGATGGTATTGCTCCGGCTCCAAGAGGAATTCCTCAAATCGAAGTTACTTTCGATATAGATGCTAACGGTATAGTAAATGTTTCTGCTAAAGACAAAGGAACTAACAAAGAGCAACACATCACTATCACTTCCGGTGGAAATATGTCTAAGGAAGACATTGAAAGAGCAGTTAAGGACGCTGAAAAATTTGCCGAGGAAGATAAGAAACGCCGTGAGGAAGTTGACAGCAAAAATGAAGCTGAGAATATGTGTTATGCAGTTGAAAAATTGCTAAAAGACAACGAAGGCAAAATCGATGCTGCCGATAAAGATTCTTTAAATTCTAAAGTTTCTTCCCTCAGAGAAACTATTAAGTCTGGTAACTTAGAAAACATCAAAAAAGAAATGGAAGAACTCCAGAAACAAATGTATGATGTTTCCACTAAGCTTTATCAGCAATCTGCTCAGGCACAAGGGGCAGAGCAAGCCTCAGCAGGAGATAATCAAAACGCTGGAAATTCCGAAAACGTATACAATGCTGACTACAAAGAAGTAGACCCAGACAAAAAATAAAGTGTATAATTAAGGTCACAAGCCCCTTTGTTGCCTTCTAGCAGCGATGAAGGGGCTACGAGTTTAAAGTTTTAGAAGGTGATGGTGAATTTGGCAGACAAACGAGATTACTATGAAGTTCTGGGGGTAAATAAAAATTCCACAGAAGATGAAATAAAAAAAGCTTATAGAAAATTAGCTAAAAAATATCATCCAGATTTAAACCCCAATGATAAATCTGCAGAGCAAAATTTTAAAGAGGTCAACGAAGCCTATGATGTGCTTTCTGACAAATCAAAGCGTAGCAGATATGACCAATTTGGTCATGCAGGAACTGATGCAAATTACGGCCAGGGTTCTGGTGGTGGATATGGTTATTATTCCGATAACCCCTTCGGTGCTGATATAGATCTTGGAGATATATTTGGTAGTTTTTTTGGTGGCTTTGGAGGCAGTAGAGGGCGTCAAGAAAGATATGCTCGAGGCTCAGATATAGAAGTTGCTGTAAATATTTCATTTTTGGAAGCGGCTAAAGGTTGCAGTAAGAAAATTGTTTATGAATGCATTGAAAAATGTACGCAATGCGGAGGAAGTGGTGCTAAAGCAGGAACTCATGCAAAAACTTGTGCAGCGTGTGGGGGTAAGGGCCAGGTAGTTGTTGGGCAAAGGACGCCGTTTGGCATAATGCAAACCACAAGAACCTGTGAGAAATGCGCCGGAGAAGGGGAAATAATCGAATCACCTTGCAACCAATGCGGTGGCAAAGGCAGAGTGCGTACTAGAAAAGAAATTGAGGTTAATATCCCAGCCGGAATATCAAACAGACAAATATTGAACGTTAGCGGTAAAGGTAATGCAGGCAAGCGTGGTGCAGCATCAGGAGATTTACATATATATGTAAATGTTTCAACTCATCCTGTGTTTGAGCGAGAGGACTACGATATCTGGTGTGAGATTCCAATAACTTTTTCTCAAGCAGCTCTTGGAGCGGATATAGTTGTGCCGACAATTGATGGAAAAGTAGAATGCCATGTTCACGCGGGAACTCAAAACGGAGACGTTTTCAAACTTAAAGGCAAAGGTATTCCAAAGCTTCACGGTCGTGGAGTAGGGGATCAGTTTGTAAAAGTTCATATTGAAGTGCCTAAAAATTTGAACTCTTCTCAGCAGAAGGCTTTAAAAGAATTTGAGAATTCACTAAGTGACAAAAATTATCAAAAACGCAAATCGTTTTTTGACAGAATAAAAAGTTTGTTTGAAAATTGATGTAATTCAAGAAATTTTTTAAATTTTTTAAATCTAGGGAGCATAAGATATAATTAGGTTACAATGCATTAAAAACGACTGATGTAAATAGCTTTGATGTGCTGTGCGAACAATAATTTGGATGAAATTCCAGAATTAGACCTCAACAGGCCCTAGAATTTTTCGATTTCATTTTAAATATCATAAATATTATAATTGACTATTTCGTATAATTTGATTAGAATTATAACTGTAAACAAATTTATTGGGAGGACTTCAACAGTGGAAGATAATTTTTCAGCCGACATTGTAACTTTAATCGATGATGAGGGAATAGAAAGGGAATTTGAGGTTTTGGATTTCATTGAGAATTCCAAGGGAAGATTTTATGCTTTGATGCCTAATTTTAAACTTCCGGATGAAAACTTAGATGAAAGTGAAACTTATTTTATTTTTGAAATAATCGATGAAGACGGCGAAGAACAGCTTGTCGAAGTAGATGACGATGTTTTACTCGATGAACTTTCTGAGGAATTCGAGAGAAGACTGGGGAATATCTAAATAAATTTCAAAAACATTCTGCTTGATTCGCGGACTGTGTTCATATAACCCTACAGGACTTAATCGGGAGTCTGATACTGTATAGGATTGCAGACCTCTTAACATGAATTTGTTTGTGTTAAATGAAGGGAGCGTGAGTGTATGGTAATGACACCCACCTGCTTATTGTGGCAGGTTATGTCGAACACGATACGGTCAAGCGGAACTTTTTTAGATGTAAAACTATTATAAAAAAATTAAATGTTATTTAAAATAGTAAAAGTCAAGTATCCGAAATGTATATCTAAAGCAGTTGTTTAAGAAATATATTTGTGGTATACTTACAATGTTGGAAGTAAAAAGCTTTCATCTTTATGGAGGTAATTAGTTGATTCCCATTTTAATTGATTTGAGTATAGTAATAATTTTAATAATATCATTTTGGCGCGGGTTTCGTCGTGGAACAATGAGATCATTTTTATTTTTAGTCAATTCAGTTATTTCTTGGTTCTTTTCGGTTTATGTTTCCAAGTTTATTTCAAGTTTGATATATTCTCGGTTCATATCGCCGTTTCTCATAGGTGAAACCAAATCCTTCTTAAGGTTTAAAAATTTGAATGCAAACATGTTACTGAGTAAATTTCCGGATTTTTTAGTAGATTCACTGCCTTGCTTTGGGATAACACTGCCGGAGCTTAATCATATTATAAATAGTGTGAGCAAGGAGATTTTGCCCAGTGAAATAGCCGAGCTATTTAACCCAATAATTAGTGACATTTTAAATTCTTTGATTTCAGTATTCATGTTCATATTATTGTTGGTTTTGGGGAAAATATTGGTAAATGGTATTTTGTCTTTGTTCAGGATAAGGTTACTAAACTATACAGATAGAATAATTGGTGGGTTATTTGGAACTTTAAAAGGGTACGTTGTGATTTTAGTATCGGCGTGTGTTTTGAAAATATTTATTCCCTTTACCGCACCCTACATAACTCCTGAAGATTTCAAAAATACAGTAAATACCACTAAATGTTTTAAATACGTATATGAGAATAATCCACTATATTTGTTGTTTAGAAGAACATAGCAAAGTTAAATAAGCCGAGATGAAATGGAGGCATAAAGCAAAAGATGTTGACTAGCTTAAAAGACAATTTAAATGTTCCAAACACACTTTCACTACTGAGAATATTAATACTATTTCCTTTCGTAATTTTCGTTGGGAAAGAAGAATATATAAAAGCAGGTTTAGTTTTGATTATTTCAGGACTAACTGATTTAGTAGATGGATATCTCGCTCGAAAGTTAGGTCAAGTGACTAAACTAGGAGAAATGCTGGATCCTACTGCTGATAAGCTCACACTAATGACTGTTATGGTGTGTGTGAGTTTAAAATTCAGAAATGTATTGCCATTCATGGTAGTTCTTGTAGTAAAAGAAGTGGTGATGTTAGCAGCTGGAGCGTTTTTGCTTGGCAATGGAAAAAATCCGTCGCCATCTAAATGGTATGGGAAGCTTTCAACAGTAGTTTTTTATGTTTCTATAACAAGTATAATTTGTATAAAAGCAGTATGGAATATAGACTGTGAGATTTTAAACATCACATTGATGTCGATAACGTGTGTATGCATGATGTATGCTCTATGGAGATATTTCAAGTTATTTATGTTTGACATGAGAAAAAATACTAAAATTTAAAAAATTTAAGGAGAGTTATTATGCTATGTTCAAGGTGTAAAAAGAGAGATGCGATAATTTTTGTATCGTGCGGAAAAAATAGTTCAGAAACTCAAGGACTCTGCGTAAAATGCGCAAAGGAATTGAGTAAAGGTTCATTTAAGGAGCTTATCGAGAGTATTGATATTACCGATAAAGACATCGCCGAAATACAGAGCGAAGTTTCCGATATGTTTAATTTTAATCCTGATGATATGCCCAGTATTGATGAGGATTTAAGTTCTGGTAGTTCCTCAACGGTTCCGATGATAAAAAGTTTATTTTCTAATATCTTGTTTCCCGATAAAGACAAAGAAGAAAATTCAAATGACTCAGGCAAATCAGGTGCAGATAAAACAAATTTAAATAAAAAAGGAAAAAGAAAAAATTTAGATTTGTATTGCAATAATTTAACTTCAAAAGCTGCTCGTAACGAACTAGACCGAGTAATCGGTAGGGATAAAGAAATCAACAGGGCAATTCAAATACTTTGCAGAAGAACTAAAAACAATCCTTGTTTAATAGGGGAGCCAGGAGTCGGCAAGACCGCAATTGCAGAAGGTTTGGCGATTCTTATCAATGAAGGCAAAGTGCCTTATATGCTCAAAAATAAAGAAATCCATCTATTGGACTTAACTGCTCTCGTAGCAGGAACTCAGTTTAGAGGTCAATTCGAAGGTCGAATAAGAGGGCTCGTTGAAGAGGTTAAGAAAGATGGAAATATAATTTTGTTTATAGATGAGGTCCATAATCTTGTTGGTGCGGGTGATTCGGAAGGTTCGATGAGTGCAGCAAACATTTTAAAACCAGCACTCTCAAGAGGAGAAATACAAGTTATCGGTGCAACTACTTTCACCGAATATAGAAAGTATATTGAAAAAGATTCTGCTTTGGAACGTAGATTCCAAACAATAAAAATCGAAGAGCCGAACATTCCTAAAACAATAGAAATACTTAAGGGGATAAAAGACTACTACGAGGCTCATCATAGGGTAAGTATTTCGGATGATATTATAAGGAGTATAGTGGTACTATCTGAAAGATACGTAACCGATAGATTCCTGCCCGACAAAGCAATTGACATTATGGACGAAGCCTGTACTTGTGCAGCATTAAACAACAAAGACCTTGCAAATTACGACGAAATTTCTTCCAAAATTGATAATCTCAAAAAACAGGAAGAAAAGCTTTCATCAAGTGAGGAAGTGGATTATGAAAGTTTAGCAGAGGTTCGTTGCGAACTTGCACAAGCAAACAAGGACCTTGATGCCATAAGCACTACAGCTTTGGGAAGGGCCATAACCCATGATGATGTTGCTAAGGTAATAGAGCTGTGGACTGGAATACCATCTTCTAAAATAGAAGAACAAGAATTTAGTAAACTGGAATTTTTAGAGGATAATTTAAAATCTAAAATTATAGGTCAAGACGAAGCTGTGAGTAAGATTTGTTCAGCTATAAGACGTAACAGACTTCAAATAGGTCCTAGACGTAGACCGGTTTCATTTATCTTTGCAGGACCAACAGGAGTAGGAAAAACTGAACTTGTTAAAGTGTTGACGAACCAGTTATTTGACTCTCCTGATGCATTGATACGTTTAGATATGTCGGAGTATATGGAAAAGCATTCAGCTTCTAAACTAGTGGGTTCTCCTCCGGGATATGTTGGATACGATGATGCAGGCCAGCTTACTGAGAAAGTAAGGCAAAATCCATACTCGGTGGTACTTTTTGATGAAATAGAAAAAGCTCATCCTGATGTTTTGAACATACTTTTGCAAATTTTAGATGAAGGAAGAATTACAGACTCTCATGGGCGAAAAGTAAATTTTGAAAATACCGTGATAGTTATGACGTCAAATGCAGGAAGTGATCGTAAAGGAGGAGCTTTAGGATTCGGCACGGAAAACAACACGTACTCAAAATCCAAAACTATGAAAGCACTTCGCGAATTTTTGAAACCTGAGTTTATCAGCAGGCTTGATGAAGTGATAGTGTTTAATAATCTTGAGATTAAGGATATGGAAGAGATATGCAAATTAATACTCGATGAGTATGTAAAATCTCTTAAAGAGCACGGTATTAATTTCACGTATGATGAGGATTCTATAAAACTTATCGTTAAACACTGCGTTGGAGGAAAAAGCGGAGCAAGAGATTTACGCAACGAAATAAGAAGAGAAGTGGAAGATAAACTTTCTCTCTTAATAATCAAAAACAATGGTTTTAACCTCGGAGACGTTAAACTTACAGGTAATGGTGAGTTAAAATTATCGGTGAGTGGCAGTTAATATATATTGGAGTTGGTATTTTTGAAATGTCCTTATTGTGGCTTTATAGACACAAAAGTGTTGGAGTCGAGGTGCAATGAAGATAGGTCACGTATGAGAAGAAGAAGAGAATGTGAAAGTTGCGGGAAAAGGTTTACTACGTATGAAGTAGTGGAGCAGTTACCCGTTATGGTAGTTAAACGCGGAAACACTCGTGAACGATTTGATAGAAAGAAAATACTAGAAGGTATTTTAAAAGCGTGCGAGAAGAGACCTATCGGAATGGCTGAGATAGATAAAATAGTGCAAAAGATAGAATTAATAGTTCAAAGTTCACTAGATAAAGAAGTGCCATCCTCCCTCATAGGTGATATTTGTATGGAAGAATTGAAAAAAAGAGATGAAGTGGCCTATATAAGGTTTGCCTCTGTTTACAGACAATTTACAGATGTAAAGGCATTCATGGAAGAACTTAAAAGTTTCTTGGATGAGAGAAAAGGATGAAATTTTAAATAGGGTATAAAATATTCCCCTCAGTTAAACTGAGGGGTTTACTAATTTTCTAAAGAGCTATATATCTAGCTCGGGGTTTTTGCTTATATGTTAATTTTGGGGACTAAGTGTTTGCAGCGTTTTTATTAAATTTGCTTGTTTTTCCGTATACTTTGATATATAACTAGTCATGTCTTCAAGCAAACATTCACTGCTTGAATATAATAAGTTTTTACTGGTTTCATCTAAATTTATATCATTTGCAAGTGCAAAATAATTGTATCTTTCATCTATGTGAAATTCTTTACACTCCATACCTTTTAAAAGCAAAACGAATCCTTTTTTGCGATCTCTAAACAAGTCGTTGCGATATTCAATAAGAGATCTTAGTATATCTCTGTAATCATTTGTGTGACGGTCTACACCATCATGGAGGAGTAAATAATACACCAAATCTTGATCACCATTTATGCAAGCTTTCAGGCATTGCTGACATAGTGTGTCGGAAGGATTACGCGTTTTTAATATCGCAAGAATTGCATTTATTCGAGTATTTTCTTCATTATGAAGAGTAGATATTGTACGCACAGCTTTTACGCCCACCAAAATATTTTTTGATGCTTTTTGGTAATCATCATTAAAGCTTAATTTGAGTAACGACTCTGCAAGAGAAAGCTGAATACTGTTCATTTCCTCTCTACCATCTTCGCTGATCATTTTTTTTGATAAAATATTAGAAATTGTTTCTAAATATAAGAAACGAGACCAACAACACCTCACTATTTCATCATAGTTTCCCTCAAAGTAATTTATCAAATTTCGTACTGCTTCAATGTATTCCGAATCATTTAAATAATCATGAGCAATAATTTTGTTACATAGTTGCTGAATATGTTCGCCTCTTTCAACTCGTGCGGCAGAAGTTTTTTTACCGAAAATTTTTTCATAGTAATCTTTTTCATCAATATTTGTTTGAACACCATAGCATCCGCTCGTTCTTTCTATATCTTCTGCAATTACTGATCGAGGATCTGAGTTTTTGAATGCTTGTCCGCAAGTGTCGGGATCAAAGGCGGCTACTTCCAAAATTTGCAATTTCATATATTTAGGAAGTTCTTTAAATTTAGCACAATTATTTTTGCATAAGTTTTGTATGTATTGTCCTCCTCTTTTTATTATTTTTCGAGTATAGTTCAGTCTCATACCATTTGTATCACTAAATTTATTTGATATAATGTCCCTATTTTGATTTTGACGGACTTTTACCACCCAATTAAGTAATGTTATAAATTTTGATGTTGATGTATTTAAATAAAAGTCAGTTATTACAATCCTTTCGCTTTGAAGATCATCTAAAATGTTAGCAATCATATCAACGTTTGAATTGTCTTGACAAAACAAAGCATTTATAATATTAATTGCAAATTTGCATGTGAGCCGTTGACCATGGTCCCTTCTTTCTTTTAAATATTCTAAAAGTTCTGAAACAGATTGTGGTTTCTTATCGTTAGGGCTTTTTTCTAATTCTTTAGTACGGAAGTTTACTTCTCGGTAGAATTTAGCAGATGGGTCATAATATGATTGAGTAGTTCCTGCACTGATGGGTGCTGCCAATAAGTTACTGCAACCCCCGTAGTTAATAATTAAAATTCCTGAAATCAAAAGTGACATTAATTTTTTCTTATTCAATTGAATTTCTCCTTTATATATTTAATCCGAATGGCGTTTATGTTTAATAATACCACAATCAGATTAGTTGTCAATAGTATTAAAAATAAAATTATTGGTAATTAAATCCATCGAATTTAAATTTGGATTTTTTACAAAAAATTAACCTCGAAAACTAACAGCTTCGAGGTTTGGATAAAGTTTAAGCTAGACAATAAAATTAAAGTAATTTATTTAAGAAGTATCCCGTATATGATTTTTTGTTTTTAGCCATATCTTCTGGAGTTCCTACGCCCACGATACTTCCTCCGTTTTCTCCTCCTTCAGGCCCGAGGTCTATTATATAATCGCAAACTTTAATAACATCTAAATTGTGCTCGATAACTAATGCTGTGTTTCCAGAATCAACTAATTTTTGAATTACATTAATGAGTTTATGGACATCTGCAATGTGAAGACCGGTTGTAGGCTCATCCAGGATATAAAAAGTTTTTCCCGTGGAGCGTTTTGAAAGTTCGGTTGCGAGTTTTATTCTTTGAGCTTCTCCGCCAGAGAGGGTAGTGGAAGGTTGTCCGAGTTTTATATAGCCTAATCCAACATCAATTAGCGCACTGAGTTTTTTATGAATTGCCGGAATATTTTCAAAAAGTAAAATTGCTTCTTCATAAGTCATGTTCAGGACGTCATTTATATTTTTCCCTTTATATTTAACACTTAAAGTTTCGAGATCATATCTTTTACCTTTACAAAC
>CAKVBG010000015.1 GCA_934725345.1 uncultured Eubacteriales bacterium
TTGGCTCCCCCTGTTGGACTCGAACCAACGACCCTGCGGTTAACAGCCGCATGCTCTACCGACTGAGCTAAGGAGGATTATATTATTAGTATGAACAAGTTTTTGAATTTTATTCATAAAACTTAAATCCATCTGCAGATATTATATCATGTGTAGAGATGATGTCAATAGGAATTTCAAAAAATTGCTCAAAAAAAATTCCATTCTTAGAGCAGAAAAATCGTTAAATTGAACAAAACAAATGGAACTGCTCTCGAATTAACAGTCCCATTTATATCTAAATTTATGATACCTTAGCAAACGATTGTGTCGTTATCAACAGCTTTTTTGCAAGTGTTACCGAGGTACAAGGCGATAAAGAACCAAGCTACAACAAACACAAATCCCATACCACTGGTCAACATACGATGAGTTGCTGCTCCTAGAGGTTTGTAAAGCATATTGATACCTGCTCCACCGGATTTCGAGAATCTCGAACCAAACGTCTCGATCCAAGCTTGAGCTTTAGATTTAGCATCACGGCTTGTTGGAATGTAAAGCTGCTTAAGTGCTGGACCATTAAGTGCATAGTTTATAGCTTTTGAAGCAATCATCAAGCAGAAGAAGAAAGTTAAGCTATGAATGCTCAAAAATCCTAAAATTGCTAATCCAAACATTGCAGGAACTGAAGCAAGTGCAATTGCAATACCTAAACGCTTTGTAATGTTGCTTACTCCTAAAAGCAAGAAAATAAAAGACACGATATTTACGCATGAACCATATACTGCAAGGTAACGAGAAAGCTCTGTTCCTGAGTAAACTTCAGCTGCTGAAATTTTGAAGTTGAAGTCAAATACAGTAACAATGAATTCAAAGAAGAAATTAACTGCAAACATTCCGAGAAGATATTTGTGAGTGAAAAGTAATTTAAGACCTTCCATAAATCCAGTTTTTTCTTTTTTGGACTTTTTATCTGCATCTTGCTCAACAACAGGTTCAAGTAAATCAGCGGGTGTTTTTTTGAGAAGATTTGATACAAGAGGTGCTACTAAAAATGTTAACAAAGCTACTACAGTCATGGAAATCGCGTCTGATTTAACACCTAAGTTTACAGGTAAAGTAATAAACAAGTATGGAGCAGCTATTCCTCCGATTTGAGCAAATAGATAAATTAGAGGGAAGCCGCGTTTTGCAGACTCAGATTTCGTGATATCAGTTGCAAAAGACCAGAAAAGTGCAATAACAATAGAACCGAAACTTTCTACGAGGAAATACCAGAAATATCCCAATGCTACTGTGAGCATGCTAGGAGCAATGTGGCCGCTTTGGAAAGCCCAAATGAATATTGCGTACGCTATCGTAACTAAACCATAAAATAGCGGGGGCAAAAGAGAAAGCAATTTAGATTTTGAAACAAAATCTAGGAGCTTTGTATAAAGAGCAACAAAGATAACCATCAGCACAACAGAAACTGTTTTAGCATAAGGCTGATAAACCGCTCCTACTAATTGATTAAAAAGAGAGTCTTTAAGAGGTCTCATTGCCCAATAAATTCCAACTACTAGCATAAGGATTGTACCCATGCGAAGGAATTTCCTAAATTCCCTTTCTTCAAATTCGCCAAAGTTGAACTTGCAAAGGGACATCAAAAGTTTAACCATTAAACTACCTCCATAAATATTTAGTTTCTTCAAGAACGCTTGGAAACGTTCAAAACCTATGTAAATACAGCCTAATTATATTACATTTTAAAAAATTTGCAAGTTTTTATATGCCTGATTTTCACATTGCATAATAAGTTCAGAAATTTATATAAAAATTTCGATTTTTAAAAAAATTTTTGATACTCTTAGATAAGAATTATTTTTCTACTCTATTGATAATTCCCCTCCACAGGACAACTTTTCTACTATTTCCTCCAATTAGTGAAAGGGGATATCTATTATGAACAACAAATTTTCAGAAATTATTAGTCTTTCAATTTTGATTGAAAGCATTATTACCTACTTCAAAGAATTTTTTGTTGATGGAAATTTTTCCTTTAGTATGTTGCTGAGCATGATATTAGGAATCACTATTGCCATTGCTTACGAAATAGATTTACCAAAGTCGTTGGGAATAAATTCTAAATTACTTTTTATTGGTAACATACTCACAGGAATTATAATCTCAAGAGGAAGTAATTACATCTACGATATTTTAAAAACACTTTCAACTTTATAGTAGCAAAAAGCAGTTCGTCATATAACCACAAACCCGCACTCGATACAAAACCTTTGAGAGGATGTATAGCCCCGAGAAAAATATATCAGATGACTTAGTTGTTAAACAAAATAATAACATGATTTGTTCTAAATAACAAATTCTGTATCGATACTTGACAAACTGATTTAAGTCATTATAATATGTAGCGTGAGTATTTTTGCGGTCATGCTGGAATAGGCAGACAGGCATGTTTGAGGGGCATGTGTCGAGAGACGTGCGGGTTCAAGTCCCGCTGACCGCACCAACTAGTACTTAATAATATTTCTCGGAGGCGTTGAAGTCTACGGGGATTTTTTATTTTGGTATAATTTTTATCTATTGAGAGTAGATATTTAGCTTTTTGAGTAGCTAAAAATCATGGCAAAAACAACCTAGAAATTTTATATTCAATAGCTTACCAACTAATTTTATATAAAGTAGAGAGTAGCGTTTTTTCACATATGTAAGCCTTAACTCGGTTATTAATCTTTAAAACACAAAAACCACTAACTTTAAGCTAATGGTTTTGTCAGATTATTTGAAAACCTACTTATGACGTTTCCCTTTGATATGACCATGGCGCGAATTTTGTTTACCCTCATATAAAAATTCTACGGACAAATCTTTTCCATTTTCACGCCATCTAGGGATAATTACTTCTTCAAAAAGATATTTAATATAGCTTATGTGTTGAGGATCTTTATAGAAAAATTCAATTTTTACTGACTGTATATTTGACCGTTCACTTAAATTTCTCATTTCATCAACAAAATCGTCTACATCCCCAGGTTGTCCATAAGGAGAATTCAATTTTATTCTGAAATTATCAGCTATGTGATTAATAGCTGTCATAATACATGGTCCTACTCTAGTGCTCAGCTCCACGGTCGCAGCAGAAATATTTGTATTTACATACATAGTGGAAAATAAAGAGATAGCTAGAACCTTAATTATAAATTTTGAACACTTTTTAAACATTATAGTATTTAGCACCATCCTATTATTTTGCTTTTATTTTTACGGGACATTCATATTTTGCATCACCCTTAGTGATAAGTTGAGCGGTTTGATAGTGATCGCTTGTGTAATATACTACTCCACCCTTTCCTCGAAGGAATCTCTCCGCATCCCTTTTGCCCGTACTAGAAGATTTGGTCAATGTAGCATCCCATTCTTTATAAGGTTTGCCTGCCTTCGGAAGAACTACACCTAATTTACCATTTTCGCCATTTTCATAAGTTGTATCTCCAAAAGTTTTATTTTTCTTTATAATTTCCTCTATCTTTCCTACAAATTCATCTTTTTGTCCTTTCATTTTATCTCGGTTGAATTTTATGTTGTTTTCAACTTTTCGAGACTTAATTCTTTTGGGTTGTTGGGATTCACTTTTAACTTTGATAAATTTTTGCCTTTTACGACCAGCTTCCTCCACATTTTCCTTCGCACCACATAATTCTTTTAAATCTTTATAGTGGTCCCGGAGAATCTGTGCCACCTTTAAGGCATTGTCTAGAGCCTCCTTTAAATCTCTTTTGAATTTTCTCAACGACCCTCTAGACTCTAACCTTAAATTTTGATTAGCCTTAGATAATAACCCCCTATCTTGGTAACAAAGTACATCCATATCCGAATCTTTGTGTTTTTCCCATTCCGCATACTCAGGTTCAAGTAGAAAACAACCATTTTCACTTTTTAATTTATTCTTTATTTTCTTCAGATAATCTAACTCTGTTTGAAGTTCTCCATCAAGAAAATTTTTAGCGGCCTCCTGAGAATTAAAATGTTTCTCTTCCTTAATTCTAAATATCACATCCAAAAGTCTATCAACATCACAGGAATTATTTCCAATTACATTTCTATAGAAGTCCTTTAATTTTTTATCCAATACCTTCTGTTCGTCATCCACGTCTCTTTTCAGTTTATCTTCATATTCATTAACGTCAAAAATTTCTCCTGCGCAGCGTCCAATCAACTCTTTAAACTCATCACTACTAAGAAAAACGTCTTTATTCCAATTAAACTTATCATATAAATTAAACATTTCTCTGATATTACCTTGGAGTACACCAGATGTTGAATCCCTCATACTTTCCGTTTGATTTATACTATAATTTTCTTCCTTAGAAGCTAATGAAGCTTTCTCTATGTCAGGAAAGTTTGCAACCACCTTTTGGGGCTGTAATTTTATACTCTTTTTTCCACCCATATTTAACACCTCCTCACTTCAGACATTTATTTAAGTGTTTTGAGTTTTTCTCCAATCAAAGTAATCAAAACTTCACTAGTTGGATTTGCTGGCCACACTATTTCCACAAAATTACTAGTATTATTACTATCATAAATTTTTACTTTTTCACCGGTTCGGTAACCACTTATTTTATCTTGAGGTTTCATATTTGAAATGTTTATTGTATCTGATAAATCATCTTTTGCTTTCTTTGGAAGACTTTGCTCCATTTCTTTTCTTATTTCTTCACGTCTGATTTTACTAAGCTCCATGTCATCTTTAGCAAATTTTTTAGTTTGAATCTGTGAAATATTATTTTCTTTAATTTTGCTTGAAGCTTGATTTGAAATGATTTTAGGATTAGACTTGGCTACCTTTGCGAGATTGATCGCAAATTTTGGAATAGTTGGCATTTACCCATCAACTCCTTTACCTTTCTAATTTTGTTAATTCTTCCACAACATTCAAAAGTTCTCTTTCAGGTTTCAGTTCTGGCTTTAAAGCTCTACCGAATTTTTCATCTGCAATGATACATGGCCATTGATATAGTTCCGGATCAGGATTATTATACACTTCCTTTTTTGTATCATTATCCGATAAAAAAAGTACATTCCATTTAGAATTAATTTTTAAATAAATAATGTTCAATCGTTCCTGATTTAAAATTTTTAATATCTTGTTCATCAAACTCTGCTGGTTCCCTACCCCAAGCAGATATACATCATTTTCTATATCGGGTTCTCCAAGCATGGAATAAAGACTAAATTTTAAATTATATTTTTCTTTCTGTAAAGCTTCCTGCGCTTTACTTTGGTCTTGTTTATATACTATTGCTTGGCTTCCATCACGCAAATTCACATAAAAAAACTTTTGTTTTATTATTTTCAAGGAATCTTTTGTAAAATAAATCACATAACCACCTCATCTTTAGCCACATTCTCTATAAAGTTTATTGTTCGCAATACCCAAAGAATTATACCATGGGAATTGTAAGACGTGAATAAGTAAAACACTGGAATATATAAACTATTGAGATACACAAAATTTGGATGAAAGACTATTATTTTGAGGCTCCATTATCTTGATCACTAAAAAATTAGTATGCAGTAAGAATAAAAAATATTTATTTTTATAAAAACTATTGACAAACAAATACAAAAACATTAAAATGTTCTCATCGTAAGTTTTTACGATAAAAATTTGTATTGGAGGTAAAATTTATGGAAAATTCAAAAACACCTGAAATGGGAAAACAACCGGAGGTCGAAAAAAGAGACATAAGCGCTCTTGATCCTAATGATTTAGAAAGCGTTGCTGGTGGATATGTTTATCACGCTCGTCACTATGGAGATTTCAAATACGAAGTTATCGATGATAAAAATGGTCAGGTACTAGGTAGATATAAAACCAGACATGACGCAAAATTGGCTGCTCAACAACTTGGACAAGATACGGAATCTATCCATCGCTATAGTAAATTGAAAAAAATTCGTGAAGAAGCCAGAAATGGAGAACGCAACAATCTAAATCTATTTCGTTAAATAGGATCCGATTACTATTCTGAAAATGTTTTCACAAACTAAGTAAAGCCCTCATTTCCATAAAACCGGAGATGAGGACTTTATCTATTATAATCGATGAATCATGTTCAAAACATCTTTGCTATCTTCGTGAGATATAGCATTTCTTATTCTAGTCGAGCTTATTGGCTTATGCTTGTAGAGTATTGGTTTTATTATTCTAGTTTTTATTCCATACTTACTGCATATCTCGCTTAAAGTGGCAGCGTCGGCAATTCCGCCTTTACCAAAATGATAGTTAAACCCACATACCGCATACTTTACATTCAATTCTTTATGTAGCACTTCCCCTACAAAGTCTTCCGGAGATAAATTCATAATTTCTTGAAAATCTATTGTGTATAGAACTTCAATTCTCATATCTTCCAGCACTTTGTTTTTTTCGCTAACTGAAATTATTCGGTTTTCGGGTGTTCCAAAAAGAATTGATTTAGGATTTTGGTTAAAAGTAAAAACGGACGGCGTTAATCCTAAGCTTTTAAGCTTTACAGCCTGTGATATGACTTTTTGATGACCTTTATGAATACCATCGAAGTATCCCAAAGCTAAACTTAAAGGTTTGGTTTGAGTTGTTAAATAATTATATATCTTCATATTTCACCTAATATAATTAAACATTATGTAGATTAGAATCACAAAGTATACTTATACTCAGAAAAAATTCAAATTATTCACATTTCAAAAATTTAATTTTACTGCTTTTCAAATCTGCTTGACCCAAACCTAAAAAACAGTCCCCGCTATATAGTTTTAATATTTCACCTTCACTAACGTTCTCTTTTAAGTTCAACCAACGAAATTCGAGATTAACGCCATTTTTGAATTTAAATGCAGAATTTTCATCTATATGAACCGCTTTATTATTCTTAAAAAGATAATCCGTAGAAAAAACGTGATTTTCGGCAAGCTCTTCAATGCTCATATTTTTAATAGCTTCCAAATTCACCGCATCTTCTAAACTAAAAGAATTCGATAAAGTCCTACGAAGATTACCCATTACCGCTAAACAATTGAGCTCCTTACCAATATCAAAGCAAAGCGAACGAACATACGTCCCTTTAGAACACCTAACTTTTATCTTGGCAAGCTGTTGGGTTTCATCAAAATCGATAAGTTCAAGCGATTTTATCTCCACTACTCTAGGCTCCCGTTCAATAACTTTCCCTCTTCGGGCTAAGTCGCAGAGTTTTACGCCATTTTTTTTAATAGCTGAGTACATGGGCGGTATCTGATTAATTTTTCCTTGAAATTTCTTGAGAATAGCTTCAAGGTCGGTTTTTTTTACGTTTGTGGGAGCTTCTTCAATGACTTTTCCAAAGATATCCCAAGTATCGGTGTTAATTCCAAACTTAACCTCGGCAACATATTCTTTTTCTTGCTCAGAGGTAAACATTTGAAATTTAGCTGTAGAGCCTAAAAGGATAGGCAAAACGCCAGTAGCCATTGGATCTAAAGTGCCCATATGGCCAATTTTTTTTTGGTTAAATTTTTTTCTGAGTACAGCAATAACATCAAAGGAAGTGTAGTCTTGCGGTTTATCTACAACTAAAATTCCGTTCATTTAACCACCTAACTCCGTAGATAAGGTTTTAATTATAGTTTCTTTCACTTCTTTCAGCGAACCTGAAATATCAAATCCCGAAGCTCGCAAGTGGCCCCCTCCACCAAATAGCGTGGCAAGCTTATTTGCATCATATTCAGCAGAAGTACGTATTGAAACTTTATAGTTACCGGGTTGTTTTTCTCGCAACGTTACGCCTATTCCAACGCCTTCCACTTTGATAGGTATAGAAGCAATTCCCTCGCATTCATCATCTTCTATTTCACATTTAGCCATTTCTGCCTTAGAAACTGAAGTTATAGCTATTTTATCATCAAAGAAATATTCTAAATTGTCATAAAGAACTTTCTCAAGTTTTAGTTGTTTTCTGGATTTAAGCGTAAAAAATTTTTCGTTTATTTCCGCTACTCGTATACCTTGCTTTATGAGTTTTGAGGCAATCAAGTGAGATTTATACGTTGTGTTTGAATATCTAAAACATCCAGTATCGCTTGAAATACCAATATAAAGCCCTTCAGCAATTTTCTTATCCATTGGAACGTTTAGTTTAGATACTACTTCATAAATTATCTCACAGCACGCCGCCGCAGAAGAATCAATATAGTTTAGTGCGGCATATCCCCTATTCGATTGATGGTGGTCAATACAGATATCTATTTTTTCCGCATATTTCTCCAAAGCAGGGTCCAAAAGAGAATTGGCCGCTAAATCCACCGAAACTATATATTCCGGCTCAAAAGTTTGTTCTTGAATATAATCCCGAAAAAAATTTAATTTGTTTGATTTGCAAGATCCTAACTTCACAGTCGCTTTTTTACCGAGTTTTTGTAAAATTCTACAAAGTGCAAACGCCGAACCTAAAGCATCGCCGTCTGGGTACATATGAGTCAAAATATATACATTTTCTAAATTTTTAATTACTTGAACTAATTCGGGTAAAGAATCCACTTACTCTACATCCTTTTTTTACAACTTAAAGTCTTTCCTAACTGGGCACTCATAAAGCAGCACCCCAGACGACTTAAAAATTCACCTAAGCTTGTACCAAATACTGACCTTTTGGTTTTAGTTATCGCTCTAAATCATTTAATTTCTTTAAGATACTCGCTCCATACTCAATAGATGAAGTAGGAATAAAATTAATTATTGGAGTGTACCTGAGCTGTACTCTTTCGCCCAATTTTTTTCGTATGAACCCCGAAGCGGCATTTAAACATTTAGCCGCCTCTTCAGCTGATTCATATCCTTGAAGTGAACTTATGAACACCTTACAACTAGAATTTTTATCCGATACTTCTATTTTAGCAATTGATATGAATGATTTTTGTAAACGAGGGTCTTTCAGTTCGCGTATAATTGACGAAATTTCTCTTCTGATATTTTCAGAAATATGTTGGCGTGAATGGCTCATCTTTCAACATCCTTTTTTAAAAGTTTATTTTGCTATGTTAGTCGTCATCGCGATACTCTTCCATAATAAACGCTTCTAGAATATCTCCCACTTTGATATCGTTGAAATTAGCAAGACCGATTCCACATTCATAGCCTTGAGCAACTTCTTTAGCGTCGTCCTTGAATCTTTTAAGAGATGCAATTTGATTTTCAGCAATAACAATACCATCTCTTACAACACGAATTTGTGCGTTCCTTGAAACTTTACCGCTTAACACGTGGCATCCCGCGATAGTACCAACATTTGAAATTTTATAAACTTCCCTACATTCCGCTCTACCAAGCTGAACCTCTCTAAATTTAGGAGCAAGCATACCTTTCATAGCTGAGGCTATCTCCTCAATGCACTCGTATATAATTCTGTAAAGCCTGATATCCACCCCATAACGCTGAGCATTTTCTGCAGCTGCAGGTTCCGGACGAACATTAAACCCTACTATAATAGCATTTGAAGCATTCGCAAGCATGACGTCAGATTCATTAACCGCTCCCACAGCTCCATGGATGATATTAACGCGTACTTGAGGGTTCGAAATCTTCTCGAGAGACTGTCTAACTGCCTCAACAGAACCTTGAACATCACCTTTAACTATTATCTTTAATTCTTTTACGTCGCCGAGTTGCATCTGGTCAAATAGGTTATCAAGAGTAACTTTGCTTCTGCTATTAAAAATAGCTTCTTTTTGAGATATACGTCTTTGTTCAACAAGTTCTTTGGCAAGTTTTTCATTAGAAACCGCATCCACTATATCTCCGCCCGAGGGAACAGTATCCAGTCCAGTTATTTCAACAGGTACCGAAGGTCCTGCTTCTTTTATTTTTTCCCCTCTGTCATTTACCATCGCACGTACTCTTCCCACAGATGTCCCTGCAACAATAGTATCACCAATTCTCAACGTACCATTTTGAACTAAGATACTTGCAATTGGCCCGCGACCTTTATCTAGTCTTGCTTCAATTACAGTTCCTTTTGCTTTACGGTTCGGATTGGCTTTGAGCTCTTTAACTTCGGCAGTTAGCGTAACCATTTCTAAAAGTTCTTCAATTCCTTGCTTGGTTTTAGCTGATACACGTATACACGGGACGTCTCCTCCCCATTCTTCAGGCACTATACCGTGTTCCGTAAGCTGCTGAATTACCTTATCTGGATTAGCTTCAGGTTTATCCATTTTATTTATTGCTACAATAATTGAAACTTGAGCCGCTTTAGCATGATTTATTGCTTCTATAGTTTGAGGTTTAATTCCATCGTCTGCAGCAACTACCAATATGGCTATATCCGTTACTTGAGCTCCTCTAGCACGCATTGTTGTGAAAGCTTCGTGACCTGGAGTATCAAGGAAAGTAATATCTTGACCATTAACCGAAATCCTATAAGCACCTATGTGCTGAGTAATACCTCCCGCTTCTGTAGAGATAACATCTGAATGTCTGATAGCATCTAAAAGAGAGGTTTTGCCGTGGTCAACGTGACCCATGACTACAACCACCGGAGCTCGAGTTATTAAATCGGTTTCGCAGTCTTCGTGGGTGTCTATAATCATTTCCTCAATTGAAACAACTTCTTCTTTTTCAACTTTAGCATGAAAATCATATGCAACCAAACTTGCAGTATCGAAATCTACATTGTCATTTATGGACGCCATAACCCCAAGAGACATTAGTTTTTTAATTACTTCTGAAGCAGTAGCTTTCAAACGCTGAGCTAATTCTCCGACTGTTATCTCGTCAGGTATATGAACAGTTAATGGTTTTGCTTTTCTTTCTTCAGCGATACGTTTCAATCTTTCGGCTTCAGATTCTCTTTTAGAGCTTCTAAATTTACCACGTTGTTGAGATCTTTGAACAATCTTTTGCTTATTTGAGGTATTGTCTGTTTTAATTTTTTCCGAGGCTATTCTATCGTATTTCTCGTTATATTTATCAATATTGACGTTAACCATTCTGGTATTAACCACACGGTCTTCAGATTTAGAAGCTGCGTCCTGATTAACACTCGAACTACCTGTTATGACTATTTTATTTTCAAATTTTTGTTTTTGTGTTTTATTTTCTGATTTTATCAAAGGGCGACTTGATTCTCCTTTAGTATTATTTTTGGGGAAATTTTTCTTAATCCTAGGTTTCTTATCTGGTGATTTTTCACTCGAGGGAGCAGACTCTTTGGGATTGAAATAAGAAGTAAAATTTTTAAGCTTATGTTTCTGAGTAAAATATTCAAAAACTATACTCAATTCATCATTTGTTAAAGAAGTCATGTGTTTTTTTTCTTCACCTGTATACTTCTTCAAAATTTCGATAACTTCTTTACTTTGAACTCCAAAATCTTTTGCAACCTCATGAACTCTATATTTAGATAGCATAGATTCATACCTCCTGATGGTTTAATAATACGCAAAACTATTCAGGGCTTATAAGCGAGATTATCTTGTTAACAAAATTTTCATCCGAAATTCCCATAATAGCGGCCCGTCTCCCCACTATGGAATAGACATCTTCCATGGTATAGTTCACTGAAAAAAACTTTACATTCTTCTCTTCGGCCACTTTTTTTATTTTCTCTAGGGATGACTGCGATATATCTTTAGTTACGAGTATAAGAGTTATATCTTTCTTCAAAATATTATTCTTAACGTTGTCCATTCCAAGAAAAAGTTTACCTGCTTTTTTTACTATCCCCAAGAAAGAAAGGAATTTATTTCTCATTTTTTTGAGCCATCCTTTCAAGAGCGTCATAGATTTCAGACTCTATCTTACAAGAAAATATTCTCTCCATCCGCCGGACTTTCCGGGCTTTTTTCAAACACTCTAAATCAAAACATATATATGCAGCTCTACCGCTTTTTTTGTTTTTACCAACATCAGCGTAAATTTGTTTGTTCTCGCCTTCCGACGGCCTTACAACCATCATAAATTTTTCTTTGGGATTCCTAACCCCACATCCAATACACTTTCTCAATGGAATATGTTTATTCTCCAACTTAAAGCACTCATCCTTAAAAATAAAATCTAAATCTCACTGTCTGAACGGATATCTATCTTTTTACCCGTAAGTCTTGCAGCTAAACGTACGTTTTGGCCGCGATTTCCTATAGCAAGAGAAAATTGGTTTGCAGGCACAACGACCTTACAATAATTAGGATTCTCTTCATCTTGTTCAATTCTTAAAACCGTAGCAGGAGCTAACGCAGCAGCCACGAATTCTTCTAAATTTTCGCTGTACGGAATTAAATCGATTTTTTCTCCACCAACCTCAGACATTATTGCACGTAAGCGAGTTTTTTGTGGTCCAATACAAGATCCTATCGGGTCAACATTCGGGTTATGGCTAACTAAAGCAACCTTAGACCTTGATCCGGCTTCCCTGGCAATAAACTTAATTTCAACTGTACCGTCGGCTATTTCAGGAACTTCGCTCTCGAATAACTTTTTCATGAAGTTTGGGTGAGAACGAGATATCATTATCTTTGGACCTTTTTCTGTTGATTTAACTTCAGCAAGATATACTTTAATGTAATCTCCTTCTTTAACGTCTTCATTTCCAATCTGTTCCGACAAAGGTAAAGTAGATTCAGCTTTTCCTATTCTGAGTGTAAGTGCTCCAGTTTTTACGTCCACACGCTCCACCAAAGCAGTAACTATAGAATCTTGCTTACTCTGAAACTCTTGGGTTATCAAAGATTTTTCGCCGTCTTTGATACCTTGACGAATAATATTTCTAGCTGTTTGAGCAGCTATGCGTCCAAATTCTTTCGTATTTAGCTTAATAGCTATTTGATCACCAATTTGAACTCCTCTTTTAACATTAAGTGCATCCTTAAGTGAAATTTCTTTTCCCGGGTTCTCTACTTCATCCACAACTGTTTTCATTAAGTTAACATCAAACAATCCACGTTCTTCATCAAAATTTACAACTACTTCTTCGTTTCCTCCGTAGTTATTTTTGCAGCCCGTAACAATAGCTTTATTAATTTTCTCAAGCATATAGTCCATAGATATGCCGCGGTCTTTTTCAAGTGTTCTGAGTGCTTCAAAAATTTCTTTGCTCATTTTACTAACTCTCCTATAATACTTTTAAATTTATTCTAGAAATATTTTTTCTTGCAACCTCCAAAGACTCCCCTTCGGAATTGGATATAACTATTTTGTCCTTATCAAATGAAACTAATTTGCCAATTAGGTCTTTGCGATTTTCCTCATCGGGCCTAAATAGTTTTAAGTTTACCTCGTGTCCGATAAACTTTTCTAAGTGAACATCAGTCGAGAGTTCTCGCTCAATACCTGGTGAGCAAACTTCTAAACAATATGAATGATCAATACAATCCAATTCTTCAAGCGGTTCATCAAGTTTTCTGCTCATTCTTTCGCAGTCTTCAATATCAACTCCTCCGTCTTTATCGATAAATACTCTCAAATACCACGAAGGCCCTTCCTTCAAAAACTTGACATCCCAAAGTTCAAGCCCAAGTTGGTCTGCTAAAGGTTTTGCCATTTGCGATACCATTTCTGAAATACTTGTTGATTTACTATCCATTAAATACCTCCACAATACAGATAAAAGAGCGGGATTTCCCCACTCTTCCATAGGTAAGTAAACAAAGCTGTGACCTAGTATACCACACTGATTATAGATAAGTCAACACAAAATTGTTTATTTAAAATTATTTTTTTAGAGAATCCCCTTGATATCTATGTTTTTTTACACTTTCAAAAGCTTTAAAAGTTCTCATATGATATTTCCAAGCTTGATTACTAAGAACCGTATATCGATTATAAATATATTTCAGCTCCTGGGGAGTAAAATTTTTCAGGACTTCGATTGGGTCAGAAAAAAGTTTATTACTTGAATTTTTGTATAAACACATAGAAACCAAACTAGCCTTCTGTGCCATGTTGCGGCAAAATTCACACTTGCATCCCATTGAAACTAAATACTTTCTGAGCTTACTATATCTTTTCATGAAAGTTATATAATCATATGTAGATAGAAGCTTTAAAGAAAATATCTTGCCTGAAATAATAATTGGTTCACTCAAGTGAACAGTTAAACAAATCGGATTCGCTTGTTGATGCATTTAAACTATTTCCCTTTCTTTTGACTGATATTATTTTTCCCGGACAAACTTTTATATATCTGTCCGGTTTTAAAAAATTCTTATGAAGAGGTATAAGGTTCTAGGAGTGCTCGCTCGTAAAACACTTTCTCTGAAAGATAAACATCTTCTGCTTGGATTATTTTATAATTTCCGGAATTACTTTCTATAATGGTGTTTTCTTTATCACACTGGCAAAGTTTCACTCCGGGTTTTCCTATGTAAATAAATTGTTCATTTTTAGATGTAAAATCCCCATACATTGGACTTTGGTAATCAGACCTAAGCGGTTGTATAAAGGCCCGAGTTACTTGTTTTGTGTTTTGTGCAGTATTGGTAATAGTAACTTTTTGTCCGAATTGAGAGAATGCCCGTCTGGAATTATCGTACATTAAAACGCAATCCTTTCAAACACGAAATTATCGTCCTTTATGAGGTCAGCAATAGCACTTTTGGCTTCTTGCCAAGCTCTATAAGCCATTTTGACTGCAGTATTCGGGTCGCTCTTTATTCGAATTTCTCCCGCCGCAAACGATTCCATTCCTGGACAAGATGCGTTGTATAGAGTGTATTTGTAAAACGATAATGCAGCTGCGGCAACTTCTAATCTATGAGAGTGCTTTTCAATATCCACATCTTCTCGCAACTGACTTTTTATCTCTTCAATGCTGTCTTCGCATAAATCTATCCACGATGTCGATTCTTCCATCTCAACATTTGAAATTATTAAAAACTTCTGAAGTACAGTCTGTAAATTCAAAGCAAAATTCCTCCTTCACAAACTAATTTGAGAAATTGGCCTCCCGTCGCCAAGAAGCCAATTGAAATTTATTAGCCTTCGCTATTACCGCTATAGTCTAAGTATTTAACTGCGTCGCCAAATATTTTAGAGAATCCTGTAGTCATAGTAATACCCGCTCTTTCAAGCTGTTTGTCTATTACTTTATCGTATTCAACAACTACGTCACCAGATTGTACCATTTGCAGAGCGAAGTCTTTGTCAAGACCAATAATATTGTTAGCACTTACGCTATCACAAAGTATGAGTTTAGCTCCCATTGGTGTTACGATGTTACCTGTTCCTTGGAAGTCAAGACCGGCCACTGCATCTCTCATTTCGCTTAAAGATAAAATATCATTTATAGTACCTTTAGAGGCGAGCATAACATTCAATTTATATGGAGTAAGTCCTTTCCAAAGCTCTAAAAGATGTGAATATGAAAGAGCTGGTTTAGTTGCACCACTGGCATATGTAGCGGTAATTTTGGCTGCTGCTGTATCCCCTGAGCCTAATAGTTCAGTAACAGCATCTTTGAGTTGTTCTTTTGCAATATCCATACCTATTTGTTTTAAAATTACTGCAATTACGTCCAAATTTTGGAATCTTAGTGCTTCATAGGAAGAAGAAAGCAAACGACCATGTTTTTTGAGCGAAACCAGACCTGAATTTTTTGTAACGTTTACACTTCTAAGTGAACCGCCTTCAGCTATGTATTCGTCTGAAGAACTGGCCGTTGTGGATTTAATAGATCTATAGTCCACACCCTCAATTTTGGTAGTTGCTGCAACAATTGAAGAAAGGACGTCACTAGCTTGGATTCCTTGTTTTATTGCTCTTGTTAAAAATTCTGGAAATAGTACCGCTGAATCGGAAGTGCTGAAAAATTTTTCAACCATATCGCATCCAGCACCACTTACTTTTATATTAAATCTCTTTAACTGACGTTGATATGCGTCAAGGTTTTCTAGGGAAGTACCTTTATAGTTTTCAGAAGGATCTAGTTCTTCAAGAACGTCCGTGAAGCTTTTGCCTCCAACGTTGTACATACCTTTTTCAAGTTTTAAAGAATCGCAAAATGCCATTTTAATTCCTCCATTTTATATTTTAAATTCTAAATTACAATCTTTCTCTATAGGGGTATCGTCAGGCGAGAACTGTGGTTTAGCGGGAAATTGTTTAGCAAGCCTTGATTTAAAGGAATCCCTCAATGATTTAAGTTCATCCACTGAAAGTTTTTCACAAATGCTTTTCATTAAGGGTACACCAACTTCAGACCTAATCATTCCTGAAAGTTTCAAAACTTCTTCTTTGAGCTCTTCTTGATAGGCTTTACCAATTTCTGCTTTTGATTTCAAAGTATTGATAATATCTAAGAGTTTAGCGGCTTGGGATTCGTCAAAGCTAACGGATTTACCATTATTTAAAGTTTTGATGATTTCTTCCACCGAACCTTCACCTCCTTTCAAAGAATTCACTCCAAACGATTTAATTACTCCTGCTTCACGCTGGGCCGGAACTGCTACAAAAGACCATTCATAAGCATCTACGGGGTTGTCCATTACGGCGTGGCAAATTTCGTACGATGAACCATTTTTATACTTCTTGCCCTTTACGTGAGAACAAAAATTGGACTTCATATTGTTTCCGCAAATTGAACAAGTCATGTTTTCAACAGAACATCCCACGCTTACTTCTTTTTTTATCCCAGAATCTATCTCAAGAATTACGTCTTCATTTTTCTTGGATTTTGGCATATATGCTTTAGCAAGAAGTCTTTTGTAGGGTTTACCTATAGCATTCTTTTTTCCGGCAACACTCTCTACCCAACATTTAAATATTCTTGCAGTTTGATTTTCACTCGTAGGATTATGGTCAAGTATTCCGGTTTTACCAACAAACAATTTTTCTAATTTTTCAAGAGCATTATCAGTAAATCTTTCGTTGTCACGGTCGATATCGTTATCACACAAAACCACTGAAAAAACATATATTTCCTCTGCGGTAAATTTTCTTCTAGTTAGATTGTTGATTAAATCAAGTTCTTGTGAAGAAATCGAAGAACTGGATTTGCTTTTTATCACGTAGCCATCTTGCATAAATTAAACCTCCGCACTGTAGTTATTGTTATCACTCGTCTCAAACTGTGTTTCGAGGCGTTTTTCAATTTCTCTCGCTTGGGCATTAAGCAGACGTGAATTTGCGATATGAAGTTGATCCTCCAGTTTGATTTTGTTCCACGAAACTTTATATTCTGTTTGGTAGCCATTAATCGCAAGCCAAGTGTCACAGATTTTAAATATCACCGGGTTAAGTAGTCTTCTATAGGCCTCCAGCTCACTTCCTAAAATCTCGGCTTGTTGGTCAGACATCGTTTCAGTTGAAGACCAATTAAGACCCAATAAAAATGGTGGTATTGAAAGTTTGCTGACAATTTGTTCGAGCATCTGCCTAACAGGCACTTGACTATCGAGTACTTGGTTATCTGCTCCGATAACTTTAATCCCAACATCCCCTACGGCAATAAAATCGCTGGGATGTCCACCAACTTGCATGGCTTTGCTCCACTGGGCGGCTATCTGTGCGGCTCTTTCTTTGGAATAAGCACGCTCACCCGCATCTGATGAAGGTTTATATGTTATTGCAAATCGGATATTCCCCACACGTTCCCAATTTGCCCCTATACTATTGAATATCTTAAGTAAAATGTTACTTACAAATGGTAAACCTTTCATGATAGAATTACCGTAAATTTTGCCAGGGTCTGGGTTGAGGGAAGAAATTAATACCAAATCCGGATACTTTATCGGGTGCAAAGAACCATCTTTTCTTCTCTGGGAAATCACTAAATTCAAAGGACTGTTTTTAGTTCTTAAATCGATATCTTTCAAAGACGCGTTGTAAAGTGCTTCAATTGAACCATCCTCGGGGTTAATTACTATCTCCCCTACAGCTGTACCATAAGTTAAAAGCTGATTTAAATGAGAAAGTATGAAATAGTTAGCTCCAACTTCACATGAATTGACTCGTACATTTGAAATAAATTTGTTAATTTGATATTCAACATATGAGTCTTCGCAACTAATTCTGAATTCTCCTGTAAGACGTATAATTTTAGAAATAGCAGCATCTATAATAGGAACAGCTTCTCGTAAAGCTTTATAAAGTTTAATTTCTGGGTCTGTAAGAGGGGTGTATTTATCAAGTATGTTGAAAGGATGCGATGTTTTTGAACATACCGGAGCGGTTTGTACAGCAGCTTCAACAGGCTTTTTCTTTTTAAAAAATTCCACTTTTCATACTCCTTTACTATCTTTGAGCAGCTAATGCAAAAAACGGATCGTCATCGGCAGCCATGACTGTGCTTACAAAATATCTGATATCATCCATGGCGTGGTCATTTTCTTTAACAGGTGTATCTTTACTTGAGGAGTTCTGCCATCTGTATAGCGAAAATTCACGGATAGAGTTAACGCAGTTTTTGCATACTTTTATATCACCTCGCTTCAACGCAAGAGTTACTTCGGCAATCCCTTCAGAAACGTTATTTCTTGCGGGTATAACTTTAAATTCTCCATGTTTACGAACTAAAGTTATAAAGCTGGCAGCTGAGGGGTCGATAGTCATACAGTCAATCTGTCTTGAACCAACCATTTGACGAATATACTTGTAGTGTTCTTCATCTGTTCTGGTTTCGCCTTCTTTTCGGGAGTCATAATAGTATTCATCCACTCTAAACCACACACCATCAATTTCAGCCCATAGCCCGCACGAAGTAGGGTTGACTATCCCATAATCACAAGAAAGAGCATAACGCGTTGGGGTAGAAGAGGGTAAATCGCAAAACATTGAACTCTCAGACATATACGGATAAATCAACCCCTCAACAGCAACCCATCTTCCTTCAATAAATCTTTGATAAAATGTGCCGGTGTAAAGCCGTTTGTAACGCTCTTTTAGCAGTGAAGAAAGAGAGGGATTGTCATCCATTGTGAAGTGGAGATACATAGCACCTCTGACTTCTTTTTTTAGTATCCAATCTCTGTAAAACCAGTGCCCCGGATACTCAGGATTGCAGTTAAACCAAAATTTAGACTCGCATACGGAACATCTAGCCAAAGCTTGCTCCACAAACGATTTTGGCATTAAAGCTACTTCATCAAACAAAACCCCAGCAAGAGTCATGCCTTGAATTAAGGATGCCGAAGATTCGTCTTTACCTCCGAAAAGATAAAATATGTTGGTTCTTTGCTCAAAAGATATTTCTATTAAATTTTCTGAGAGTTTTTTTTTGAATGTAAATCCTAGACTGGTAAGGATAGGAAGTATTGGCGTCAGGACGTTTCTCTTGATAGATTTGATGGTTTTTCCACAGATTGCAAAAGCAGAACCATTAAATTTGTAAAACGCCCATAGTACGAACGAAATAGACATACATATCGTTTTACCGCTTCGGATAGAACCATCGCAGATAATGGCATCAAATTTCTCATAAGGAGAATTTTTCAACCACCAGGTTAAAGCAATTGTTTGTTTTTTTGAAAAAGTTTCAAATTTCATTTAATCCTCCAGAGGATCATTTTTACTATTGCTCAGCTTTTTCATTCCTTCTTCCAAAGCGTAATAAAAAGGTTCTTTGGTATCGTTCATGCTAACATCTATTTGCTCAAGTTTTTCAAGCGCTCTTAGACGGTCAAAAAATTTAATTTCCATTGCACCGTCCTTAGGTTTTTTTATCTCGGATATATTAAACAAATCCATTTTTTCAAGATCTTCAGGTCTCAGATTCTCAGAGAATAAAAGTTTGATGGAATCCGAAATACTACCAAAAGCTAATCTTTCATACCCACTGGTTGCTCTGTAAACTAAATTCTTTCTTTTTTCTCTGTACATACTTTCTATTCTTTCAGATATTCTTTTATCTAAAAGAAGTTCGGTTCCTTTTTTGTTGGGAAATGTTTTGTACCCCGCACGCACAGCAGCTTCTTTTGAATCGCCAGTGTTGATGTAGTAATGGCAAAACATTAGCTCCTTTTTGTTTAATTCCTTTGAAGATTTGCCCTTAGATGATACGACCATAATATTGCCTCCTTTAAAATTTGTCGGTTCACCTATCGACCTAAAACGACATAATTTTGCATATTTAAAGGCAACTTATATAAAAAAATTAAAAAAGCTGCTTGTTGGCAATCAACAAACAACTTAAATTCTTTGAATTAAATAAAAAATGTTCCATAAAGGATTTTGGCATCCTCTATGAAACTTCTAGTTAGTGCGGATAACCGTTGGGGACTTGAATAAACTCGATAATAATACGAGTTTGAGCCAATTACAATGTTTACAAACACATAGTATATATTTATAGTTATTATACGTAGATAAAAGGAGGAAAACTAAAAATGAAATTTACTAAAATAGATTTAGAAACTTGGAGCAGAAAAGAGAATTATGACTGGTTTACTACAAAGAACCGTTGCAAAATCAATATGACTTTAAATATTGATGCTACAAATGTAATAAAAAGAATTAAAGAGCTTAAGCTAAGGCATTATCCTACATTTACTTATATGATTTCAAAAGTTTTAAATTCGAGTAACGAATTTAAGACGTCTTATAACGAGGATAATGATTTGGGTATATACGACGTAATTCATCCTCGATATCCGATATTTCACGAGAGTGACAAGAGAATTTCGGTTTTATGGACTGAATATTCCGATAACTTTAAATTGTTTTACAATAGATTTATTAGTGATATTAGTATGTATGGGGAAAACAGAAGTATGGCAGCAAAGGGGAAATTTCCTATAAACTGTTTCGATATGAGTTCTCTTCCTTGGAGCAGCTTTACCAGTTTTGATTGCCCCCCTACAAGCGATATAGTTTGGTTGGCGCCTTTTGTTATGGTAGGTAAATTTTTTAAATTTGGGGAAAAGTTATTATTACCAGTTTCTATATCGGTTCATCATGCAACTTGTGATGGCTACCATGTAAGCATGTTTTTTAAAGAATTACAAGAGTTATGCAATGAACCGGATAGATGGATGTAAAATAAAAAATCGATTAGTGTATACAC
>CAKVBG010000016.1 GCA_934725345.1 uncultured Eubacteriales bacterium
TTAATCATGTCTGCTTTACGAGCACCAATTTTTTCGATAACAGATCCAACATATCCTTCCGGTACCTCGACAGAAAGAATCTCAATTGGCTCGCAAAGTTTACCATCTATTTCTTTCATTATTACTTGAGGTTTAGATACTTGAAACTCAAACCCTTCGCGGCGCATAGTTTCAATTAAAATTGATAAGTGAAGTTCTCCACGGCCGGAAACTTTAAACGTATCAGCTGAATCTGTTTCTTCTACCTTCATAGAAACATTTGTTTCTATTTCTTTGAATAATCTCTCGCGGATATTTCTAGATGTTACGAATTTACCTTCCTTTCCTGCAAAAGGACTATTGTTTACCATGAAGTTCATTGAAACAGTAGGCTCGTCTATTTTAACAAATGGTAACGGATCAATTTTTTCAGTTGAACACAAAGTTTCACCGATATTTAAAGAACTTACACCCGAAACCGATACTATCTCTCCTGCTTCGGCAGAAGTGCATTCAGTTCTTTTCAAACCTTCAAATTTATATATTTTGCCGATTTTAACATTCTTTACTTCTCCCTCACGAGTGCACTGTGCTACGGTTTGCCCAGAAACAACTTTTCCTCGTTCTATTCTACCTACACCGATTCGTCCAACATATTCATCGTAATCTATGTTAGAAATTAATAGCTGAAGAGGCCCGTCTATTTCACCCTTGGGAGCCGGAACTTCTTTTATTATAGTTTCAAAAAGTGGACGTAGATCTTTTCTTTCATCGTTTTTATTTAAAAAGGCATATCCATCCCTGCCTGAAGCATATACGACCGGAAATTCTATTTGATCATCATCAGCACCCAGCTCTATAAACAAATCGATAACTTCATCTATTACCTCTTCAGGGCGTGCCCCAGGACGGTCTATTTTGTTTATAACCACAATGGGTTTTTTATTTAATTTCAAAGCTTTTTGGAGAACAAATCTTGTTTGAGGCATACATCCTTCGAAAGCATCAACTAATAAAATTACGGCGTCAACCATCATTAAGATACGCTCAACTTCTCCACCAAAGTCTGCGTGGCCTGGGGTATCTACGATATTTATTTTGATATCTTCATAAAAAACTGAAGTGTTTTTAGATAATATCGTAATTCCTCTTTCGCGTTCAAGGTCATTGGAGTCCATAACTCTTTCAGCAACGGTTTCGTTAGATCTAAAAGTTCCACTTTGTTTCAGCATTTGGTCTACAAGCGTAGTCTTGCCGTGGTCAACGTGGGCTATTATTGCTATATTTCTTAATTTTTGATTACTGCTCATTGCAGCACTTCCTTTCTTTTTTACTTTAAAACATATTAAATTTATTTAAGTTTATCTATGAGCTCTTTAAATTTACCATCTATTTGCGAATTTGAACCTTTAGGAACTTTTTCATAAACTTCCAGAACTTTATCTCTCATCCAAAAGCTCGGCATAATACTTAGTGAGTAGCCGCAGCCATTGTCGCAAATCCAATCCAAAAATCTTGATTTTGGGATACCGTAAGTTGTGAGCAAACTCATAATTACTCCACCATGTGTAAAAATAGCAGTGCTTTCAATGCCACGTTTGATAATTGAATTTACTATTTCCTCGAAAGCCGTGCATATTCTCTTACCAAATTCTTCGCCACTTTCACCTCCAGGGACGCTCAAAGCTCTACCGCTCTCTACCCATTTTACGTAGTGGGGGTCTTGCATAAGCTCTTTCGTGGTTTTGCCTTCCCATTCTCCGAAATCCCATTCTTTGAAATTTTCTACCACTTCTGCATTTATATCTGGGTATATAATTCTAGCGGTTTGCAAACATCTCGTTAGGGGACTACTGTAAACTTCATCAACTTTTGGATACTCATAACTTTGTTTCAAGTTTTCAAGTTTTTTTATTCCCTCTTCGCACACGGGGACGTCCCAAACACCCGCATATTGACCATTCACATTTGCCATAGTCATTCCATGGCGTATCAGATGAATTTTATAAGTTTTAATTTTAATCACACCTTACTTACTGAAATTCTTTTTTCCTCGCCGTTTAAAATTCTTTTTATGTTGCTTCTGTGCTTATAAATAACTATAAGCCCTATCACAAAAGTAAACGAAGTTGAAATCAATGTTTCTAAGTATCCAGTAAAACAAAAATGATTTATTAGAAAAGTTGCCACCGGATAAGCCACAGCTGCACATATCGAGGATAAAGAAACTATTTTTGAAAAAACAAGCACTAACAAAAACACAGTTATTAGAACTAAAAAAACTCTCCAATCAATCAGTAAAGAGCACGCCCAAGCGGTTAAAATTCCCTTACCACCTCTAAAATTGAAAAAACATGGATAGATATGCCCTATAACACAAGCAAGTGCTGCAGAATAAGAAAATAGTTTAATCGCCATCAAATCGCAAGTGTTAGACATCGAGCAGCAAATCTTTATTCCTATCCATACAGCTAGTACCCCCTTTGTAAAGTCTCCTAAAAAAGTAAGTACTGCTGCCTTCTTTCCAACTGTTCGAAGAGTATTAGTAAACCCTGCATTTCCACTTCCCATATCACGTATATCTTGCTTAACGTTTAAAATTTTACCCACTAAAATAGAAGAATTTATGCATCCAACAAGATAGGCAATGATTATTGTCACAAAAAACTGAATTGAAAAAATACTACTATTTAGCATACCAAATACCATTTACTCCTCACTATCATTATTAACTAAAATTAGATATGCGGCTCAAATTTTTTCTCAGCTTTCTCCCTTACTACAAATCTAATTGGTGTTCCGGTAAATTTAAATGTCTCTCTTAAATTATTTTCAATGTAATGCTTATAAGAGAAATGGAACAGTTCTGCTTTATTCACGAAAAATACAAATGTAGGAGGACGCACGCTAACTTGAGTCATATAGTAAATTTTAAGTTTTTTACCCTTGTGGCTCGGAGGAGGAACTTTAACAACTGCGCGTGAAAGTACTTCGTTAAGTGTGCCAGTAGATACACGCATCGAGTTGAACTGACTTACTTCGTTAATACATTTGAATAGCTCTTCTACTCTCTGCCCAGTCTTTGCTGAAATAAAAACGATAGGAGCATATGAAATAAATAAAAATTTTTCTTTAATTCTTTTTTTGTAATTTTCAAGTGTTTTGGTCTCTTTAGCTATACAATCCCATTTGTTCACAGCTATTATGCAGCCTTTGCCAGCTTGATGAGCTAATCCCGCAATTTTAGTATCCTGTTCAGTAGGACCTTCTGCTGCATCAATCATTATAACACACACATCCGAACGCTCTACCGCCATTTTAGCTCGCATAACACTGTATTTTTCTATTTTCTCGTTTACCTTGCTTTTTCGGCGTATTCCTGCTGTATCTATGAAATTAAAATTACCTTGAGAATTAGAAATAGGAGTATCAATCGTATCTCTGGTGGTACCTGCAACGTCCGAAACGATACTTCTATTAGTTCCGGAGATGTAATTTATAAGCGAAGATTTGCCCACGTTCGGTTTACCTATTACCGCAACCGAAATATATTCATTTTCCAGTTCACAGTTATCTTCGGGTAGAAATTCAAAAACTTTGTCTAGAAGATCTCCCGTGCCATGACCATGAAGCGAGGAAACTAAGAGAGGTTCACCAAGCCCTAGATTATAGAATTCATAGGAATTGATATCGATTTTACCAACATTATCTGATTTGTTTGCACATAAAACTATTGGTTTTCCAGATTTTTTAAGTAGCTGGGCTATCTCGTACTCCGAAGAAACCAACCCGGATTTAGTATCTACAACAAATACAATCACATCCGCAATATCAACCGCAGCTTCTGCTTGAAGTCTAACTTTTGAAGAAATAGAATCATCTTGCTTATCGGTTTCTATACCTCCTGTATCAACAATAGCAATGGTTCTACCTCTCCATTCGCAATCTGCATATACTCTGTCTCTGGTAACACCTGGAGTATCGTCTACTATAGAGATACGCTTCCCTGCCAATTTATTAAATAAAGTAGATTTCCCCACATTAGGACGCCCCAGAAACGCTACTATAGGTTTTGCCATTTTTACATTCCTTCCATAAAAAATTTTCATGTAATTTATGAGTCTTGCTTAACTATCTACTGAAAATAGAGAAGGATTTCTCCTCCTCTATACCACCTTAAACAGTATGGATTTCAGTAAACTGAAATTAAGCTTCTTTCTTAACAACTTCTCTATTTCTGTAAAAGCCGCATCCTCCACAAACTCTGTGAATTAACTTAAGTCCACCGCATTTTTCGCATCTGCTAAATGCAGGAGCTTCCAATTTCCATACGCTTGAACGTCTAGAATTCCTTCTTGCTTTAGAAGTTTTTCTCTTTGGTACTATTGCCATTCTTGGCACCTCCTTTTAAATATACAACTTAAAATTTTTCACTTTTATGCAGTACTTTTTTGCTCTAAAATTCATAGTACTGCCTTAGCTTTTACCATGTATCTCTTTTCTAAAATTTTATACGCATTCTAAAAAGAATTTTCCATGGCAATTTTGCTTATTATAACTCAGCAAAGTTTTTTTGTCAACTCGATATCTTTTGCCTATATACCACTCCAACCAGGTCTCCCCAAGAGCCGAAACATTTCATTCTTATACGCTTCCACACCCGGCTGATTAAATGGGTTAACTCCTAAAATGTAAGCTGAAATCGCACAAGCTTTTTGAAAGAAATATATAAGATAACCTAGCTCATATTCATTAGTTTCTTTTATTCTAATATGAATATTTGGAATCCCTGCCGAAGTATGTGCGCGGATGGTCGCCAAAAACGCTTTAGAATTGACATAATGTACGGTCTTGTTGGAAAGATAATTAAGCGAATCTAGGTTCAAACTATCATAGGGAATCTGAATTTTGCAAGGGTCATGTGAAACAGTTATAACGGTTTCAAAAAATATAGGATTCCCATCTTGAATAAATTGACCCATAGAATGGAGATCAGAAGTAAATATTGCTGACGACGGAAAAATCCCACGCTTACATTTCCCTTCGCTCTCGCCAAATAACTGTTTCCACCACTCAAGAAAATACTGAAGACGGGTCTCATATCCAACTAGTATTTCTACTAATTTACCTTTGCCATGAAGGACATTTCTTAAAACGGCATATCTATAGCATTCATTTTGCATGATGTTAAGAGATAAAAACCTACTGCGAGCGTTTTTTGCTCCCTGCAAAATTTTTATTATATTCGCTCCCATCACGCTTAAAGGTAACAACCCAACCGGACTTAAAACTGAGTACCTCCCACCTACATCAGAGGGAATCTCAAAAATTTGATATCCTTCTCTTAAGGCAAGCTCCCGTAAACATCCTTTATTCGGGTCGGTAGTAACGTAAATTCGAGTTTTTGCAACTTCTTTTCCGTATTTTTCTTCCATAAATCGCTTGAATATTCTAAAAGCAATTCCACACTCTGTAGTACTACCAGATTTAGAAACAACATTTAAAGATACATCCTTATCTTCACAAATGCGAATTATTTCAGAAATATCCACTGAACTCATGCTATTTCCTACGAAAAATATTTTAGTTTTCAAAAAATTGTTGTAATTAACCGAAGTCAAAAATTCTATTGCCGCACGAGCACCCAGATAAGATCCGCCTATTCCAATTACGATCAAAATTTCAGAATTACTTCTTATCTCATCCGCGGTTTGGTATATTTTAGAAAGCTGCTCCTTGGTGTAAGAAACGGGTAGATCCATCCACCCTTTGCCACTGCCCTGGGGACTATGTAGCTTTTCATGAGCGGCTTTCAATTTATCTTGAAAAAGTTCAACTTCCTTGTTAGTAACGTAATTTTCAAGAAATTGAGCATCAAGCTCGAGCATACCCAACAACACCGCCTTAGTTATAAGCTAAACATTAGTTGACGTCTCGGTGAACCGGCAGTAAAACCATGTACCACCAAAACGCCCTACAAATTAGATATGACTATTTAATCATTCCTGCAACTTCGCTTGCAAAATCATCTTCTTTTTTCTCCAAACCTTGGCCTTTTTCGAACCTAACAAAAGAACTAATCTTTATATCTACTCCTAGCTCTTTTGCAGTTTTTTCAACGTACTGAGCAATGCTCATATTGCCATCTTTTACGAAAGGCTGTTCTACCAAACATACTTCCTTGAAATACTTAGCAATTCTGCCTTGAACTATTTTTTCGGCTATGTTTTCAGGTTTTCCGTCGTTGACGATTTGTTCTTTCAAAATTTTCTTTTCGTGTTCAACAACATCTGAAGGCACACTTTGGATATCTAAGTAAAGTGGATTTACTGCAGCAATTTGCATAGCTACGTCTTTGGAGAAAGACTTAAAAGCATCTTTTGCAGCCACAGAACTGTCAGAAACATCAAATTTAACAAGAACTCCTATCTTGCCTCCTGCATGGATATATGCTCCAACTGCACCGTCGAGTCTTTTGAAACGTCTAACTTTGATATTCTCGCCAATAGTAAGAATTTTCTCTTGTAAAACATTTTCAATAGTCTTTCCGGAATCTAACTTAATAGCCAAAAGCTCTTCTACTGTTTGTGGATTTTCATTCATAACTGTATCTGCACAAAGCTTAACAAATGACTGAAAATCTGCATTTTTTGCAACGAAATCGGTTTCTGAATTTACCTCAATTGCCACACCAACTGAGCAATCTGAGTTGGTATATGCCATCGCAAGACCTTCAGCTGCAATTCTTGAAGACTTCTTAGTGGCGGCCGCGAGCCCTTTTTCGCGTAAAAAATCGATAGCTGCTGTCATATCACCGTTTGAAAAAGTTAATGCCTTTTTGCAGTCCATCATACCGCAACCGGTTTTTTCTCTTAAATCTTTAACATCTTGAGCCGTAAAACCCATGAAAATTCCTCCTATAAAAATTTATTTGGTTTCTTCTACGCTTGCTTCTCCAGCGCTTTCCAGCATTTCTTTAGCAACTTCAGCAACCTCATTCTCGGTAGGAGTTTCCAAAACATTGCCTTCTCTGCCTTCAATTACTGCGCTAGCAACAGCGGAACAAATAAGTTTAACTGCTCTGATAGCATCGTCATTACCAGGGATAACATAATCAACAACGTCGGGATCACAATTGGTATCTACTATCGCAACTACTGGGATGTTTAGCTTGCGTGCTTCAGCTACAGCAATGCGTTCCTTTTTGGGGTCAACAATAAACAATGCTCCAGGGAGCTCTTTCATGTTTTTTACCCCGCCCAAGAATTTTTCGAGCTTTTCAATCTCAAGACGTAATTTAACAACTTCTTTTTTTGGAAGTAGTTCAAACGTACCATCAGCTTCCATAGCTTTAAGTTGATTTAAACGACTAACTCTTTTACGAATTGTTGAGAAGTTTGTGAGCATTCCTCCAAGCCAACGAGCATTAACATAAGAAGATCCTGAACGAGATGCTTCTAATTTAACTGACTCTTGAGCTTGCTTCTTCGTACCAACAAATAAAACTGTTTTTCCTTCTTCTGAAATTCTCTTGATGAAACTATATGCCTCATCAATTTTCTTAACGGTTTTTTGGAGATCTATGATGTGAATTCCATTTCTTTGAGTGAAAATGTAACTTGACATCTTAGGATTCCATCTTCTGGTCTGGTGGCCAAAATGAACACCTGCTTCCAAAAGTTGCTTCATTGATAATACTGCCATAAAATTTTTCCTCCTTGGTTTTTTCCTCCGCCCTTCAACAAACCCTATGGGGCAACCATCGAGTACAAGTCTGGGGCGTGTGTATTTTCAGAGGCAAGTATATCACAATAATGAATGCTATGCAATAACTTTTTTAAATAATCATCATAGCATCACCAAAACTGAAAAATCTGTACCGCTCTTCAACTGCAGTTTTGTAGGCATTCATGGTATTTTCGTAACCCGCAAACGCACACACCAAAATTATTAAAGTGCTTTCAGGAAGATGAAAATTAGTTATTAGACCATCCATAACATTGAATTTGTACCCTGGGCGGATAAAAATATCAGTCCACATACTACAAGCTTGTAGTTTTCCGTACTCTTTGTAAACCGATTCCAATGCTCTGCAAGAAGTAGTCCCCACACATATGACTCTTCCACCGTTTTGTTTAGTGGAGTTTATTATATTTGCAGTTTCCTCAGGAAGCACAAAAAATTCACTATGCATCTTGTGCTCAGAAATATCTTCTTGTTTAACAGGCCTAAAAGTTCCAAGTCCTACGTGAAGAGTTAAAAATCCTATTTTTACTCCTTTATCTCTAATCTTTTTTAAAAGAGCAGGCGTGAAGTGGAGTCCTGCTGTAGGTGCAGCGGCTGAGCCTAAATCTTTGGCATAAATTGTTTGGTAACGAGATTTATCTTCCAGTTTTTCTTTGATATACGGAGGAAGCGGCATTTGCCCAATTTTTTCAAGTTTTTCAAAAAAATTTATTGTGTCATCAAATTCTATTACTCTATTTCCATCAGGCAAGATTTCTGTAATTTTTGCATTTAAGACGGTATCATCTTCGCCTTGAAAGGTGAATGAAAAACCTACTTTAGCTTTTTTTCCCGGCTTTACTAAACTTTCCCAAACTCCCAATTTCAATTGGCGAAGTAATAAAAATTCCACCATGCCTCCCGTTGAAACGTTTTTGCCATAAAGCCTAGCCGCTATAACTTTGGAGTTATTTAAAATAAGACAGTCTCCCTCCTGAAGATAGTTGCAAAGCTCATGAAAACTTTCATGTTTCAATTCTCCGCTTTTTTTATCCATTATCATAAGCCTAGAAGAGTCTCTGTTTTCGAGGGGATGCTGTGCTATCAAATCTGCGGGTAATTCATATGAAAACTGACTTTTCTTAGTAAGAGTTGTAATTTTGTTGCTTGTACTTTCCACGTTTTTCTCCTTCTGATTTTAATTTGTATTGATAATCAAATTGACACTTCTCAAAATACAATGATATTATAACTCTTAATTATAGTAAAATAAAATCCATAGATTATAGAAAATAAATTTATCAAAGGACGGTGAATTGAGCGAAATGATTTTATAGATAAACCTTCAAATCAAACATACGCTCAAATTTTTATGAAAAAATTTAAAGTTGGAATAATAGGTGCTACCGGCACTGTAGGACAAAAATTTATATCCCTTTTGGAAAATCACCCTTGGTTTGAAATTAGTTGTGTGGCGGCAAGTAAAAATTCGGCGGGTAAACTTTTCAAGGAAGCGGTAAAGGATAAATGGATAATCGAAAAAAGCATCCCCGAATCTGTAGCCCAAATGGAAGTGTTAGACGCATTTCGAGACTCAAATCAAATATCTCGGCTATGTGATTTTGTGTTCTGTGCCCTTAGCACTACTAAATCTGAAACCAAAATGCTTGAAGAAACTTATGCAAAACTAGAATGCCCGGTAATCTCAAATAATAGTGCCAATCGTAGCGAACCAGACGTCCCGATGATTATTCCTGAGCTAAATGCCGAACATTTAAAAGTCATAGAGTATCAGAAAAAACGTTTAGGAACTAAGCGAGGTTTTATAGCGGTTAAATCCAATTGCTCTATCCAGTGTTTTGTCCCCGCAATTTATGCCCTAAACTCTTTTGAACCTGAGTCCATACTCGTCTGTACATACCAAGCTATATCCGGAGCAGGAAAAAACTTTGATACTTGGCCCGAAATGAAAGATAATATCATTCCCTTTATAGAAGGAGAAGAAGAAAAATCTGAAATCGAACCTCTTAAAATTTGGGGTGAAATCCAAAACGGAAAAATTTCTCCAAATTCCAAAATAAAAATAACTTCTCAATGTTTAAGAGTCCCCGTGAGCGAAGGACATAGTGCAGCAGTGTTCGCTTCGTTTAAGCAGAAAATCACAATTGACAAAATAAAAGAAAAATGGGAAAATTTTAGTCCCCACCCCGCAAGCGTAAACCTACCCAGTTCCCCGAATAAATTCTTAAATTACTTTCCTCAGCCTGACAGACCCCAAATATTTAAGGATAGAAATATTCACCGCGGTATGGGCATATCAATCGGTAGGCTTAGAAACGATTCTCAGTACGACGTAAAATTCGTTTGTATGAGCCATAACACTATAAGAGGAGCGGCCGGAGGTGCTATATTACTCGCAGAAATGCTCTGTAATGAAAAGTATATAACCCCAAAATCATAAATTAAAAGGAGTAGCAATATGAAAAAAACTATCTTTAAGGGTGCCGGAGTAGCAATCGTAACCCCAATGAATAATGATGGAACTGTAAACTATGATACCCTCGAAAAACTTATTGATTTTCAACTTAAAAGCAGCACTGATGCAATAATAGTTTGTGGAACCACGGGCGAATCTGCAACTCTTAACCAAAGTGAAAGAAACAAAGTTATTGAGTTTACTCTTAAACAAGTAAATGGCAAAATTCCCGTTATCGCAGGCTCAGGTAGCAACAACACCGAAACTGCTTTAAGACTCTCAAAAGAAGCAGAAGAAATGGGAGTGGATGGTTTACTTATAGTTACTCCATACTATAATAAAACTTCTCAAAGCGGTTTGATAAAACATTATGAATACATTGCGGATAGAGTTTCTTGTCCAATAATTTTGTATAACGTTCCATCTAGAACTGGTGTTAACATCCTTCCCCAAACCTATAAACATCTATCTTTGCATCCTAACATCTGCGCAGCTAAAGAAGCCAGCGGAGACTTATCGGCAGTGGCAAAAATAGCTTCACTCTGTGGAGACGATTTAGATATATACTCCGGAAATGACGACCAAATACTACCTGTACTTTCCTTAGGAGGAATAGGTGTTATTTCCGTACTTTCTAACGTCTGCCCAAAAGAATGCCACAACATGGTTGCTGAATTTTTGAAAGGAAATATTAGTGAAGCCAAAAGCCTTCAGCTTAAGTACATAGACCTTATCGACGCTCTTTTCTGCGACGTAAATCCCGTGCCCGTGAAGGCTGCTCTCAACTTGATGGGATATTCCTGTGGAGAATGCCGTATGCCACTGGGTACTCTCAGCCAAGAGTCTCTAGATAAACTTAAAAATGCAATGGTAAATTGCGGATTGATATAATTCAAAGAAACGGAAGGTGAAATAAATGGCATCACTAAAGGGGTGTCATTTGGTTTAAATTATGAAAATAGTTATTTGCGGCTGCAACGGCAAAATGGGACGTTCTCTTTTAAAACTGCTCGAAAATCATCCTGAACATGAAGTTGTTGCAGGTATAGATAAAAACACTCAACCTTATCAAAATCTTAGAGTATATTCTTCGATTAACCAGTTTGATTCAAAAGCTGACGTCCTTATAGATTTTTCCCATCCTTCAGCTCTAACAGATATACTCGACTACTGCCAAAAAACAAACACTCCCCCTGTTATATGCACAACTGGGCTTTCAAAAACTCAAGTAGAGCAAATTAAAAATGTTTCTGAGCATATTCCTATTTTCTATTCGCAAAATATGTCGTACGGCATGGGATTGATGATAAATTTAATTAAGTCAGCTGCAAAAGCTCTGTGTGGTAATGCAGATATCGAAATAATCGAAAAGCACCACAATCAAAAAATAGATGCTCCAAGCGGTACGGCCCTTTTGCTCGCAGAAAAAATTTCTGAAAATCTATCTTATTCTCCGGAACTAGTGTTTGATAGAACAACTCAGCGCAAGCCAAGGTCAAAGAAAGAAATAGGAATTCATTGCATTCGAGGGGGATGTATATTTGGAGAACATGAAGTAATGTTTGGATGTGATAGCGAAATCTTAACAATCTCACATGAGGTTTTGTCACGCGATGTTTTTTCACAAGGGGCAATTTTGGCAGCGGAATTTATTGTGAGTAAACCTCACGGAATTTATAATATGTCAGATGTGAGTACGCGGAAATAAACTGGAGATATCTTCATATTTTTCGTATGCTAATTGCTTTTGAGAAATCCCTTTTATTGAGTTTGAAACCTCGGAATTTTTTCTGTATATCAAATAAATTGGGATTCCTGCCGAAAATGCAATACCTGCCTCGATTCCAATACCTATGCTTACCTCAGAGGCTTCAATGATGAAAATATCTGACGATTTTATTTCTTCACACGCCCTAGCCATTATTTGTTCGGGTGAGAGTAAACATTTACCGTAGTTTTGGACATTTCGTGCAAAAGCAAATGCCTCTATACCAGCGGATTCTAAAACAGAGCATATGTTCTCTATCGTTTCTTTATTTTGCATATTGTCGTAGTATTTTATAGCTAAAAAAGCCTTCATTTGAAGTCCTCCTTAATTCAATAATATATTTTAGGAGATGTTAAAAATTGTACACGTTGAAAAAGAAAGAATTAAATGCAAGAAGAGGGAGTTTTCAAACTCCTCATGGTACAGTAGAACTACCGGGATTCATGAATGTTGCCACATGCGGGGCAATAAAAGGTGCTGTCTCGGCACTTGACCTTAAATCTATAAAATGCCAAGTTCAGCTTTGTAATACTTATCACCTACACTTACGCCCAGGAGATGAAGTTGTTAAAAGTCAGGGCGGAATAAGAGAATTTACCCGTTGGGATGGCCCGGTTCTTACCGACAGTGGTGGGTTTCAGGTTTTTTCTCTGGCAAAGCTCCGCAACATAACTGAAGAAGGCGTCACTTTTTCTTCTCACATTGACGGTCATAAGATATTCATGGGCCCCGAAGAAAGTATTAGAATTCAGTCTAATTTGGCCTCTACAATTGCCATGGCATTTGATGAATGTATCGCAAATCCTGCCGAATACGAGTATACCAAAAATTCTTGTTCACGCACAACCAGATGGCTTAAAAGATGTAAAGCAGAGCTTGATAGATTAAATAGCCTTGAAGGCACTTTAAATAAAAAACAAATGCTCTTTGGAATAAACCAAGGTAGCACCTACAAGGATTTGAGAATAAATCACATGAAAGAAATTCGAGAAATAAATTTAGATGGTTTTGCAATAGGTGGCCTTGCTGTGGGAGAAACTGCTCAAGAAATGTATCAGGTGATTGAAGAAGTTATCCCTTACATGCCGGAAGATAAACCTAGGTATCTGATGGGTGTGGGGACCCCTTCGAACATAATAGAAGCGGTAGCTAGAGGCGTTGACTTATTTGACTGCGTAATGCCAAGCAGAAATGCTCGTCACGGAAAAATATTCACTTGGAATGGTCCCATTAATATTCTTAATGCCAAATTTGAGACAGATTCCTCTCCAATAGATAAAAATTGCAAATGTCCAACATGCACACATTTTTCTCGTGCGTATATCAGACACTTGCTTAAGAGCAAAGAAATGCTCGGTATGAGACTCTGCGTTATGCATAACCTGTATTTTTATAATGAGTTAATGGAAAAGATCCGATTGGAACTCGATGCTGAGAATTTCAGTAGTTTTTATAAGGAGTATTCTAACAAATTATAAAATCAAAAGTTCAATAGTAGGTGGTTACCATTCACTGTCAATATTTGATGGATCATAGAGTGACTCTAATAGGTGTTTAACTTTCTCCTCAAATTCCTCTTTGGAGTAACTTTTTTCTTCTTCCAACTCACTCTCTTGGCATATATCGTACATCTCATCTACATCATTCATTCTTAGGAAATCGGGCAATAACTCCTTATTGTTCACAACTTTATTCAAGTCCTCAAATATCGGATCTTTCATATCCTAACTCCTTTAAATACCGGTTTATTTCATCAGCATTATACGACAAAAGTGAAAAAACGTCAACAGATATCTGAAATTTAATTATTTATTAAGGGCCCGAAAACCAATTTAACTCTTTTTCCCAACTTTAACTGAAATTTTGAAATTAACTTCCTCATTATTATCTTCGTTTGAACTATCAAAATCACATAGCAAAGTAAGTCCGTTCGTGTTGAGTCCTTTGTTCTTTAATTTATCTCGTAGCTCGCCTACTTGGTTATTAAATCTGTCTTGTAATTTATCAATGATTCTTCCTTGAGAACGGCGAGTAATAGAATACGCTCCAATCTTTTTGTACATATCGGGAGCCATTTGGAATTTCAAACTTCCACCCTCTTCAGAGCCAAAATACTCCACACTCTTCTTCAATCTGTTTTCAGCCATTCTAGCAAATGCTTCAGGAGTTAAATCGTTAAAGTAGATTAATTTCATACGGTTCAGTATGGATGCATCTAACTTAAGGTCTTTAAGAGATCCACTGGGGTCATCTTTCGCACGGCCATCAATAACTTCACTACCTTTGCTAGTAATAGCAGTTTCCAAAGATTTTTGCGATAAGTTAGCTGTTAACAACCATAAAACGTTTTCACATTGAATCTTTTTGCCATGAACCGTTACATAACCATTGTCCAAAATTTCACGCATTACTTCTAAGAAAGGTTCTATGCAGTTCTTACCATCTTTAACCATTTTATCTATTTCGTTTATAGTAACAACCACTCTTGCATTTGGATGGTTAGAAAGTATTTCTGATAAGTTTTCCTCAGGAGCATCGGTTGAGAACATGTTAAAAGAACTTAATCTCTTTTTACCAAACAACTGAGATTTCATTTCTTCTGCTGAACCAAATAGCTGTGTACTCGCGTTTACAACTAAACTACACCCCGGACTTGCCACAGCCTCTCCTACTCTTTCACAACACAAAGACTTACCGCATCCAGATGTACCTGAAACGAGCAAAGCTTGAGGTTTTCTTCTTCCGCCCGTGGCTTCAGCCAATTCCTCTTGGCGCAAGAAATTTTCAACTGTTCCTCTAACTCTTTTAAGATGTTCTTCCTGACCATATATAGTAGATAGCTTTTTATCAACTTCGGCCATAACTTCATCTTTTGATTTTGGTTGGTCTGCAATTTGTTCGGACCATACCTGAGCATTGTAAACTGCTCTATCATACATTCCAGCAAAGTCTTGAACAGTATCTGTAACCTTTTTTACTCTTCCCATGTTTTTACTTACTGTTTCTAAAACTTTTTCAACTGTTGAGAAAGCAGTTCCTCCCAAACCTATTATAGCACTTCCTATGGTAAGAATGGAACCCCCTAATGGAATTTTATCAAATATTTTATCTTTCCAACCTTTTTCTTCGGGTATTTTTTTTGAAACAGCCTCAAAGTATCCATCTACATCATTCTCACGCCTTTGCTTCCATGCTGAATAGTTATTACTTATATGTTCATTAACTTCTGTTTCTCCTATATTATCACCTATATTATCACTTGCGTAGACTACCAATTTTTCGTATTCGCCATATGCTGCCGTAAGATCTTTCTCTTGGCTGAACTCGTTTTGACCTTGCTTGAGCTCTTCCTTCTTCTGTCTCTCTAAACGTTTTATTTTTCCCTCTACCAGCTTAGCCTGCTTTGCTGCGAGTGACCTTTTTTCACTTTGGCTCAATTCTTTTCCGTCTACCTTAGCCTTCAGAACGGCATCAAAATCATTTTTTTCTGTGTTGTTGAATAAATTCGATCTTGCCTTTTCTACCCTCTTCTTACTTCTATAGTCTTTGATAAACAACCCTACAAAAACACTCAAAACAATTGTAGCCGTGATAGCAACACCGCCAATAACTATTTGTTTTTTATGGCCCCAAACATAATTCCATAATTTCTTGAGAACACCTGCTGTTTTTTCTTTTTTTTCTTTTGGAAGTTCATCTAGCTTGTCGGCTATCTCAGAAATGTCACCTGATTGGAATATTTCTGCTAATTCTTTATCTTCTTCTAATTCTTTTTTAACAGTATCTTCTGCTTCTGTTTTCTCCTCAACCTTTTGGCTTTGGCTAGTAGAAACCGGAGCTGTATTACCATTTCCTCCAAAATTAGCTGCAAAACTCCTGCTAGAGCCTCCAGCCATCAATGAAGTAACAGCTAAGCTACTTGCCAAAAAACGCTGGAATCCATTAGCGCCTCCTGCAACAAGGTCATCATCGGAATCGTCTAAAGGAACTAGTCCACCTTTCTTTTGTGATATACTGGAGATCGGTAAAGAGTTAATAATACCCTCTAGAAACTCTAGAAATTCATCGAAAGTGTATCCGCCTTTGAGCATAATGCAGAATTTGTACATATCTTCAAATTCATTAAGTTTGGAAAATTTCCTGAGGTTTTCTTTATCTTCAAAAACTCTTATAAAAGCTTCTAAAATGTTTATATTTTGTTCTTTTTTAAAGTTAATCCTGCTTTTTGAACGTTCCATATTTTATCTCTCCCTTTTATCTTATTTTAGTTAAAAACAATTCTTCGAGGATTATACCATGCTCTATTTGGAGAAGTCAATACTTTTTTTAGGAATTTGTGATTAAAAAAATTTTTTTTGAAGTTATGTTATGTGAATTTGATATCAAATTAATCAACACGCGCATTTGTCTCTCAAGCTCACCGATAAAACTAACTGGTAAAAAATAAATGAGCCACCTCATAAGAAGCAACTCCACTCCTTTGGAGCTACTGGGCGGACTCGAACCGCCGACCTGCTGATTACGAATCAGCTGCTCTACCAACTGAGCCACAGTAGCATAATTTGAATTCGGGCTTAAGTATATATCAATCTAAAACGGTAGTCAAGAGATAAAATATATTTTGACAAACTATATATAAATATAATAATATACCTTAAACGGCAATTTATATTTCTAAATTTAAAATGAGGTGCTAAAATGAGTCTTGTAAACACAAAAAACATGCTAAAAAAAGCTTACGAACAAAACTATGCAGTAGGTGCATTTAACATTAATAACATGGAAGTAATTCAAGGTGTTGTGGAAGCGGCAACAGAGCTTTCCTCTCCACTAATTCTCCAAGTTTCTAGTGGTGCCAGAAAATATGCTGGAAATGAATATCTTAAAAAATTAGTTGAAGTTGCACAGTCCCAGACGGATATTCCTATTGCACTTCATCTCGACCACGGTGAATCCTTTGAGCTATGCAAAAACTGTATCGACAGCGGATTTACTTCAGTTATGATTGATGGATCTTCTTTAGAGTACGAAAAAAATATTGAACTCAGTGCAAGAGTCGTAGAATATGCTCATAAGTATAATGTCACGGTTGAGGCAGAACTTGGAAGTCTCTCCGGAATTGAAGATAATGTGTGCGTACCGCCAAGTAAGTCTTTTTATACAGACCCTGAACAGGTAAAAGATTTCGTTAAAAATACCAATGTCGATTCTTTAGCAGTGGCTATCGGAACCAGCCATGGAGCATATAAATTCAAATCTCATCAAAATCCTTCGCTACGCTTAGATATCCTTAAAGAGATAGAAGAAAAAGTGCCAGGCTTGCCGCTGGTTCTTCACGGAGCATCTAGCGTTATGCCTGAGCTCACTCAAACAATAAATTCATATGGTGGAAACCTCCAAGATGCAAAAGGAATACCAGAATCCGAGTTAAAAAAAGCTGCAAAGATGTCCGTGTGTAAAATAAACGTAGATTCGGATTTAAGATTGGCAATGACCGCCTCAATTAGAAAGTATTTGAGTTTAAATCCCGAAAAATTTGATCCAAGAGGATATCTATCTTGCGCGAGAGATAATATAAAACAAGTAGTCAAACACAAAATACAGCATGTGATGGGATGTGCTTTTAAAGCTTAGTTCAGCATAACTCTGAGGTTTGTTTCATAATATCAAATATAAATTTATTAGAGGTTGAGATTATGAAATTAAAATTTAAGGTATGTGCGTACATATGCTTGCTTTCAACAATTTTACCCCTACACTGCCATTGCGCTGAAAATAAACCTTCAGAGCCTGATATCTCATCCCCTTGCGCTATACTCGTAGAGCAATCAAGCGGCCAAGTTTTGTATGAAAAAAACTCCGCAGAAGTCAGATATACCGCTTCACTGATGAAAATAATGAATTTACTAATTGCATTCAGTCAAATCGAGGATAATAAGCTCCAACTAAATGATAAAGTTAATATCAGCTCTGAAGCAGAAGTTCAGGCAGGTTCAAATATTTGGCTTAAATCCGGCGAAACGATTACAGTCCAGGAGCTTATCAAAGCAATAGCTATGATTTCCGCCGATGACGCCTCCCTTGCACTTGCACTGAAAATTTGCCCGGATAAAGGTAAATTCATTGCACTTATGAATGAATTTGCAAAAAACTTACATCTAGAAAGTACCATCTTCAAGAACTGCATCGGTAAAGACGAAGACGGAAATGTTAGTTGCGCAAAGGACATCGCTGCAATGGCAATTAAACTTTTAGAATATGAGAACTCAGCTGGATATTTTTCAACTTGGATAGATCACATAAGAAACGAAAAAACTCAGCTTGTAAACACTAACAGAATTTTGAAATCTTATCCCGGTGCAACAGGCATTAAGACCGGAACCTCAAAAGAAGCCGGAAGCTGTATTTGTGCATCAGCGGAAAGAAATGGTTTAAAATTAATATGTGTGATTTTAGGTTCCGAGAGCCCTGAAAGTCGAACTAGAGAAACTAAAACTTTGCTGGATTACGGATTTTCTGAATTTTCCTTGGCAACCCCTACTATCCCTGCTGATTTACCACGCAATGTAAAAGTAAAAAATGGAATGAGCACTGCTGTGGAAATAACAGCGCTCACTGGAGAAAATTTTCCGGTTAAGTGCAAAAATCCTGAAAAGGTCCACTGTGAAATAATTCTAAAGGATGATGTTTTAGAAGCACCCGTGGCTCCCGGCGCAAAGATAGGTGAAATAATCTATAAACAAGGCCCAGAACTAAAATGCATATGCGATATAGTGACTAAAACCTCAGTTCCTAAAATAAATTTTGTTGAAGTATTTAAAGAATTTTCCGTAAATTTTTTTCATTTGTGATACTGATTTTATCAACAAGATATCCTCCTATTTCTTTGGTTGAAAATAGGAGGATTTTTAATTTTCTAGAATATAAATCCTTTTCCTTTGGAACGATGCTCCCTACGAATATTTTGGATTTGTTTAAGTGACATTCTTATAAATTCTTCCTTAGACTCATTCGGAAGCATTCTAATACTAAGAATAAGTGCACTTTCTTGCTCAGTCAAGTTTTCTTGAGATGGAAAAAATTTATTACCCGCATCTTTATTGTTGTAAAAACTTTCCTCAAAATCTGCACAGACATCTGCATTTTCAGAATCCAATATCTCAGTGTAATCAATTTCAAATATCTTCGCTATTTTTAAAATAGTCTGAATATCAGGACTAATTCTACCAGATTCATAATAAGAATAAGTAGATCTATCTATTTTGAGCATATCCGCAATTTGTCTTTGCGTATACCCATGCTCTAAACGAAGCTTTTTTAAGGTTTCAGGAATTTTAGAAATTATACTGATCTCTCCTTTACTTGCTTAATTGAGTCCTATCCCTTGATATTTTAACATATTATTTTTAAATTATCAATACCTTAAATAAAAATTTTATTTTTTGTTTTCTTTGTTTTTACGATTACTCATAAACACAAATACTATCGCCCCAATTATACCAATTATCATTACTATCAAAACTAGTTTTAGTGCGCTTCCTAAGGATGTTTGACTGTGATCTACAAATTTTTCATCCTCTGTGCCGTTGGAATTTTCATCAGCAATTTCTTGGGCTTGATTACCAGAATTCTCTTTATTATTTGAAATCGTTACCAAATTGTCGTTTGAATTTGACGGATTACCGCTTAAAGAATTTAGAGTGTAATCAGTCAATGCAGAAATATTTGCATCTGCTGCATCAATGAGAGAAGACCTACCCGGTTGAACAGAACGATTTGCGACTATTCCCAATGGACTAAATGAAGAAGTCTCTAGTGAAGTAGTACCACCGCTCATGTTTAAAGTAAGATAGTCAAGTTTTCCGTCTTCGTTTTCATGGATTCCAGTGGGATTTTCAAAATACGAAATATCTGGTGTAGGTAAGTGAACCACAACGCTTTTACCTTCTGGCAAAGTATATCTTTGATCGTTCACAACATCCCATAGGTAAACATCATATAGGTCAAGTATATACTCCGAAGACAACTTTCCATATATTCGTGTGCAAGCATCCATATCGGATATCAGTGGATTAGCAATAACTTTCACGTACCAATCTAGACCGTCTACGGTTATTCCATTGTAAACATGATGGTACTCTGCAAGACTTTGCTGTAGATTTTCAAGTATATAATAATTTTGAACTTTTGATTTTTTATAATCATCCAGAGAATTATACTTTCTAGTTGCTTCAATTATTCTTTCAATATCTGAAGAATCAGATGCTGTGCCGGGTAGTTGGCTTATAGTATCCATTACCAAGGTGACGTCGCTTTTTTCTATTCCCACAACCGTTACTATTTTGCTTTCTTTAACGTTTTCTATCGTGTACACATTTTCATTATTTGCACTTAATTCTTGGTTTCCGAGCATAACTCTAATTTTTGAATCTGTGTATGCAGGATACAATTTTACACGAAAATAAAAATTTTCTCCATGATTAACCTCATTTTCACCCGTACACAGTTTATTTGATACTGTATAGTATTCTATTCCTTCGTCTTTCTTTAGA
>CAKVBG010000017.1 GCA_934725345.1 uncultured Eubacteriales bacterium
ATCATTCATAATGTATTTCAACTCAGAGCCGTCATTTGGTTGGACATCATTATATGATAGTCCTGCATACTCAAGCATTTTAATAATGTTTGTTCTATTCAACCGAGCTTCACCTCGATTATGTATATGCAGCAAAAGCTTTACCCAATTACTCCCATACACAACCGAATGCTCTAAGCGAAATGTTTAAGCTTCCAGCTTTGCTATACTTTTACCATAAACAATATCTAAAATTACTTCCTTCATGCCTGAAGAATTCAGCTGAAATTTTTTTAGTTGCGCCTTTACCGAAGCATGCGGCACGAATACGTCATTCACGGCGCAAACTCGATATTTGCCCTTAAACTCACCTTGTTCCAAAAGGAGAAAACCAAATTTTTCCGCAACACCTCCGGACTTTATCGATTCTTCAAAAAATACCACATATTTATAGTTTAAAGCCCTCTTTACGGCATCCAGATTTATTGGTTTGATAACATTAAACTTCAATATACAGATATCTAGACCAAAAGTTTTAAGCCGCTCTTGACACTCCAAAGCTTCTGAAAAGAGTCTACCGTAAGTTACTAACAAAACTTCTGAATTCAAATTGCCGTAAAAATCAAAATCTTGGCCAGAATATTTGAAACTATCCGGTTTTAAAAGTTCTCCTCCTTTGGGATATCTCACTGCATACAGTCTATTTGAACCGCTCGAGATTATATTTTCCATCATTGATTGGAGTTCCTCAAAAAAAGAAGGTGAAAACATTTTAGCTTCGGGAATCGTGTTTAAAAACGGAACATCAAAAAGCCCTTGGTGAGCTTCGCCGTCCTCACCAACAAATCCTGCTCTATCTATCGCTAAAATTACTTTCAAACCCTGAAGCGAGACATCGTGCACTAATTGGTCATAGGACCTTTGCAAAAAACTTGAATATACAGCAAAAACAGGCACTAAGCCCCCTGCGGCAAGCCCAGCACAGTATGTAACTGCGTGACCTTCAGCAATTCCGACGTCAAAAAAGCGTTGTTTAAATCGGCTTTTAAAAGAGCTCAACCCTGTGCCGGAAGTCATAGCTGCAGTTACAGCACACACTTTAGAATTATTCTTTGCAATTTCACACAATTTTTCTCCAAAGACCTCAGAAAACGTCAAATTTGAGGATTTTTTAAGCTTGCCCGTTTCAACTTCAAAGGGAGATACTCCATGAAAAATATGAGGACTTTTCTCCGCAAATTCATATCCTTTGCCCTTAGAGGTAATAACATGCACCACTTTCGGCTTTTTTATCGCTTTAACTGCATTCAAGGTTTTTTCCAGCTGCGCTATATTGTGACCATCCACGGGTCCATAATAAGCAAAACCCATCTCTTCAAATATACTACTATGATAAATGAAATTTTTAACAACTGATTTTGATTTGTTCATCAAGTTTTCTATTTTTAGACCAATTTTAGTTTTTTCCAATATTTTCTCCAAGATATTCTTGGCTTTAACGTATGTTGGACGAATTCTAGCCGAAGCTAAATATCTCGCCACTGCACCCACATTCTTTGATATAGACATAGTATTATCGTTTAATATTAAGGTAAAATTTTTGAGTTTCTGAGCATTGTTAAGCCCTTCGTAGGCAAGACCTCCCGTGAGTGCTCCATCTCCAATAACTGCAACGACGTTCCCTTTTTCACCTAATATTTTTTTTGATCTCGCTAATCCCAATGCCGAGGATATTGACGTGCTGCTGTGGCCGGAAGTAAAAATGTCGTAGGTACTTTCTTTACGATTCGTAAACCCTGAAAGACCATTTTCCTTGCGCAAGGTTTCTATTTCCGATAACCTACCCGTAAACATTTTATGAACATAACACTGATGCCCTACATCCCAAATCACTTTATCTTCGGGTTGATTAAAAACTCTGTAAATAGCAGTAGTAAGCTCAACTATCCCCAAGTTTGGAGCAAGATGACCGCCGTTTTTCGAAACAACTTCTATAAGCTTCCTTCTGATTTCACTGCATAGTTCCACTAAATTATTTATATTTTTCAAATCTTTTGGGCTTTGAATTGAATAAAGTAATGGATACTTACTCGAATTATTTTCTTTCAATTTTAAAACTACTTCCCTTTCAATTTTTCAGTTTTCACAGGGCAACTTTTCCTGAATAAAATCTATTAAACCATTGAGCATAAACCCATCTCCTTTGAGCTTACGCACAGAATTCCTACACTCATTTAAAAGTTTAAAAATTGTATCTTTCACTGAAATGCCATCAATTAAATCGCTAAGCATAAAGTCTTCGTCTAAAACGTCATCTATCATCTGAAAACTCATTCCAAATTTAGAAGCGTACTCCTTTACACTTTTCAAGGATTCTTCATCAGCACCTGCTAACAGTGCCCCTACCTCACACGCCGCCAAGAAAAGTGCTCCGGTTTTAAGTTTATAAAGATTAAAAAGCTTTTCTTTTTCAAAATTTTTAGTTTTGACTTTTAAATCTATGTACTGACCTCTAATCATACCCTCTGCGCCCGCTTGCCGGGATAGGATGTTTATGCATCTGATAGTATTTTCAAGTTTTAAAACCTCTTCTTTGCTTGCAATTTCAAAAGCATTTGTTAAAAGGGCATCGCCCGCGAGCAAAGCTATATCTTCTCCAAATTTCAAATGGCTCGAAATCCTGCCCCTTCTTTCTGAAGAATCGTCCATGCATGGGAGGTCATCATGAATTAGGGAGTAGGCTTGTACCATCTCAATTGCCGCCGCAAAATTATATACCGCTTCTCCTCGACCTCCAAAAAATTCATAAAAACATAGCACGAGTAACCCCCGAAGCCTTTTACACGGAGCTAACAAAATATATTTAAGAGCATCCTTCAAGCCGTCTTCAGCAACATTTAGGCTATCAACATAGTTTTCTAGAAAAACATTTAATTTTTCTATTCGTTCCTTCATAGCGGTTTTAAATTCCAATATTTAAATCCATCCTTCTTGTTTTAAAACTTTAAACTTCGCTGGGGTGTTGGTTGAGAATTTCGTTATCAAGAGAACCCAAAACGCCATTTATATAAGCAGCGTCTTCTTTGTAAGCATATTTTTTGGCCAGCTCTACCGCCTCATTTATTGATACACTACTAGGAATATCTTTTTTATAAATCATTTCAAAAACAGCTAATCTCAAAATCGACAGCACTACCCTTGAAAGTCTTTCTTTTTTCCAGCCTTTTAAATGTTTTTCTATGTAGATATCTATATCTTCGAGGTTTTGAGTGGTTCCGCGGAATAGTTCCAAAGCGAAGCTGCTAATTTTTTCCTCCCTTGCATTTTTCATATTCTCTATCAATTCCTCAGTGCTCTCGGGTCTAAACATATTTTCGAAAAGTAATAAGAATGCTTTTTCGCGAGATTCCCGTCTGTTCATATAAAATTAAACTCCATTTCTAAAAATTATTTTTTAATAAGTTATTTTGACTCATCACTCAAATTTACATTTACTAGATGTTTATCTTTAACCCAAACGTCATCGTAACTTACTACCTTTAATTCTACAGGAACTTCCATAGAATTCAAGTTATCTTCTTTGCCTTGTAAATCTATCTGAGCAATAACGTCCGAAGATTTTAGTAAATTTATAGATTTACTTGATCCTATAAAATTAACATTTATACTTTTGTTGTAAACTTCGGCTTTCTTATTTTTCGGAACATTTAAAAACGAAAATTGATTTATACTCAAAGTTTTTTCCTTAAATAAACCCATGTTGAGTTCAACATCTACAGAATATACGTTATTCAAACTCTTACACCCCTGAGGAAGCGATATAGGTAAATTTAGCTTGTTACTTTGCAAATTTAAAGAACTAAAATCAATTGGGGGCAAAGTAACAGTTTTAAGAGTTGAAATCACGTCCTCAGGTCCTGCTATCTCAAGCTTTGAGGGCTTAACTTTAGAAAATTCCTTATACTCTTTCTCAAGATTTATCCCTTGAGGAACGTTTTCAAACACCGTTTTTAAACTTATTTCTTTTTTCATGAGTATAGGTATACTAACTTCTATTTCCGGGGAGCTGATAGTTATAGTTTCGCTGGTCATGGGTTGACCATACGCATCGTACATAACAATTGGAAGTTTTAGGTCTATAGTTTCGCTGATTTCTCCCGGCAAAGAAGCTTTTACTTCAACTTTTTTTATTTTAGAAATTTCGGTTTCTGGCCCCGAAACAATTACTTTTGGAGAAGATAACACCGTACTTCCAACATAGTATCCAGGTTTAGGACTAAACTCTATTTGAGGTTCAACTGTAAACTCAGACTCCCTATATCTATCTACCATAACCGTCACCATCGAAGGCTTGACGTCAGGGGCAAGAGTATAGTCTTTGATTAAACCCACCTTTTTTGCTGAAAGCTCTAAAGTATAATTTCCTGGGGACATAATAGTGTTTAGAGCCTGGGGAGCGGTAACTTGTATATCGTTTTTTGTGAGCTGGCCTACAATCATCCTGCTGCCTGTGACCTCCACTCTAGCAGTTATATCCTGACCGCTAAAAATTCTTAGACCATCTTGAATTGCATTTTTTGAAAGAGTTATGTCCACGGGTATATCTGAGATAGTAAGTGGAACGCTTTCCGTACCGCTAGAATAAATTGCTATCCACAACACAAAAGAAATCACAATGGAAAATACCATAACAAATTTATTATTGTAAAAAAGTTTCCCTAATTTTATTCTCTTCAGACTCTTTTTCACTTCGCTCCAATCAACCATTGTTTTTCCTCCTATTTAAAGTATCCCAAAGTCGAGGACGTTTAACCGGTTCAGGTCTATCTGCGAGAATTTCTTCAAGCTCAACCCTAAACATTTCCATATCTGAATAGCTTTTTAGAATTCCATTTAAGATGATAGAAATCCTGCCCGTTTCCTCAGAAACTACCACTACTGCCGCATCTGAATTTTCGCTCATACCCATTGCAGCCCTGTGTCTGGTGCCTAGCTTTCGGCTAACATTGGAATTTTTAGTAAGGGGAAGGATACAGCCTCCAGCATAAATTAAACCGTCTTTGATTATGAGGGCGCCATCGTGCAAAGGAGCCTTCGTATAAAATATGTTGCATATCATTGGAACTGACGGAACCGATTTAATTAAAGTTCCTGTATTTATAACTTCTCCGAGTTTAGTCTTTCTCTCAAACACAATAAGTGCTCCCATTTTTTCTTCGCTCAAGGAAAACACTGCATCCGAGACTATCTTAACTAGATTTTTGCATTCTTTTATGTAAAATTCCTCATCACGAGAAATATTGCTAATGGACCATCTGCCCGGAATTCTACTGCGCCCAATTTGTTCAAGCACTCTTCGGAGTTCAGGCTGAAACACTATCAATAAACCAAAAACACTAAATTGAAAAAAGTTACTAAGCAAGGTACTAAGCATTCTTAAATTCATCCAACCGGCTATGAAGTATCCACACAACATTATAATGATACCCTTAACGAGCTGTCCTGCCCGAGATTCGCGTATTATTTTAACTAAGTGGTATATTAAAAATGCTACAATTGATATATCTAAAATATCTGATATGCTGATAGTCCGAATTAAACTCATAATCGAAGTAAATATATTCATGCTACCTATCATTCCTTTTTTGGTTTGAATAGCTCTAATTTAAATAAATTTAGAGTACCATATGCGAACATGATGATACCCTACTAATTCTACCATATATTGATTTAGTTTCAAGTAATTACCAAACCCAATATTGAATCATATCAAATTCTAGGCTTGATATTCTTAATGATTTCTAATAGTTTATTTATTTCATTTTTGTTATTAAACACAGATGGACTTACTCTTATCGTCCCTATTTCGAGAGTACCCATAGATTTATGTGCTGCCGGGGCACAGTGCAAACCCGTACGAACTTCTACTCCGTAGGAATTAAGAATTTTTCCAATTTCATCACTTACGTATCCTTCTAAATTGAAACTTAAAACCGGCACAAAATGTTCAGCACTAGGGCGAGGAGTATAAAGTTTTACACCTTTTATAGTTTTGAGTCTGTCATATAAGTATGTAATTAAACCCATTTCATGGTTGAATATATTTTCTATTCCTTTCGACTTCACAAATTCCATTCCTGCACGTAATCCCGAAATTCCAATCATGTTTGGAGTACCGCTTTCAAATTTTTGAGGCATCTCCTTTGGTTGACAAAACTTCATAGAATCAGTTCCAGTGCCACCTTCTATTATAGTATCGAGTTTTTCTCCACAATGAGTTACTAAAACACCAGTTCCCATGGGGCCATAAAGTCCTTTATGACCTGCCGCACAGAGATAATCAATACCGTATTTTGAGACGTCTATTGGAAGTATCCCAGAAGATTGAGCCGCATCAACAAGTATAGGGATTTCGTAAACTTTTGCTAAAGCCGCTATTCTTTCAATAGGTAATCTAATTCCCCACACGTTGGACGCATGTGTGCAGACTATCAGAGCGGTATTGGAATTAATTGCATTTCTAAATGACTGTATTGTTCTTTCGGGGTCGCAAGGAAATACTTCGGCAGCAGTATATGTTATGATATTGGTTTTTTCTAATTTTCTAAGCGGTCGCATTACAGCGTTATGTTCCATCGACGAAGTAACCACATGGTCTCCGGGCTTAAGTATTCCTTTTATGACCATATTCAGTGCTTGAGTACAGTTTAAAGTAAATGCTACGTTTTGGACTTCTCTTGCTCCGAAGAAACTTGCAGCAGTCCTTCGGCATTTATCAATTTCAGCTCCGGATTCCCGAGACATTGTGTGTCCACTTCTTCCGGGATTAGCTCCAAAATTTTTTATTGCGTATGCTACGGCATTTGAAACTTTTAACGGTTTAGGATATGTAGTTGCTGAGTTGTCTAGATATATCACGTTTTTACCTCCTATCGTTTTTAATTAATCTTTATAGTTATCGGATGTATTTACTTTAACGGCGGAAAACAGAGGAATATCTCGGGATGTTTCTAATCAATCCCAAGTTTCCAATATTATAGTATGAAAATTTTTTTAATATTGACAAAACCTCATGCTCCAATAATCCAAGCACGAGGTCAAAAAGTATTTTCTATTTAATTATACAAACTGCATGAGCAGCTACGCCTTCCATATTACCCGTAAATCCTAGACCTTCCTCTGTTGTGGCCTTCACGTTAACAGAGTCTAAACTTATCTTGCAAGCATTTGCAATTGTTTTTTTCATTTCAGGGATATACCTGCTAAGCTTCGGTGCCTGGGCAATAATTGTGCTATCTATATTTTGAATTTTATATCCCTTTTCACTTAATAAATTACAAACTTTTTTAAGAAGAATTAGACTGTTCATACCTTTGTATTTCGGGTCAGTGTCGGGGAATAAACAGCCTATATCTCCCAATGCGGCCGCACCAAGTAAAGCGTCAATAATTGAGTGCGTGAGCACGTCAGCGTCAGAATGTCCTAGCAGCCCTTTATCAAACTCTACTTCAACACCGCCCAGTATTAGCTTACGATCCTCACAGTATTTATGGGCGTCATATCCATGCCCTATTCTCATAAAAACCTCCTCAAAAGCTCTATGCGCTAAATATTAAATATCTTTCTGGCATTTTCTAAAGTTTTATTGTAAACTTGGCTAATTTCAATTTTCTTAATCTCTGATATCTTCTCAGCCACAAAACGAATATAACCAGAATTGCAGCGTTTGCCTCTAAATGGTACGGGTGCAAGATATGGAGCATCTGTTTCGAGGACTATATTTTCCATAGGAATATTTTCCACTACTTCAGTTAAATTTTTAGCATTTTTAAAGGTAACAACTCCACCAATTCCTAAATACATCCCCAGTTTGATAACTTCTCTTGCCATCTCTAAACTTCCTGAAAAACAGTGAACTATTCCCTTAGGCTTATGTTGCTTGAGGATATCTAAAGTGTCGCCGTGGGCTTCTCTATCGTGCACTAAAACGGGTAAACCATGTTTTTTAGCCAGTACAATCTGACTCTCAAACAATATTTTTTGAGCAGCTTTGCTTTCACGGTCAAAATGGTAATCAAGCCCTATTTCTCCAATTGCAACCACTTTTTTGCTTTTCTTGATTAAACCTTCCAGTAAACCTACGCATTCTTCGGCGGGTGTTTTGCCAACGTTTTCAGGATGAACTCCAACCGCTGCATACATTTTAGGATACCTATTTGCAAGTTCTAAAGATTTTTCCGAAGACTCCAAGTCAGCTGCAGCATTGACAATCCCACAGATATCACTTGAAAATAAAGAATCTAAAAGTTTGTACCTGTCTTCATCAAATTGCTGGTCATCATAATGAGCGTGCGTATCAAATATCACAGTATCACCCTAACTTATTCTACTTCCCGGCTCCATAGATTCGTCTGCTAAAAGAACTTTTACCGAACCATCACTGTTTTGTGAGGCTAATATCATCCCCTGGCTCTCAACTCCACAGAGCTTGACGGGTTTTAAATTTGAAACTAAAACAATATTTTTATTTATAAGGTCTTGGGGCTGATAGAATTGTGCAATTCCCGAAACGACTATGCGTCCTCCCATGCCGTCATCAATTAGGAATTTTAAGAGCTTCTTGGATTTTTTAACTGGTTCACATTCTTTAACTTTACCAACGATAAGATTGATTTTAGCAAACTCTTCTATTCCTATCAAATCGGATTTCTCTTCTTCTTTTTCCTTTGAAGGCTTTAAATTACTGAGCTCCTCAAGTTCTTTTTCTACATCTATTCTGGGGAAAAGAGCATTACCCTTGTTTACGCTTAAAGTTTTACTTAAAACCTCCCATTTTTTGCAAAGTTCAAGCGTGCATAAATTCTCAGGGATGTTTAATTGAAGCTGAATTTTTTTAGAAGTTTCCGGCATAACAGGAGATATCAAAACCGAAACTATTCTGAGTGCTTCACAAAGATTATAAAGCACAGCTGCTAATCTAGGATATTTTTCTTCATCTTTTCCGAGTTGCCAAGGCATTGTTTCATCAATGTACTTATTACATTTAGAAATAATCAACCACACATCCGAAAGTGCAACCGAAAATTTAAGACTATCCATTTTAACTTCATACGATTTCACTAGCTCTAAAACCGCTGAAATAAGTTCATTATCAATTGGACCTGTTTTACTAAGTTTTGGAAGTGTACCTCCAAAGTACTTACTTATCATAGCTACCGTCCGAGATAACAAATTGCCTAAATCATTGGCAAGGTCAAAGTTTATACGCTTAATTAAAGCTTCATTGCTAAAAAAGCCGTCCATACCAAAAGGAATTTCTCTCATCAAAAAATACCGCAGTGCATCGGCTCCGTAGCGCTGACTCAAGATCACTGGGTCAACTACGTTCCCTTTGGATTTAGACATCTTGCTTCCATCCTCAAACAAAACCCATCCATGACCGAAAATCTGCTTTGGTAAAGGCAATCCCAAAGCCATCAAGATAGCCGGCCAAATCACGGCGTGGAATCTAACAATCTCTTTGCTCATAAAATGCACATTAGCAGGCCAATACTTTTTAAAATCTGTATCGTTTTCACTGCCATAACCTTGAGCAGTTATATAGTTGGAAAGAGCATCTAACCAAACATAAGTTACGTGTTTACTATCAAAAGGAACTGGTACTCCCCATGAAAAACTCGTGCGGCTAACACATAAATCTTCCAACCCGGATTTTATAAACTGAATCATTTCGTTTTTTCTTCCCTCGGGCTGAATGAATTCGGGGTGTTTTTGATAGTAATCTAAGAGTTTATCGGCATAAGAAGAAAGTTTAAAAAAATAAGCTTCTTCTTCCATATGTTTGACTTCCCGTCCGCAGTCTGGGCATTTGCCGTCGCAAAGTTGCGTATCAGTGAAATATGATTCACATGGAGTGCAGTACCAGCCTTGATATTTTCCCTTATATATTTCCCCTTGCTCATAAAGCTTTAAGAAAATTTTTTGAACGGCCTTTTTATGATAATCATCTGTTGTGCGAATAAATTTATCGTAAGAAATGCCCATCATCGACCATAATTTTTTAAAACTTTCCGCTATACCATCAACGTAGTCTTGAGGGGTTTTATGATTATTGCTGGCAGTCTGTTCTACCTTTTGACCATGCTCATCCATGCCCGTTAAAAACATGACGTCAAAACCCTGCATACGCTTATATCTAGCTAAAACATCCGCAGCAACGGTGCTGTAAGTATGTCCTACGTGCGCTTGACCTGAGGCGTAGTAAATTGGGGTTGTTACATAAAAAGTTTTTTTGTTCATATCGTACCTCCGTAAATTTTTGATATACCCTGCTTTATTAATAATATCACGGTATGTTTAGAATATCAATTTCCAATAGCAACTGTTAAAATTTTGAAAATAAATTTTTCTGCATAAATCAAACCACGGAAGTACATAATACTACCATGGAGGTGAGAAAGATGAAAAATAACAATTCTAAAAATCAACAGAATCAACAAAATCAGCAGAATCAAAACAACAATTCAAGAAATTCAAACAACAACCAAAACCATTGCAACAACACTAACAACAATTCTAAAAATTGCAAATAGTTTTGTTGTAAACTAGAATCTCGAGGGTATTTTCTTTTGGTCCATTAAGTTGGATAGAGAAAATGCTCTCACTTTAATTTTCAATAACACATCCTGTGTCAAGAGGCTGGCACATAAACACAGCTTCATATCTTTTTTTCATAATTTCAAAGCAAGTATCCGCAGACGCCTTATCCTCAAACACCCCATAAACACTCGGTCCACTACCACTCATCAATGCACCTTTAGCACCACGTTCAAGAAATTCTTTTTTAATTCCATTTATTAGTTCGGGTAAAATGAAGTCCTCAAATCTATTAAATAAACTCCTAGAAAATTGATTAAAATTTGCAGTCTTCAAAGAAAATTGGAGTAAATCTAAATCCTCACGGACTGGACAATTTAAATTATCAAACATACTATATGCTTTTTCAGTTGAAACGTCGATTTTAGGTTTTACTAAAACTAGAAAATATTTTAAATTGTTTTCTATTTTTTCCAAGAGTTGTCCTTTGTCGGTTGCACGAGCAGTTCCCCCTAAGATACAAAATGGAACGTCTGAGCCAATTTTTTCGCCTATCTGCATAAGCTCATCTAAACTAAAAATCTCTCCATACATACGATTAAGCATCACCAAAACCGCCGCCCCGTCCGCACTTCCACCGGCAAGCCCCGCCGAAAAAGGTATCCTTTTTTTTATTTTAATCTCAAGACCTCCACACGGCTTCTTTAGATATTCAAAAAACATATTTGCTGCTTTGTAGGCTAGGTCCTTTTGGATTTCAAAATCAACGGGAAACTCATGCAAAACATTAATCTTTCCACTGTTAGAAGTCTGAACTTCAATTTCATCAAAAAGATTTATACTCTGCATAATCATATCCACGTCATGATAACCATCGGAGCGCTTCTTGATTATTTCAAGCCCAAGATTTATTTTTGCAGGTGCATAAGCCTTCATAGAAATTCTCCTTCAACAATCTAAAGCTTCTATTTTTTTCTTTATATCTTCCGAAATAATTTCTAACTTCAAATGCAAAAGTTCTTTGGTTTCTCCGTGAAGCATGATATAAACTTTAAGTTTAGGTTCCGTACCCGAGGGCCGCACAAGCACCTCATTTTGATTTCCTAAATCGAACCTTACCATATTTTGAGTTTGACCCATTTTACTATCAAGAATTAGATAATCTTTCATATTCAAAATTTTAAAATCCCCGAATTGTTCGTCTTTTAGTGACCTGAAATAGGCCATTATCTTCGAGATTTTAGAGTCCATCCCTGAACCTTTAAACTCAAAGCTTAAACTTTTTTCAAGATAGTATCCGTATTCTTCGCTTAGTTTCTCAAGCACCTCACAGAGCGTCAAACCTTGGCTTTTGAAATAGGCAGCAGCCTCCACAGCCAAAATAGAAGCTGAGATAGCGTCTTTATCTCTAACGTACGGAGCGCATAAATAACCATTGCTTTCTTCAAACCCAAAAATATACCGTTCTAGACTACTCGTTGATTCCAAATTGTGTATCTCTTTTGCAATATTTTTAAATCCTGTAAAAACTTCCAGGACTTCACAGTTTTCCTTTTCGGCAATTGAACTTGCCATCTTAGTGCTCACTAAAGTTTTTATGAGAACTCGTTTGTCTTTTGAAAAAATTGGCTTATTTTTTACGATATAGTAGAAAAGCAAAATTCCAATTTGATTACCGCTCAAAAGTGTGTATCGGCCATCATTTAAAACGCATATACCTAAGCGGTCCGCATCGGGATCTGTAGCGATAATTAAGTCCGGCAAAGATTTATCGGCAATTTGCAATGCCAACTTAAATGCATCTTCTACCTCCGGATTCGGTTTGGGACAAGATTCAAAATTCCCATCAGGCACCATCTGCTTTGGAACCGTTTTTAGACCGACCACTCCTGCTCTTTTAAGTGCTTCTGTGCATAAGTTTATTCCGCATCCGTTTAGGGGAGTATAAAGCACTTTCAAATTTGAAAAATCCACATTGTTTATTTTTTGATCTAAAACACAAGCTAAGTATTTTTCGTATACCTCATCATCGATATACTCTATTACTCCGTCCTCCAGGCCTTCTTGAAGCTCCATAGACTTAACATCTTCAAAAATTCTAACTTTTTCTATGAACGAATAAATTTCAGCAGACTGATTTTCCTCGATTTGAGCACCATCAGATCCGTAGCATTTGTATCCATTATATTCTTTGGAGTTGTGGCTTGCAGTAATCATAATTCCGGCATCACAGTTTAAACTTCTTACTGCAAATGATAAAAATGGCGTAGGACTAAAATCTTTAGTCAAATATACGCTTACTCCATTCGCTGCCATAACCCTTGCGGCAGTTTCAGCAAATTTTTTTGAATTAATTCGGGTATCGTATGAAATTGCAATTTTAGGATTTGAAATTTTACTGCAAAGATAATCAGCAAAGCCCTGCGAAACTCTACCAACAGTAAAAATATTCATCCGATTGTTACCTAAACCCATAATGGCTCTAAGGCCTGCCGTACCAAAGTTTAAAAATTTACCAAAAAGTTCGGTCTTTTGATTATCCTTTATTTCGCAAAATTGCTCTAGAAACTTCGTGCCTTTCAAGTGATTATTCCAATTTTGATATTCCTTTTCTGCATCCATTTTAATTCTCTCATTTCATAAAATATTGAGATCATTCTACCACTAACATAAACATTCTTCAAGATTTAAAAAATAGATTTACATCACTGCACTTATTAAAAGTGATTTTTCTATTTTGTTATAAATTTGCTCAAGAGAAGAGGCTGGTAGCGGATTTTCCCCTTTACCGAGTTCTATTGTGAATGCCGGCCTTTTCATTTTTTGAATGAACCAATCTTTAAATCCGCCACCAACTGCTAATCCTTCCGGCTGACTTACCGTATATCCTGAAGCTAATGCCAAAATATTAGCGATAGTTTCCGAAACTTTTGGAGTGTTAGGACCGTAGTTCCAATAAATTTCTTCTCCTTGGCTATGAAAAGCCGTTGCAATTTCAAAATTGTTCTTTTGGCAAAAATTAACCAAGGCTTTTGTTTCGGGTTCGCTTTGAGGGTGAGGTCCGCCAAAACGAGTAACCCGTGGACCATCTATACCATTTTTTATCTCTAATTCATGAAGTGCTTGCCAATCGGCGTCGTAGTTATGATTTAAATCTACACCCCGTGCATTTGCTTGCCAGCGCGACGTGTTTCCACCGCTCACTTTATTTACAAGTTCACTATATTTTCCTGCCGCATCTTTGCCCCAAAGTGAGATATCCACTCCATCAGGGTTTAAACAAGGAATTATTACCAGACCTTTTCGATTAAAGCTCTTTTTGAAATCTATTCCACATATTGTTTCTTTTCTTCGGATAGTATCACAAACTCTATCCAAAAATTTCAAAACTACCATCGAAGTTATCCATTCCATCCCATGATGAGCCGCTACCCATAAATTCATTTTTTTGGGATTCCCCACTCTTATATAACTTATTTCCCTCCCACAAATACTTTTGCCAATACTCCCAAGAGTTAAAAAGTTATATTCCCTAACAATACTATTAATCAAAGACTGTCTTACTTCATGAGTAAACTTGGCATTCGGAAACTTTAGCTGATACATATCAATTTCTCCTTTTAAGCACAACGTATTTTAGAAATAAAAAATAAAATAAATCAATTGTATTTGCAAAAATATATTGAAACCTTCTAGATTATATGTATAATTATAATGAAGATATATAATATCATTTTATGGGAGGGGTTTTAATTGAGAAGTTTAAACAAAAAACCATCATGTCGAAAAATTAAAAAAACATACTTAACAATGCTGATAAGTTTTCTATTTTCAATCTTTTTTTTAGGTAAATCATATTCTCAAACTGAAAAATATACTGTCTGGCTTCCCCAAAAAGTGGAAGGTATTGAAAAACTTGAATATCTAATAAACGATGAACCTCAGGGGACTACAGCAGGAGTCTCTTGTTTAGAACTTGAAAGAGGAACAAAACTTAATTTCTTGATAAAATTTGACCCTCAAAATTATTCAAAGCTCAAATGTGAGGATGTAAAAATAAAATCGAGTATCACAGAAGATTTGGACCTCAATATATATGCATATGATGAGTCAGGGAACATTATCACCCAAAGCCTCCCTAAAGATTCTTTTATTGACCCAAATCAAACTTACGTTACTTCACCAAAATTTGTAACGGAGAGCGAAGTTTTGACCCTTTCCGGCGTACAAAAAGATATTTATCAAGCCTTAATAACCTCAGACTATGCAGCAAGTAACGCGTTGGAAGTAAAATATAAAATCTCAAATCAAGAAATTTTTACAGCAAATAATAGCCCTGAAAATTCATCTATTTCAGTACCCAACTTACATCCAGGTTCGTACCTCAAACTTTGGATATCCCCCACTGCGGCATTTTCAAATTCCAATCTGGAATTTTATCAAAATAATCAGAAACTCCAACCTGACCCATCTGACGGCAGCTTAACTCTAATTGACATTCGTTCAGATTTGAATATCGAAGTTAAGGGAGTTGCTAAAAATCAGTACACAGTAAATTTTAAGCCTTCAGATGACGTAAAGTTTAATCTGTTAAACGGTCTTTCTCAAGAAGATAGTATCACGCTATATTATGGCGAAAACTGCGAGTTTAATTTGCAAACATCAGCAGATTTGACTAATAAAGAAGTAACCGCTAACAATATAGTTTTAAGACCACAAAACGGTGTATATACTTTATCAAATGTGACTCAGGATACGGTAGTATCTCTTAAAAACAAAACCGATTCCGAGTATCCTATTTCATTTGAACCTCTAAAAGAAATTTCCGCATCAATAACTGATTCTCAAGAAAACGAAATTTTAAATTCCACAGTTAAACCCAATGATTCTTTGTCGTTCAAATTTTCAGCAGGCGAAGCATATACCCAAAACAAATATAAAATCCTGCTCTATGCCGTCCCTACGGATATTTTAAATTCCTTGCCCGAAGATATTTCCTCTTATCTTCTCACTCCTACCCCCGAAGGAATATATACCTTAAATTCAGTGGAAGCTCCTTTAACAATCATCCCTAGAGACGTTGAAAAAAACGTTTATACCGTCACAATTTCTAGCGATACTCAAGAAGCTTCATATGGAGAAGTATCTGCTGAAAAAATTTCTGAAAATCAATTTTCAGTTTCCCATGGCGATACCTTAACTTTTACCCTAACATCCTCACCGGGATATGATGCCTCTAGTGCAGTGGTTACCAGTAACGATAGAAACTCGGTTGTTACACACTCCGAAAACGTCTACTCCATTTCAAATGTAACTAAAGATTCATATATCGTCATAGAAAGTGTAGATAAAATAAAACATGAAATTTCAATTGATGCTCCGGGTTTTGAGTGCACAGATGAAAATGGAAATAAAATTTCTGAAAGCTTAAAACTTGAGCATGAATCTGAAACTCTTAAATTCCGTCCAATCTTAAACAAAGGCTATCATCTTAAAGAATCAGGAATAGAAGTTACCTTGAATTCTGAAAACGCCCAATTAAGTGCTCCTGATCAAGACGGTTTTTATACCCTTTCAAACGTCCAAGCAGATGTGACCTTAAATATTCAAGGCGCCGAAAGAAATCCCGTGACAGTCAAATTTCCAAATGAGGAAAAAATTGAAATTAGAAATGCTTCCCAAGGTAATGAGATTCTACCCACAGAAACTCAAATCCCATACGGCTCAAATTTAGAATTTGAGGTGCGTTCAACTGAAAATGAAAATTTAGAAAATTTAATTGCAACTTCTTCCGACAGTTCAACTGTAGAAAAAATTTCTGATAGTCCATTAGTTTTTTCACTGAATTCAGTTCATAACGATGCGGAAATCTCACTCACCCAAGCGTCCGCGGATGTTCAGGATTCAAACAGAACGCCTGACTACCTGTATCTTGCAAAATCGGTACGATTAGTATCAACTGATGAAGAATTAATATCTGCGGAATTTACAGAAGGAGACCGCTCCATTGATAAAAAAGAATTTACGTTTCAACCACAATTGGATATTGAAAAAAACGTTAAGTTAAAATACGACATTGCTCGTTTTGCGTTCAATGTTAAAATTGACTATCCCACTGTAGTAGGAAACCAACCTTATTACTATGAAGTTTACTCAGATGAAGCTTGTAAGAATAAAGTTGCTGACTATCACTCAGTTAATATTGATAATCAAAATAAAGGTGAGTTTTCAATGTCTCGCACAGATTATCAAGTAGGCGAATCATATACAAAAACAAAAACAATCTCAAATAGTAATAACGATACAGTAACTATTGGATATAGATACGACAAAGTTTATATAAGACTTAGCCCAACCCCGGCAAAAAAAATTAACGTTAACTTCCCTGATTTAGCAGGAATAAAATTTTATGAAGTATACTTCAGTAATAATAAATGGTGGAGAAGAAATGCCCCCCTTTCAGCAGGAATTCGCTCATACGAAGAATCATCCGAAACAAATGCATATCCTAGTGTTGTATTCTGTTACATTCCAGAAGAAGGATACACATTGGAGGGTATAGAACTAAAAGGCAATCCTAAAATTACTATGAAAAGGCTACCTGGCTACACCCGTGCTTTTGTAATGGATAATTGTTACACAAAGGATACTATTGAAATAGTAGTAAAAGGACTTGGGAAAAGGAAATTTAAGGCGAATTTTTCAGAATTATCTGAGGGAAGTAGCTTTAGTATTTCATCTGAGACTTTCGAATATGGAGGAGAAAGTACAGTAATTTCCAGTAATCCCCTACCTGGATATGGAGATGTCGAAGAAATAAAAGTGTTTGCAGACGATGGCAAGGAATTTTCAACTAAGGTTCTTCCAATAGAACAAGGAAACAACAATCCAACCATATTTGAAGCGAGAAATTTAGTTAATATTTCAATGACCAGAGGTGAGAATAATCAATTAAACTTTAAATTTTCCAATGTTAAAGGTAATTTTGAACTACAGGTTATAAGAAAAAAAGAAAGCTATACAGTAACTTTCCCAAAGGAGTCAGGAATTAGATTCCGAGAATTTGAGAACAACAAAATATTTGATAAAGATAGCACCCAAGACTCTGTAGGTGTGCCATATGGCTCTTCAGTTTCCTTCTCAATTGAAACCACTGACGACAGTTTAGATATCTCAAACATACAAGTCACGGCAGTAAATACGGAAACTAACATAAGAAACAATATATCACGCATAAACAATAGATATACTATCTCCAAAATCACAAATAACACAAAAATAGAAATATCGGGTTACGTTCCTTCTAAAAAACAAGTTGTTTTCACGCCCTATGAGGGACTAGTTTTCAAAAATCAAAGTGGAGAGGTTATATCCCAACCTGTAGACGTAAATTATGGAGAAAACATCAGTTTCTCCGTTGAACTTCAAAACGGATTTTTAAATTCAAAAGTAACCATTCAAGCAGAACCTGCTTCAAGCGGAGAATCTATAGAGCTACCATATAACCCCAATACCAAACTTTACACGATAGAGAATATAACTCAAAACTATAGAATCTACGCCTCAGGCATAGAGCTAGATTCTTATCCCTTGAGCTTCACAGTATCTCCGGATATTACTTTCTACAACTCCTATGGCACAGAAGCGCTTGTTTCAGAAGATGAATCTCAGAAAAATTTCATAATCAAACAAGTTAGACGTGGCGAGAGTTTCAGCTTTAAAATTACTCCTCAAGATGGAAAAGATATTTCCGAAATAGCTGTCTGGTATAGGTTAACTAATTCAAATCGGACGCCAGTTCAAATTCCCTTAGTTAATAACGTATACACAATAGAAAACGTAACTGAACCTCTAACTATTTTCACTTCCAACATCAAGAGTGAACAATACAGTGTTGAAATCAGAACCACCGAAGGAGTTAATTGCGTTGATACATCAGGAAACACACTACCTTCTTCTATGAAAGTTAACCACGGTGAAAGTATCTCTTTCTCCTTAGCACTGGATTCCGCATATAACCACTCCACTCCGGTTGTAAGCATAAAAGGGTCGCTAAACACCCTTTCCCCTGACTCAAATGGAGTCTATCTTTTGGAAAACATCACTGAAAACAAGATAATAGAAGTTTCCAACGTTACGAAAAACACCTACAAAGTTAAATTCAAGGCCGCAGAAGGAGTAGTGTATAAAACCGTAAAGGGTAAAGTGTTTTCGGAATATTTGGATGTTGAATATGGAGGCGCTTTGAAATTTGTGGTTTCGCTCATGGATGCCTATGACTCCTCAATTCCTCGGGTTCTTCTGAACGGTTCAGATGAAATATCAGGAAGTGCAGGAATTTACACAGTTCAAAATATAAATGATAACATGGAAATAAGCGTTGAAAACGTTGTTAAAAATCCCGAAGAAAAAACTATGGAGGATATAATATCTGTTCCTAAAAATATCAATTCATCATCCGACGTAGATAAAGTTGTTGAAGCAACTCAAGCATATAACGAACTCTCAGATGAACAAAAATCTTTAATAACAAACCTTAGTGAACTGACTTCTGCTCAGGAGAGTGCCAAACTCGTAAACCATACCTCAGGTGAAGTCACAGTTACTAATTTGGATTGGAACATAAAGCTAGTCGTGACATCCCTAAACGACGATACCCAAGCTATAAGCGAAATGAGTAACGAACTCGAAAGAAGAACCTTGTTAAATCTTTACGAAATGAAATTATACGACTTGCTTACAAATGAAGAATTTAAAGTGCCTTACGGTAAAGAAGTAGCTGTGAGCATGCCGTGCCCTGATTTAACTGGATATCAAAATGCTGCCGTGGTTCACAAAAATTCCGCAGGAGGCATTGAATACCTCAATGTAAATATCAATTCCGGAACCGCTCACTTCAATACTTCTTCATTTAGCCGTTTTGGAATAGCTGCGAAAAAAATTCCTAATTTCTCTGAAACTCCTTCGGATATAAAAATTTCTGTGGCTAACTTGGTTGATAACGAAGAAGAACTACAGTCTCTGTTGGGCGAAGGTCTTACGTCTCAGCTGGGAGAATTAATAAGCACGGAAAACCCGGATGTATCCGATGAAAATTCTCAAGACTCTTCGCAAGACTACGCTTCTGAAGATGAACCCAATGATTCTTTCTTTGACAAAATCTACAAATGGGCC
>CAKVBG010000018.1 GCA_934725345.1 uncultured Eubacteriales bacterium
TTTCATTGTCGTACTCTCCTTCATATCTTATTTGATTTAAAGATAAATCGTTAGATGATTTTCTCTTTAATAAATATTAATTGTACACAATATCTATAAAAAGCCAATCGCACGTAATTTTACTTTACCATTATAAAATCTGTGTTGCCAACTAAAATTACTAATTTTTTATCCGACTTTTTTAAAAGCAGTACAATACTCTATTGCTGATTCTAATCTTTATTTTTTATTTCGTCTTCGTAAAATGCTTCTCCAAAGCCTATGCCTACCCTCAAAGCTGTTGCAACATATAATCCCGCGCGTCCCATCTTCTCCTTCAGGCTAAAGCCTCCGGCACATTTTTCAAGTTCACTTTCGTCTAGTTCACCAAACTTTGATTTTAAACAATCACGCCCTTGTAAAATTTCCTCAGCCTCTTTTTCTGCAATTTCCACGCCTTCATTTTCTAAAATCTTCACTACTCCATTGGAATTTTCAGCTTTCATGATTTTTTGAGCAACATCTCTATTTTTAAGTTTTTCAATTATTTCCTTTTTCATCGTCGTACTCTCCTTCATATCTTATTTGATTTAAAGATAAATCGTTAGATGATTTTCTCTTTAATCAATATTAATTGTACACGATATTCAAAATCTGTCAAGTTGTTTTGTAAAAAATTCTCAAAAAAATAAATTGTCCTACCACTTGAATTGTCTTACAGCTAGGTGATAAAAATTAATTCTTTTTATGTCATAACTTGTTTAATGGAGAAATAGTTATTATAATAATCTTTAGTAAAGTCTTCATTACAAAAATAAAAGACAACTCAAAATCAAACGAGGTGTAAATTTTGGCAAAAGGAATTACCATAAGAATGCGAAGAAGATCAGTTATAGTGTTGATTGCGCTGGTCTTTCTAGGCTTTCCAATGCTTGCAATAAGATTGATAAATCTCCAGATGTTCCAAGGAGAATATTTACAAAACATGGCTTCTAAACAACAACTCCGCGATACAAAAGTAAATCCCCGACGCGGAACAATTTATGACCGCAATATGAAACCGTTGGCTCAAAGTGCTACTGTTTGGACAGTGGTGCTGGAGCCTTCATACATTGATAGCGATGAAAAAAGAGAGTTAATATGCAGTGGCCTGAGCGAAATACTCGGTATGCAAAAAGAGAAACTTACAGAACTTTCTAAAAAGCGGTCTTGCTATACTGTCATAAAAAGAAAAATAGAAAACGACCTTAAAGATAAAATTATAGAATTCAAATCTGCAAATAATATAACTAGCGGTATCCGCCTAATTGAGGACTACAAAAGATATTATCCACTTAAAAATTTTGCATCCTCAGTTCTAGGTTTTACAGGTGCAGATAGTCAAGGTTTAGCCGGAGTAGAAGCTTTTTATGAAAAAACTCTTCGTGGCGAACCCGGAAGAATTTTGACCGCTAGAAATGCTGTTGGAACTGAAATGCCATTTGAATACGAACAGCGTATCGAACCAACCGCCGGATATAGCCTCAAGTTATGCATAGATGAAACCATTCAGCGGTTTATGGAAAAAGCCGTAGAAGAAGGAATAGCTACCCACAAAGTTAAAAACCGAGCCACAGCAATCGCTATGGACGTAAACACGGGCGAAATTTTAGGAATGGCAGTAAAAGGAGACTTTGATCCAAATGAACCTTTCAAAATAGCTGATCCCGAAGAAGAAGCAAGAATAAACGCCTTGCCTGAAGAAGAAAGAGCTAAAGCAAAAAATCAAGCACTTAGCCGCCAATGGAGAAACAAAGCCGTTAGTGATACTTATTATCCGGGTTCGGTTTTTAAAATGGTTACGGCCTCTATGGGACTTGAATTAAATGTTGTTAATGAACAGTCCACTTTCAACTGTACTGGTGCAATAAAACCCTTTGAAGGTGCAAAACCAATCCGATGTCATAAACACAGTGGCCATGGCACTCAAACCTTTGTCGAAGCACTCTGCCATTCGTGTAACCCTGCATTTATCACCCTGGGGCAAAGAATAGGAGCGGAAAACTTTTTTAAATTCTATAAAGCCTTTGGGTTTCATAACAAAACTAATATCGATTTACCCGGAGAGTCGCAAGATATTTTCTTCAACGCCGACGGTACTATGGCTCCTACCGATCTATGTGTTGCCGCTATGGGACAAAATTTCAGTATAACGCCTATCCAAATGATAACCGCAGCCGCCGCAATTGCAAATGGGGGAAATATAGTTCAACCTCACATAGTCAAGGAAGTCTTGGACGAAAACGGTAACGTTGTAAAAAAGATAAACCCCGAAATAAAAAGAAGAGTCATTTCGGAAGAAACCGCTAAAAAGGTTACTTCAATGCTCCACGAAAACGCTATCACCGGTGCCGCAAAGAATGCATATATTCCCGGATACAGAGTCGCAGGAAAAACCGGTACTTCCCAAAAAATAGGTCTTTCAGCCCCAGGTCAAATGGATTATATCTCCTCTTTCTGCGGATTCGCTCCTGCGGATAATCCTAAAATAGCAATGCTCGTGTTTTTTGATACCCCTAAAGGAGAACACTACTACGGAGCAGCCGTTGCAGCACCAGCTTTCGCAAGTGCCATGCAGGATATACTCCCTTATATGGGAATTGAAAAGGTCTACAGCGAGCAAGAACTTGAAAAAATAGACACTGTCGTCCCGGACCTTGTAGGTAAAAGCATAGGCGAAGCAAAAAATGCCGCATATTCACTTTCTCTCAGAGCAATGGTTATCGGCAGTGGGGATAAAGTAATCTCTCAAATTCCGGATCCATCGAGCCATATGCCCAAAGAAGGAACTATTATCTTACATACCGACTCATCTTCTGAATCTAACGTAGAGGTGCCCAATTTTATAGGACTATCTGTTTCAGACGTAAATAAATCAGCTACAGATTTGGGATTGAATATAAATGCGTCGGGTATTAACCTAGAAGCAGAAGGGGTTTCGGCCATTGCTCAGAGTATCCCTCAAGGAACTAAAGTGCCTGCCGGTACGGTAGTAACAGTAAACTTCATTCACCGCGACTCTTCTACCCTGAGTGATTAAAATTAAATGAATAATAATATCAAGGAGGAATTTTTAAATGAATATCTATGGTATCTCAGCCGCACTTTCAACTACATTGGCTTTTGTTATTTCTCTCATCCTAGGAAAATTACTCATTCCTGCTCTTAGGAAACTTAAATACGGTCAAACCATCTTAGAGGTAGGACCTTCATGGCATAAAAACAAACAAGGAACTCCAACAATGGGAGGTCTGATATTTATAATTGCTATTGCCATCTCAACTGCTGTTTGTATTCCCATATACTACAAACTTTCAGAAATAAATGGCTTGCAAGTTTACGAAACCCCTCTTATGATGACCAAAATATTTGCTGGTCTCATGATGGCTATAGGATTTGGTGTGATTGGATTTATCGACGACTACGTAAAAGTTAAGAAAAAACAAAACAAGGGTCTTACTCCAAAACAAAAATTAATTCTTCAGTTTGGAGTTGCAGGGTGTTATCTTCTATCCATTTACAACTCCAATAGAGTAAATGGTGGAGAAAGTCTCGCAAAGATAAATTTTCCGTTTTTCGGAGTAATGGATTTTAGTCAGGGCGGACTTGAAATTCTTTACTGGATTTTATGCGCCGTGCTTATAGTGGGAATTGTAAATGCTGCAAACTTCACTGACGGAATTGATGGATTGCATACCTCAGTAACTTTTTTCATAGCAGTATTTTTAATGGTAATTGCAAATCTCTTGGGGATGTTTGGTATCAGCTTGGAAGCCGCTGCTTTAGCAGGAGGCTGTTTGGGATTTTTAGTATGGAATTTGCATCCCGCTAAAGTTTTTATGGGTGATACAGGTTCTTTGTTTTTAGGTGGTATGGTCTGTGCTTTGGGCTTAGGAGCAGACTTACATATCCCCTTGATAATGCTCTCAATGGTGTACATCTGCGAGATCCTTTCCGTAGTTATTCAAGTTATATACTTCAAAATTAGCGGTGGAAAAAGATTATTTAAAATGAGTCCTATTCATCATCACTTTGAAATGATAGGCTGGAGTGAAAATAAAATATGTATTGTATTTAGTTTGGTAACCGCTTTTTTGGGAATAATTTCTGTATGGATGGTACTTTCCCATGTTTAAAACATCCAAACTAAGGAGGAATATATGAGAGGAAAAACACTTAAATCTACTGCAACTACGGCTTCTAATCTAAAACAAAAACCTAAAAAGAATATATTTTCAAGCATAAAGCTTGCGTCAGTGCATTCCGGAATGGATATTCCATTCTTGTTTCTGGTTTTAGCTATACTCGTAGTGGGATTAATTATGATGTTTTCTGCAAGTTACCCTTACGCTTTTTATCACAATCACGATAGCTTTCATTTCATAAAAAGACAGCTCATATTCGCAATTCTCGGAGTTGTCTCAATGCTGGTGGTTTCAAATATAGACTATAGACGTCTTCATAAACTAACAGTCCCTCTCCTTTGCACGTCTTTCGTACTTTTAATTTTAGTTTTGATAATGCCCCCCATGAACGGCGTGCACAGGTGGGTTCAATTAGGCTCGGCCAGCTTCCAAGCTTCAGAGATAACAAAGTTTGCAATTGTTTTATCGTTCTCGCACTTTATAAGTTTAAATTTGCACAGAATGCATACTTTCAAATATGGAATCCTCCCGTATCTCATGATTTTAGCTCCAACAATAGTATTATTAGCCCTCGAGCCCCATATCTCATGCTCCGTAATAATAATTCTACTCGCGGCAGGCATGCTGTTTATTGGAGGAGTTAAACTCAGATGGTTTGGTATGGTATTAGGCGCTATTGCCTCGGCTTTGATTTACCTCGTTGTATTCACGGACAAACTAACTTACGCAAATAATCGTATATCTGGCTGGTTAGACCCTTTTGGTTCTTCTTCCGGAGTAGATACATGGCAAACTCGCCAAGGGCTTTATGCAATCGGTTCAGGGGGAATTTTAGGACTGGGGCTGGGCAACTCAAGACAAAAATATTTATATATCCCCGAACCTCAAAACGATTTCATTTTTTCAGTTGTGTGTGAAGAATTAGGATTCGTCGGAGCGATTTTAATACTTCTTCTGTTCGCTCTTTTAGTTTGGAGAGGAATGATTATTTCTATCAGAGCAAAAGATAAGTTTGGTATGCTACTGGGAATAGGCTTAACCGCTCAAGTTGGGTTGCAAGTTATCCTCAACATTGCAGTTGTTACCAATACCATCCCCAACACGGGAATAAGTTTGCCATTCTTCAGCTACGGAGGAACCTCTCTGATGATGCTCCTGGCACAAATGGGACTAATTTTATCAATATCTCGATACTCATATGTTGAAAAACCTTGAAATCAAAAAATAAATCTATTGGAGGGAAACAATGAACATCGTATTTGTTGGCGGAGGAACCGCTGGACACATAAATCCTGCTTTAGCACTTGCAGAGTATGTTAGAAAAAAAGAACCTAATTCAAATATCCTCTACGTTGGAGCAAAAGGCGGTATGGAGGAAAAACTGGTAGCTCAGTCGAATATAAAATTCGAAGGGATAACAGTTTCAGGTTTCTCCAGAAAACTTAGTTTCGAGTCTTTGAAAAAAAATATTAAAACTCTTAAAAATATAATAATATCAAGTTTTGAGTCTAAAAAAATACTTAAAAGCTTTCAGCCCGATATATGCGTGGGAACTGGAGGATACGTTTGCGGGACGTTCCTCAGAGAGTCATCAATTCTGAAAATACCTTTTTTGATACATGACTCTAATTCCTACCCCGGCATAACTACTAAACTCCTCTCAAAAAAAGCCACGAAAGTTTTAATCGTAAACGAAGAAGCCAGAAAACATTTACCCAAAAATATACAGGCTTTGGTCACAGGTACGCCTGTAAGAGAAAAAATATTCAACTTTAATAAAGAACAAGCTCGTAAAATTCTCGGAATAAACAACGACCTACCCGTAATACTCTCATTTGGTGGTAGCTTGGGTGCAAAAACAATCAACGATGTAATGGCTAAAATAATGATATCTGAAAAAGGTAAATATAATTTTATACATAGTTTCGGCAAAAAGGGCCATTATCTAGTGGACACCCTGTCAAACGAGGGAATAAATATTGATTCCAATCCCGAGTATATCGTAAAAGAATATATCAGTAATATGCCTGAATGCTTGGCAGCAGCCGATTTGATAATCTGCAGATCCGGAGCCACTACTTTGAGTGAAATTCAAGCTTCAGGTAGACCGTCCATATTGATTCCATCTCCTAATGTAGCCGAAAACCATCAGTACTACAATGCGTTAGCCCTCACTAATGCCAATGCTGCTAGTATGATTGAAGAAAAAAATTTAGATGAAAAAAAATTACTACAGGAAATAGAAAATATCTTGGATAAGTCTAAAAAAGTTTATGAAAAATATTCCCAGAACCTCAGTAAAATAGCTATCACTGATTCTACTCAAAAAATATATGAAATCATTATGAATATTGTTAATAAGAATTAGGAGGAATTATCTTGAACTTTTCAAGCGAAACTCAAAATATGTGTAAAATCAATTCATGCCCTCATCATGGGCCGTCCCCTATTCCCCAAGAAGGAACTTGGACGAAAGCCGTAGATATAAAAAATATTTCCGGACTCTCTCATGGTATCGGTAAATGCGCACCGCAACAAGGAGGCTGTAAATTAACTTTAAACATTAAAAATGGAATGGTTGAAGAAGCTTTGGTTGAAACAATAGGCTGTTCAGGTATGACGCACTCCGCAGCTATGGCAGGTGAAATTTTACCAGGCAAAACTTTACTAGAATGCCTAAATACGGATCTTGTTTGCGATGCTATAAACGATGCTATGAAACAGATATTCCTTCAACTGGTCTATGGACGCAGTCAAACAGCTTTTTCAAAAGATGGCCTTCCAGTAGGGGCGTCCTTGGAAGACTTGGGTAAAAACAGATGTTCTCAAGTTGGTACGGTGTTTTCAACTAAAGAAAAGGGCGTTAGATATATGCAAACCACAGAAGGATATATCCTCTCGCTGGCCCTCGATGATAACCACGAAGTTATTGGATATAAATTCATAAACCCAGCTTTAATGATAAACCAAATAAAAAAAGGGGTGCCAGTATCTGAAGCATACGAAAAAAGTATTGGTACATACGGTCGTTTCAATGAAGCCATAGAATATGTAGACCCTAGAACTGAATAAAAAATAACTGTAAAAGAGGTAGAAACCATATGGATATAATCAATTTCGAGGGCAAAGAAAGAAGAATATCGCAAATAGAAAAATGCCTTAAAAAGTATGAAATAGAAAATCTCTCCTACGCAAAAGAAATCTGTGAAAATGCAGGCATTGACGTCGAACAAACAGTAAAAAGTATTCAACCAATAGTGTTCGATAATGCAGTATGGGCATATACTTTAGGCTGCGCAATAGCACTCAAAAATCATCCAAGCTCTGCAGCTAAAGCCGCTAAATTCATAGGAGAAGGTTTGCAAGCTTTTTGTGTTCCGGGTTCGGTAGCGGATTCTCGTAATGTGGGCACGGGCCACGGAAACTTAGCGGCTAAACTTTTAACCGAATCTACAAATTGTTTTGCTTTTCTAGCAGGACACGAATCCTTTGCTGCGGCTGAGGGAGCTATCGGAATAGTAAAATTTGTTAATAAAGTACGTGAAAAACCGCTTAGGATAATTCTCAACGGTCTTGGCAAAGATGCCGCATATATAATTTCTAGAATAAACGGATTTACATACGTTCAAACGGATTTCAATTATCAAGACAATTCTTTAAAAATAGTTAAAGAAAAAGCATTCTCCTCAAACGAAAAATCTCTAATCCGCTGCTACGGCGCCAATGATCCGATAGAAGGTGTGGCTATCTTAAAACACGAAAAAGTTGATATTTCAATAACCGGAAATTCCACTAACCCCACTAGATTTCAACATATCGTTGCGGGAATATACAAAAAATGGACTGTTGAAAATAACCTTTCGTATTTCTCAGTTGCTTCGGGCGGAGGCACAGGGCGTACACTTCACCCCGATAATATGGCTGCAGGACCAGCTTCCTACGGCATGACAGACTCCATGGGTAGAATGCACGGAGATGTTCAGTTTGCAGGTTCTTCTTCAGTACCCACTCACGTAGATATGATGGGCTTTATCGGCATGGGAAATAATCCAATGGTTGGCGCGACGGTAACACTTGCAGTTAAGGCATTTCAGGCGCAGTCTAAGGGCTAAGGTGTAACTTAAAATTAAAAATTTCGTTGTGCAAACAAAAAACAAGTTATTTAAACCAAATTTAACATTCTTAATACATAATTCTCCTTGATTTAAATTTTTAAGTCTGGTAGCATGAAGTTAATAATTACTGAATTGGTGGGTGATACCATGAAAGACAAAGATTTACTTAAAGAAAAGAATCCTTTCAAACTCAGTAGCTTTATTAAAAACAAAATTTTAGGGATGTACGGTATAAAAAAAAATTCCGTTAGTTCGCCCGTACAACCAAACAGCGACTTGACTGATGATGCAATATCAAGTTTGCTACCAAAAGATAATACTAAAATTTAAATCGTATGAATTTTTAAATATTCATGGGAATATGTGAAATACTAAGATAAAACCTATCTTAGTGTTTTTTTATTTTGTAAAGGAGAGATATTTTTTATGGCAAAAAGAATAGGAAAATACACCGTTGAGATGCAAACCCAGCCTACATTAAAAAGTTTTGCTGCAACCTGCGGTAAAAAAGAATCCGAGGGGCCTTTTGGCAAACAGTTCGATAAAGTCTTTGAGGATACTACCCTCCAAGAATCCTCTTGGGAAAAAGCTGAAAGCAGACTCCAAACCGAAACTGTCAAGATTGTGCTGAAAAAAGCTAACATGGACCCTTCCTCCATACACTATATCTTCGCAGGCGATTTGTTAAATCAATGTATGTCGTCCTCGTTTGGATTACGGTCACTAAATATCCCCTTTTTAGGACAATTCGGCGCTTGTTCAACCATGGCTCAGTCTCTGTTTTTGGCGGCAACAAGTATAGAAGCGGGTATCGCTGATTACTCTATCGCGGTGACTTCCTCTCATTATTGTTCATCTGAGCGGCAATTTCGTTTCCCACTGCAATACGGTGGACAGCGGACTCCAACAGCTCAATGGACTGTCACGGGGTCGGGGGCAATTTTGGTAAGCAAAAAAACCGAGGGCCCTAAAGTGAAGTACTGTACGGTAGGAAAAATCACCGACCTCGGTATCAAGGACGCCAACAACATGGGCGCTGCTATGGCGCCTTCCGCGGCTAAAACTATCCTGAGTTTCTTCAGCGATACTAACACCTCCCCTAACGACTATGACCTTATCTTAACAGGCGATCTTGGCGAAGTGGGTTCGGGGATTTTGAAAGAATTGCTTCAAAATGAAGGCGTAAAGCTGGGAGATAATTACAATGACTGCGGATTGATGATTTATTACAAAGAAAAACAGGACGTCCATGCGGGAGGCTCAGGTTGCGGCTGCTCGGCTTCTTTGCTTTGCTCTTTGATTTTAAATAAGGTGAAGAAAAAAGAACTTAAAAACATTCTGTTTATAGCAACAGGTGCTTTGATGTCACCGACGTCGGCTCAGCAAGGCGAAACTATACCCGGAGTGGCTCATCTTATAAATATCGTGGCTGATGAGTAGAATAGCCTCGGGCGCAATATCTATTTAAAAACATAAAAAACTGCCATTTCACTAATGGCAGATATAATAATATAAAAAGCCGGGGCTTTTCGGCCCCGACAAGCACAAATCTCTATTATTATGCCCGGACGATTTTAGAATATGAGTTCTTAAATCACATATATAAAGAGAATTGTTCGAATTCCATGCTATGCTATTATAGCACTAATTGCAGCGCTGTCAACATCTAAATCGCTTAATTTTACGTTATTGCTACTTAAAGATTTTACTAAGGCTCTAACTTTTGCAGTTGCATCTGTAACTTTTGTATAATCTGCTTCTGTCTTAGCATTGGCTTGGTTGAAATTTTCTTCAGCCGCTTTCAATGCTGCAGCCTTCTGCCGAACATCTTCTTGTGCGTTAGCCGCTTCGGTGGCCGTTCCCTTAGTTGCTTCTGCGGCTTTTATAGCATCGCCTTTGGCTTTGTTGGCAGCAGTCTCAGCAGACTTCAGTAGGGCTTCAACATTATCTATGCCTTCTATTTTGTCAATGGATTGATCGTCTCCTAAATCAACACCGTTTAATTCTGTGTTCAGCAAGTTCCGAAGAGCAGTTTTTTTGTCATTGTCATCCTTAGCTTCTAAATATTTAATTAAGTTGTTGTCTTTTAGTGCGGTATTAAGTTTACCAATTTCGTCTGCAAATTTTGCCAACATTGGAAAAATACTACCGTTATCACCCCTGAAGTATTCAGTCGCGTCATTGAATTCTTTTACAGCATCTTTCACGGCTTCTACATTTTGAGGTGAAATAGAGCTGAGACCTTTAATCGTTTTTACATGCCCTGACTTGGAGTCATCACCCGTTAACTCTGCACCGGTGCCAGCGTCTCTGTTGCTCAGCAATGTGAGCAATGCACCTGCTCCTGTATTACTATTATCTTTTAGAGCAGCTTTCAACCAATTAAGCATACCATTAACGTGGTCATTATCCTTACTGTTTAAGAATGACTGATTAAACGCCTTCAAGTCTCCAAGTTTTTTTACAAATGCTGTGTAAGCTCCTTCATTTATCTTTTTCGATTCCCCAATCGCTGTCATAACGTCAGCAAACAGAGTGGCGCCATTGTTCTCGTCTTTGAAAAGCCTGTTTTGAACAACTCCTGGGATATCTAATTTATCACCTTTAGCCATAATAAAGTCCTTCAAGGGAACTCCACCATTGTCTCCCACTTCGAATTCTCCCTGGAGCCTTGATTGTATCATAACACGAATACCAGCCGCCCAACTCATGAACGATTCGGCCTCTCTTCCGACTGTTATTTCTCCATCAAAAACATTATTTTGCACGTTCAACTTCTTATCAAATAGCTTAAATAAATCTTTTGCCACGCCATTAGCATCTTCATAGCTCTTTGCTAAACTATCCTCAAATTTTTTCTCATCGAAACTTCTTACCAATAGGCCTTGGCCTTGCATGTCGTTAGCAAGTTCTGTAATTTTACCTTTAACCGCTCCAAGTGCGCTGTCAAGGGTTGTTTTGGCATTTTGCTCATTTCTGGCAACCGCAGCAGCCTTGTTCTCTATATCTTCAATCATATCACAAGCTCTACCAAGGGCAATATCAATGTTTCTCAAACTCTGGAATTCATTAACTTGAGTAGGTCCACCTTTTCCACCGAAGAGCAACCATCCAGCTCCCATAACTACTGCTCCAAGGCCAGCGCCTCCAACCAATGCAGTTGCATGGGTAATCATATTTCTAGTTCTTCTGTCTTGCAAATATTTATTAACTGTAGATTTTGCATTTTCAAATCTACCTGGTGCGGCATGGGTTGAAGTAGCTGCAGCTGAAGCAACTCCCATCAATGCAAGTGCAGCAGCACTCATTTTTTTAATAGCTCCAGGACCTTTACCTCCAGCAACTTGAGAAAGGTCTTCTTCTGAAGCTGAAGCGTCTTTGCTTTTAACAAAATTCCTAATCACGTCTCTGATCTCTCCTTCTAATTTCTCTTGACCCTCACCATATCCAGCACTCTTGAAAACGTTGTAAACCTCTTCAACAGTAACAGATTTGTTGAGTTTGTCCTTTAATTGGGTATCTGCCAAAATTTTGTAAAAACTGTCTTTAAAATTTGAATTCATTTAAATCTAACCCCTTTCAATTTGTTTGGAACTCCTATATTATAAAACATCAAATTTAATCTGTCAAGAGATAAATTTCATAATATTTTACTTTTTAGATAAAAATACCTATCTTCGATCAAAATTTATATTGTTTTAGGTATTTTAGTGTTTTGCCGCCCGACAATTTGCTTTAAAAATTGTATAATAAGACGTGTAATAATTATAATGCCCCTAAATATAAGTGCAAATTCTAAAATTATTTTAAATTTCAAAAAATAAAAGCCGATTCACGTTGATAAACATAAATCGACTTAGCTTTAAATTGTTGTGTTAGCTCGCAGTACGGAGCTGTAACCTGAGTTTGTCACTTATCATCGCAATAAACTCTGAGTTCGTGGGCTTGCCTCTAGAGTTATGTATGGTGTATCCAAAATAGGAGTTTAAAACTTCAACGTCCCCGCGGTCCCAGGCAACCTCTATAGCGTGACGAATTGCCCTCTCTACCCTCGATGGCGTACTTTCAAAATGCTCAGCTACCGCAGGATATAATTTTTTGGTCACTGCGTTGATTATGTCCGGGTTCTCAATGGACATCTTAATGGAATCCCTTAAGTAGTGGTATCCCTTGATGTGCGCAGGAACTCCAATTTGATGCAGAATCTCAGTTATTTTGAGTTCGATGTTTTCCCAACTGGGAGAATCCAGAGTTAATGCTTGACCCTCAGCATAATTTGCACTGAAATGACGTTTGTAATTCACTTGGAGTATCTTTTCAATTATGTCAGAATAGTTTACCGGCTTAACTAAAAAGTATGAAGCTCCTGCTGAAATTGCTTCCCTTTCCAAGGATGGTCTTCCAAAACTGGAAATGATAATGAAAGTTGGCATCTCCACCCTGCGATTTTTCCTTACAGTGTTAATTATCCCTATTGCATCAATTCTAGGCATAAAGAGGTCCATCAGAACAATATCCGGCGACGTGTTCTCGATGATCTCTATTATTTTAAACCCATCTTTGGGCAAAAATGACAAATCCATAGAGTAGTGTTTAAACATGTCCAATGCCTCACGGCTGTATTCGATGCAATCCTCCGAAGTTAGTACTTTTAACATATTTTGCATAATTTTTCCTCCCGATAACATTTATTATGATATTTATATTTACATAAATTACCAAATATGTCAATAGTTTTCCAGTAAATAGGAAATATTCGGATGAATTGTCAAAATAAGGTAATTTTTAGGAAGCGTTTTTATGATTAGCTTCAAAAAGTATGTTGGAATTTGTCAGCATAGTTTCAGCGAAAATGGCATATCCTCTTTTAGGGTTGTTCACAAACACATGAGTAACCGCCCCTACTAACATACCGTTTTGAAAAATCGGACTACCGCTCATACCTTGGACTATCCCACCGGTTTTCTCCAAAAGACAGGAATCTGTTACACTTATCTTCATATTTTGAGTTGGCATTGAAACGTCGTAATTTATGGAGTCAATATTTATATCGTAAAAGCAAGGGACGGTCCCTTCGATAGTGGTTAAGATTTTAGCGGGTCCTTTTCTAACTTTTTGTTTAGTGCAAACTGATATAGAATTCATATTTTCAGGGAGCTTTTCAAACGTTCCGTAAAGACCGGTTTCTGTGTTTGCATATATTTGCCCTAATGATTCGGGGTCTGTAAAACAACCTTTAAGTTCCCCGGGCACTCCAGCACGACCCTTAACAGTATCTGTTATGACCGCTCCTACGATATCTCCTCGTGAAAGAGGTAAAATCTCGGTTGTGTCCATATCGCAAATTCCATGGCCCAGTCCCGCAAAAATCTTATTATCCTTCTCACAGAACGTAAGTGTACCGATACCCGCGGAACTGTCTCTAACCCAAATACCAATCCTGTACTTTTCATCTTCAGTGGACTTTATCGGTGCTAAACTGCTTTCAAATTCATTATTTTCCCTCATAAGTTTAAACTTTATTTCTCTTCCTTCGCAGTTTTGTATAATCCTTTCTAAGTCGTCGTTGTTGTTGACTTTTTCTGAATTCGCTTCAATAATGATATCTCCTTTGCGGATACCTGCTGTTTTCCAAGGCTCTTTAAAACCTTCCACAGTTTTAACACCGGAAGTTCCTATTACCAACGCTCCCTTGGTGTATATCTTTACGCCAAAAGGAGTCCCGCAAGGAATAACTTCCTTTGCTGGTAAAGTCTTTATCTCAACTTTTCTAACTGGTAAAATGTTTAAAAACTTGAGAGTCCCTCCGTGGTTTTCCGAAAAACCTGATTCACATACCTTATTGCTCAAACATTGTGCAGAGTCGTTACTACTACCCCCACTCGGACAAACCGAAAAGCAATTTAGTGAAAAAGTCTGATTTTCATGAGGTTCTACGTAGTAAACATCCGGCATTTTGAAAGCTAGGTAGTATATTCCGACAAAACTCAACGTTATCATAATTATTAATCCATAAATCCAAGATTTTATAACCTTCTTCATTGCAAATCACCTCGATTAAAACAATATTGAACGTAAAATTAGGGGAAAAATGTATTATATTGTAACAATGCTTATTATTTGCATTTTGAGGAGATTTCACAAAAGAAAATGTTGGACAATTAAGTGACATTTTTTTAAATTTATATTAGAATTGATACCAAGAATCTATTTCTTGAACTATATTATTAATGGAGTTGTAAGCAAGTGAACAAAAACTATTTCGAAGACTTATGTAATCAAGTATTAGAAAATGAAAAGTTGCGCAATTTTGAGTCTAGCCATCCCGCACCCAACACCCTATCTTTGAAGAATAAAAATCAACTTTATGAAATTCGTTATGCTCCTAATAACAAAAACATTTCACTAGTTGCAGTATCGGAGGAATCATCCACAGTAGTTTCCACCTGGCTCTTTGATGAGGAAAATATATCTAAAAAGGATATAGGATTGATTGCTGAAGATTTTGCGGAAAGTATGACGCCTCAATTAGCCAAACGTACTAAGACCATAAAGAAAAAATCCTCAAATGATGAAAGTAATGTCACGGGTCTGTTCTTTTCAAACAGAATGGTTAATATCTTTCCTGAAATAAAAAAAGACATATATATAGAAAAGGAATGTTATGAAGAATTTCGAGCTGTGAAGTTTTCAAGAGAAATTTTGCTTCCAAAAATAAATGATATGCTTTCAAATAAAAAATCCGATAACTCCACAATTAAAAAATTGGGTAAATTACTCAGCGACCTTTATTCCTCAGGAACCCTAGATGTTAGAAGCATAATAACTATGGTAATACTTAATCATCTTGAATATCCTGACGCTTTGAAACCTTTCATCACTCCTGAACTTCAAACAGCTTGGGACGCTGCAAAAAAATATAAAGATAAAAAAGTAAAACCGGAAAAACCTAGGAAAAAGAATTCGTTTATCTCTAAAGCACTTGAGTATCAAAGAGAAGAAATGAAAAACCAAAAGTAGTAGCATATTTAAATATATAGTTTCATAAGTATTTACTCAGAATAGTATTATTTATCATTAAAGATGTGAAAGCTGAGGAGTAAATAAATATGAAAAGAGCTATTAGTAAAGCAACTTCCTTTCTAAAGAAATATGAAATCATGAATATAAGCCCCAATAGCCGTGCATTGGCTTTCTTGGGACTTTGCGTAATTGTTGGAATGATATGCGGAACCCTTTTGGTTCCATCTTTAAATATGGAATCCCTTTACAAACTTGATTTCTTGTTCCTAAGTGATTTCAAAGAAAGAATTGGACAATCTTCTATTCAGATATTTATCTCTTCATTTTGTGCTTTAAGTCTCTTTTCATTAGTAATTGAACTTAGTGCGCTTTCTTGCTGGGGAATTATTGTTATTCCGCTCGTGCTGATTATAAAGGGTATAGGTCTGGGAATAACCGCAGGATATCTTTACTTAATATACGGCTTAAAAGGGATAGCTTTTTACATTCTGATGCTAATTCCGGGAATTTTCGTATCTTCTATAGGGATAGTCCTATTTTCCTTGGGCTCTATAAGATTTTCCCTAAAGATTCTGAGTTGCATTATCTCCAAAACAGCTCCTCAAGTCTTATGGCCTGAAACAAAAACTCATTTAAAAAAATCCGGGTACTGCTTGATACTTCTCGGCCTTTCCGCCCTAATTGACGTAGGGTTTACAGCTATGTTTTCAAAGTTTTTCAATTTTTGAAATGTTTCACGTGAAACATTCGTAAAAGTCCTTTATGAACCATATCTTCTCTTTAGGCAAAACAAAACTTCTACCATTCAAATATTCAAGGATTCCTGAGTCAGATTTAAAATCAAATTTTACTTTGTACGAGCATAGTGCTTGATACTTATACTTCATTAACTTATTCAAAGAATTAATTCCATATTTCCCATCTCCCAAGATAGGATATCCCATATAGGCCAAGTGGGCCCTAATTTGATGAGTTCTGCCTGTAAGCAAGTTCACATCTAAAAGTGAAAACCTTTTGGATTTTTCTAATACTTTGTATTCAGTTAATATAACTTTGGAATTTGCAAATGGCGTGTTTCTAATGTAAACTTTATTTTCGGATTCATTTTTACTAAGATAAGCTTTTAGAACTCCACTGCTATCTGACGGTACTCCACAAACTATACACATATATGATTTATGAATTTCGCGTTTTTTCATCTTTTGGTTTAAAATTGATAAGGTTTTGGCATTTTTGGCAGCAAGCACTATCCCCGAAGTATTTCTATCAATTCGGTTTATAAGCGCTGGTGAAAAAGAATTTTCATTTTGAGGGTCATACTCTTTCCTATTATAAAGGTAGCTTTTTATCCTGTTTATTAAACACTCTGATTCTTCACGAATGTCTGGATGCACGATAAGACCCGCGGGTTTATTTATAATTAAAATATTTTCATCTTCATAAACCACATCTAGGGAAAAAGAAGTATTTTTAAACTCATACTTACTTGATGATTTTTCAAAGAATTCATCGTTAATATAAAGCTCAATGACGTCGTTTTCTAGAAGCCTATAAGAGCCAGGTACTTTTTTCCTATTGACTTTAATTTTTTTCTTTCTAATATACTTATATATTAGAGAATCAGGTATGTTATAAAGCACCTTCTTTAAAAAAGAGTCCAGACGTTTATCGGCATCGTTGCTATTCACAACAATTTTTTTCATACTAAAAAAACACTCCAAAAATAAAAATGTTTGTTGTCAAAACTGTAAATTGGTACTATAATATTATAAACGGAAGAACGAATCAAGAGAAAGGAGCCCCAAAATTGAATTCCGGTGATATCCATTCTGGACATAGAGAAAGATTAAAAAATAAATTTATAAAATATGGTTTAGATTCATTTGAAATACATGAAATCTTTGAACTTCTTCTGTTTTATGTCATACCAAGAAAAGATACAAATCCCATAGCTCACGCACTTGTAAAAAGATTTAGAACTGTCGATAGAGTAATGGATGCACCCTTTTCTACATTGACTCAGGTCGATGGTATTGGTAAAGAAGCAGCTTGTTTCCTAAAAATAATACTCTCTTTCACTAGGATTTATATGGAGAGCAAAAGCAGGTCTTTGAATCAATTCAAAACTAGATATCAATTAAGTGACCACTTAATGCTTAGTTTCGTTGGTAGAGCAGAAGAATGTATAGCAATTTTGCTTCTGAATCCAAAAAAAGAAATAATCTACGAAGGAATTGTAAACAAGGGTACATATAATTTCGTCGATATCCAAGTACGCACGCTTATAGAATTGATTATAACCCATAGTGCAACAGGAATTTTGCTAGCTCATAATCATCCAAGTGGTATGGCATTACCTTCAAAAGAAGATTTAGCAGTTACTGAAAAACTTGCATCTGTGCTAAGGACAATGAATGTTCATTTCATAGATCATATTATAGTCGCTAATGATGACTACATATCCCTTAAAGATTGTAATATTCCAGGATTTAGTTTTAATAGTTAGAACTCATCTCCAAGATTTACAATCTATTTGAACAGAGATCAAAATAAACCTACTAAATCACTTTAGTAGGCTTGGGGGATGTTAATTATTTTTAGCCTCTTACCTTTGGCATATTGAAAAGTTCTATGAGCTCCTCCCCAATCATGGTTTACATAGGAAATTAAAAAGTTTGAATTGTTTACCATCCACTCATTTCGTTTAATTATGGCGAATTTGAGTGGAACTTTTTCTATGTCTGGATAAATCGTCCCATCAAAAAACTTTGAAAAATAATTTAAGTTCACATCTGATTCTTTCGGCATATAAGATAGAATCCAGTAGGACTTTATGAACGGATATTCCTTTTTAAG
>CAKVBG010000019.1 GCA_934725345.1 uncultured Eubacteriales bacterium
GTTCTACCCTGCGACGCATGGTATTTGATGGACGCAACATGTATTCAAGCTGAGAGTCTAAATCTGTTATGTTTTCAGGTACCTCAGGAACTTCTTTTCCTAAATATCTCAAAATTTCAGCAGCTGCTCCAGTAGTTTGTTTACTGGCCTTCGGAGAATTTATTCCAATTATTGAAAGTAAATCTGAAAATGCTCCTTGAAACATAATTTCATCTGATTGTCTTCTCCGGTTTATTTGAGTTTCCCAAAAAGTTTTATCCATAATACCACCTCCTCTTATTCTGTTATTACTAGTTCTTTATATTTACCGTCATTGTTCATAAGCTGCTCGTGTGTACCGCGCTCCACAACGTTTCCCTTGTCAAGAACAATTATTTCATCGCAGTCACGAACAGTTGAAAGCCTATGCGCTATGACTATACAGGTACATCCTGCTCTACGGATATTTTGCATAACTATATTTTCAGTTTTAGCATCAAGAGCAGAAGTTGCTTCATCTAATATGATTACTGTTGGCTCTTGAGCAAGTGCTCGGGCAATTTCTATTCTCTGGCACTGTCCTCCCGAGAAATCTTTTCCCCCTTCTTTAAGCACATGGTTATATCCGTCCGGTCTACTTACTATCGCACTATGGATGTCTGAATCTTTTGCGGCCATCATAACTGCAAAATCCTCGATTGAATCGTCCCACATTTTGATATTGTTTTTAATTGTATCATGGAACATAACTTTTTCCTGGTCAACTATAGAAACAGAACTATGGAATTTATAGGAATCTATTTCTTCTTTTGTTTTACCATCGAAAGTGATTTTACCTTCCCAAGGCTTGTAAAGACCTGTTATGAGTTTAGCAAGCGTTGATTTACCGCTTCCGCTTCCTCCTACAATTGCAACCCATGAACCTGGTTTAAGATGCATACTGAAGTTTGAAAGCAAAGGTTTACCGAGTTTACTATAACCAAAAGTCAAGTTTTGAACATCAACTTCACCTTTTAGTTTTCTTTCACCACCAGATTTGTCTAATTTGAATTCCTTCTCTTCTACGTCTACCGGATAATCCAAAACATCCTCTACGCGTTCCATCTCACAGCGCATACTTACAAAATCACTGTATATATCTATGATATCCCCAATAGGAGCCAAGAATCTTTCTAAAAATGACTGGAATGCCATAAGTGTACCAATTGTAAAATGTCCATGCATTATCAAATAAACACCAGAGAAAAGCAAAATTAAATCTGCAGTACTATCTATGAATTCTGGAAGCATACCTATATATTGATTGAATTTAGAGATAGCTACGTTATCGTTATTTTGTTTGGAAAAGAATCCCGCCCAACGCTCAAAATATCCGCTTTCTGCACCAGTAGATTTAATAGTTTCTATCATTTCAAAACCCGTATAAGTTACACTGATAATTTTACCTTGGTTACCTGCCGATGCTCGTTGAAAGTTAAGCATTTTATTTGAAGTGTATCTGGCAACCAGCATATTAAGGACTGTTGCTCCAATTCCAATTAGGGTTAAAACCCAACTCCATCTTAACATGAAGAAAAGATACATAAATATCGAAATGGTTTTTATAAATATTGGAGCGATTTTTTTGATTAAAGTCAGAGCTATAGTTGCAGTTGACTCTTGCCTTGAAACTATATCACCAACGTATCTTTGAGAGAAAAATTCCATGGGTAGTCTTAAGACATGCCACATGAAAGTAGCACTTGACGTAAGTGTAAACTTTCCTTCAATTTTAAGCCAGTAAAAAGACTGAATTATTTCAATCAAGACTTGCACCAAAAGTACCACAAGCATAATTCCTAGGAATGGATAAAACCATTCTGGATTAGATCCCGAAAGCAAATTGTCTAAAAATATTAGGTTGAACAGCGGTGAAAGCATCCCTACAACCGTAAGAGCCACGCTTATCAAAACCGCTAATATGAAAGGTTTCATTGCACCTTTTAAACATCTTTTTGCAAATGTAAGCACGCTTTTTTGTTTTCCCTCAGGTTTGAACTCTTCCGTAGGAACGAACGTAAGGGCAATTCCCGTGAAAGATTGGTCAAATTCCTCCATTGAAACTACTACCCTACCCCTAGCAGGGTCGTTTATATATACTCTTCCTTTATTGAAGTCAACACCACATAATACCACGAAGTGGTTAAAGTTCCAGTGAATTATTGCCGGCATCGGAAGAGCTGTTAAACTGGCAGGCTCCAAGCGATAACCCGCAGCCTTAAAGCCATAGGATCTCCCCGCGTTCAAAATGTTTTTAGCTATACTTCCATCTCTAGAAACACCACAGTCTGAACGCACTTGAGTTAGCGGAAGCCATTTTTTGTAGTAAGCTGCTATCATGCACAAACACGCCGCACCACATTCGAGCGCTTCCATCTGCATAACAACTGGTACTTTGCATATCTTTGTCATTTTTACTCACCTCCTATTTTTTATTTACTAAATATCAACTGAGAAAGTTTTGTGTTTTCAACTATTGCGGATACTTCGCAAAGTGTTCCGTCAGTGATTTCAAGTTCTGACCCCGCTTTACTGGACCATTCATTCATAGAAAGTTTGACTTCTACCAAATTTCCCGTAGAGTTTTGAGAGCTTTGACTACTTGTAGAAATGGCAGAATAAATGGTTTGAGGTTCAGGGAAACTGCTTGCCAAATATTCGTCGGTTACTACTTTGGTACCCACTGAAACAACCTTTCCTTTGATGTATCCATATTGTTCTTTGTCTGCGTAATCGGGTGAAATCTGGACATCCATTCCGGGGGCTAAACGTTTGCTTGTCCCAATTGGCACATAGCAATAAACACCGGAATCTCCCGATATGTTCGTTGCTACCACGCCTGAAATATCTACAGTTTTTGGTATTACTCCTGCGAAAATCCAAAACACACCAGTTATTAAAATTATAAATATTCCCAATAACATCAGTATCAAGCTGGGGTTAGTAACTTTGATGTATTCATTGAGTTTGTCGGGAGAGGATATCCTCTCAAGAGTGCTTTTCCTAAATAACGTACTTTCATTTTCAGCCATAAAATTACCCTCTTTCTGTTGTGTTGTATGATTTTGTTATAAAATAAAACAATCATATAAAATTATTTTATTGATAAATAATAAAACTATATACAAAGAAAGTCAAGAACTTTCTTTATATTTTTCAATATTAGATAATAAGAAAAAACAGACATCTCTTCAACATCCATTTTTTCTTACATATTATTTCTTTTTGTTCTTAATTACTTTAAGTCTGGAAAATTCTTCCCTTTCTTTTTCTTCTAGTGCACTGGTTATAAACGAAATAGACTCCTCAAAGCGGGGTATCATAATATTTTTAAGTGCATTAGCACGTTTTTGAGTTTTGCTAATAGCATTTGCGAGTATATATACACTTGTTTCTACTTCAGCTAAAGTAGCGGTTAACCTTCTAACTTCTCTAAAACTTGCATAGGCCTTGTCTAAATCTGAATTCGAATTATAAAGTCCAAATGGGATAGTAGAATTTTCAACATCCATAAACTGAACTATTGGTATCTCAACTCCCATAACGCTTCTAAATGAGAGTTTAAGTCTTGATTCAATAGGAACCGCTAATGAAAGCTCACGGCACACGCCCAATGCTATGTTTGCTTTATGAAGCATATCAAAAGCTTTAGTATATGCAGCATCTATACTATTTTGGATTTCTTCGGCTTTGTCTATAAGAGTCATCATTTCACGAATAAGTATATTACGTTTCCTATCTAGAAGTTCAAATCCTAGTTTAGATAAACTATAAGATTTTTTTACTGCCATCAAATTTCCTTTTGTAGGAGCTATCTGATTAAACATCTACTTTTCCTCCTTTCCTGGTTTTAATAAAATTAATTATTCTTCGATATCATCGTAGTTATCGCTGTCGTCTGAGGAATCGTCCCCTAAAACATCTATTAAACTTTTGCGGTTTAACAATTCTTTATCCTTAATATAGAATTTATCCACAGTTTCGCTGCTGACTCTATCCAATTCTTGACGAGGCAAGATTGAAAGCAAACGCCATCCTAAATCTAAACTCTGCTCGATAGACCTATTTTCATTGAATCCTTGGTTAATGAACTGCTTTTCAAAAGCCTTACCAAATTCAAGATAAGTTTTATCTAGTTGAGAAATATCTTCTTCACCTATTACTGAGGCCAATGCTCTGGCATCTTGAACGCGAGCGTACGCTGCAAACAACTGATTTGCCAGTTCTGGATGGTCGGGTCGGGTATATCCTTCGCCGATTCCATCTTTCATGAGCCTTGAAAGAGATGGGAGAATTGAAATGGGTGGATAAAATCCTTTTCTGTCCAAAGAGCGGTCCAAAACAATTTGACCTTCAGTAATGTATCCCGTTAAATCCGGAACAGGATGAGTTATATCATCGTTAGGCATTGTTAGTATAGGGATTTGAGTAATTGAACCTTCTTTTCCCTTAACCATGCCCGCACGCTCATAAAGAGAAGCAAAGTCTGAATATAAATATCCGGGATACCCTTTACGCCCTGGAATTTCTCCTTTTGATGAACTAAATTCACGAAGTGCTTCGGCGTATGAAGTCATATCTGTCATTATAACAAGAACGTGCATTCCTAATTCAAACGCAAGATATTCAGCAGTAGTCAAAGCACAGCGTGGAGCCAAAATTCTATCAATTACAGGGTCATTTGATAGGTTTAAGTACATAACTACTCTTTCAATAACTCCCGTTTCATCAAACTGACGCCTAAAATATTCTGCAACGTCATTTTTAACTCCCATTGCCGCAAACACAATAGCGAGGTTGTCTTTACCGGTATCTTGTATTTTAGCTTGACGAGCAATCTGCACCGCTAATTCGTTGTGTTTCATACCTGAGCCTGAGAAAATAGGTAATTTCTGTCCACGAATCAAAGTAGAAAGTACGTCAATTGATGAAATTCCTGTATTTATATAGTTTTTTGGATAAACTCTAGAAATTGGATTAATTGGGCTTCCGTTTATATCCATTTTCTTATGGGGGAATATTTTGCCTAGGTGGTCAATTGGTTCACCTGAGCCACTAAACACTCTGCCGAGTATTTCAGGTGAAAGGGATATTTCCATTGGATGACCTTTGAGTTTAACTCTAGCATTTGAAAGCGAAATTGAATGAGTTCCTTCAAATACCTGTATAACCACTTTATCGCCCGATATCTCAACTACTCTCCCTTTACGATAGGATCCGTCGTCAAGTTTTATTTCCACTACTTCCTCATACGACGCACCCTCTACACCTTCCAGAACAATCAAAGAACCGCTTATCTGTTTAAGCCCTACATAATTTATTATCATATTTATTCATCTCCTGAAATTTAGACCTTTTCACTTATAATTTTATCTATGATAACATCAATTTCTTTTTTGTAGTTGTCTATTCTATCGATGTTGTCATTGGGTACGTCGTATTTTATACGAGTGATTTTATCAAATATTCCACTTTCGGTAAGTCTTGAAATTGGAATAGAGGCTGTAAGAAGCTGTCTCGCTCTTTTGTTAAGATAAAGTATAGCTTGCATCATTTTTTTCTGTTTTGCCAGAGGAACAAATGTATCATCTTTATGGAATGCATTTTGTTGCAAGAATCCCACTCTTATCACTCTAGCTATTTCGATGATTAATTTTTGGTCATCAGGTAAAACATCCGCACCAACAAGTTTAACTATTTCCATCAATTTATCTTCTTCGCTCAGTATTGAGGCTATTTTTTTCCTATACTTCACGAAAGATTCACCAACATTCTTTGCATACCATTTATCCAAATCTGCAAAGTATTCACTATAACTGTTCATCCAGTTTATTGCCGGATAGTGTCTTGAATAAGCCAAGCTTTTATCGAGTGCCCAAAAACATCTCACGAAACGTTTAGTGTTTTGAGTAACAGGCTCCGAAAAATCAGAACCTTGTGGAGAAACTGCTCCAATTATAGTTACCGAACCCTCAAGTCCTCCTAAAACAGTTGCTCTTCCTGCTCTTTCATAAAATTCCGAAAGACGTGAAGGAAGATACGGAGGGAATCCTTCTTCAGCAGGCATTTCTTCAAGACGACCCGAAATTTCGCGGAGTGCCTCTGCCCAACGGGAAGTTGAATCTGCCATTATAGCAACATCATATCCCATATCACGATAGTACTCTGCCAACGTAACTCCAGTATAAATCGAAGCTTCGCGTGCCGCTACGGGCATGTTTGAAGTATTTGCTATAAGTACTGTTCGCTCCGTCATAGGTTTACCGGATTTAGGGTCAATAAGCTTTGAAAACTCATCAACAACCTGACTCATTTCATTTCCACGTTCACCGCAACCAACATAAACTATTATGTCTGCATCGCACCACTTTGCAAGCTGATGCTGAGTCATTGTTTTACCTGTTCCGAATCCACCGGGAACTGCAGCAACTCCCCCTTTGGATATAGGAAATAAAGTATCGATTATGCGCTGGCCAGTAATTAAAGGAATAGTTGAAGATAAACGTTTACCTACTGGTCTGGGTATTCTTATGGGCCAATACTGACATAGTGTAAGGTCGTGAATTTGACCTTTATCAGACTTAAGCTTCACAATAACGTCTTTAACTTTGTATTTGCCATCAGGTACGCATTCTATAACCTCACCTGAAACTCCCGGAGGAACCATGCACTTATGGGTTATGATGGAGGTTTCATCGCAAGAAGCATAGACCGTTCCTTCCGAAAGAATATCTCCAACTTTAACGAGTATTTCAGTATTCCAAAGCTTTTCTTCATCCAGCGGACTAACATTACATCCTCTAGATATAAATGCTCCACTTTCTTTTTCAATGGCTTTTAAAGGTCTTTCTATACCATCAAATATATTGTTGAGCAGCCCGGGGCCTAAACACACTTTCATAGGGCCGTTTGTGCCTTCAACAGGCTGACCTGGTGCTAGACCTGTGGTTTCTTCGTAAACTTGAATTGTTGTAAATTCATCGTTAACTTCTATTACTTCTCCTATCAACTTTTTATTTCCAACGTAAACCATTTCCATCATAGAGAATGATCTTGTATTTTTAACTGTTATAACAGGTCCGTTGATACCATATATCACGTTTTTTGTTTCCATATTCAATTCAAAGGAGCGCATAGCGACCCTCTTTTCACTAAACGCTCACCCTCCTTATCATATAAGATTTGAAATTCTACACAAGCAATACTCCAAATTTTTCAGCTGCCCAATCCTCTTGTTCTTTAAGTTTTGCATCGAGTGTTTCATCAGCAATAAGTTTTTTGGAAGGACTGTATCCTCTTATTCCCCCAATAGAGATATCTTGAGCGGTGTCTAGTTTGCAGTTTCTACCGAAGCCCCTTAAAATAATCTCTTTGAATTTGATATCTTCAGGCTTAACATAAAGCTGAGTATCGTCAGCATCTAAAGTTTGAGAGATTTTTCTTGAATACTGCTCCAAAGATTTTTCATACTCCTTGGAAAGTGTAAATTCATTTAGTTTCTTTTTGCACTCCCTAAACATATCTTTCATTATTTCTTTTCTGCGAATTGAAACTTTTTTGCGCTCTTGAAGTTCTTTACGCGATACCTCAACCGCTACTTTATTTTTCATCGCAACCAATTCTTTTTTTATCATTGCATTGGCTTCTTCGATTATTTCTGCTTCTGCTTTTTGCAGTTGAATTTCTTCTTGCTTTTTCATTTCTTCCAAGGTATTGGAGCGCTGTCTTTGAGTGTACTTTTCGAGGGTACTTAAAAAGTTATTAAATTTATAGCTTTTTTTCATGATTTCGCCTCCTTCGGAGCATTTTAAATACTAAATCTTAATTCCAATAGCTTCCCTAACATATCTAGTTATTGAATCTTTTTTACCCTTGCCGTATGATTTTCCATCCGGGATTTCAACTATCAATGGCTTGTGGCATTTAGTTTTAAACTCATATATTAAGTCCCGGCAGAGCTCCACAAGACCTTCTGTAATTAAAACGATAGCTACGTCTTCCATCTGAACCGCTTTTAAAAGTGCTTTTTGAGTTTCTTCTTTTGTGCAAGCCATAACGCCATCTATTCCAGCCAATCGCATTCCAACCAAGGCATCGGTGTTGTTGCTTATCAAATGAAATTTCATAATTTTATCCTCAAGCAATAAGCTGATCTATCTTGCCCAGCATCATAATAGAAATTATGAGTCCATAAATTGCAATACTTTCACCCAAAGCAACAAACATTAATGATTTTACGAATGTAGTTGGATTTTCTGCATTGGCTGCTATTGCTGCAGGAGCTGCAGAAGCGATTGCTATTCCTCCACCAATTCCTGAAAGGCCCATAACGAGTGCTGCTGCGATTAAACCTACTCCAAAAGCATTCATACCAGCCGCTGTGGCGGATTCTTTTTGACTTACTGAAGTAGAAGTTTCGCTTGAGGTAGAGTTGTTAGCTGCTTGACATACCGATGTACCGTATCCGAATAGAGTAACTCCCATGAATACTGCCACTGCACAAATTTGAGAGATAACCGCTTTCTTTTTGCTAGTACCTTTTTTAACCACTCTAACTGTGAGCCACATACTAAGAGCAACAAATAATCCAGGGATGATAAAGTATAAACTTGACATAATAATTACCTCCATAAAATTAATTAATTTTGTTTGTTTTTTTATTATACATTATTGGCGTAAAAATTCTACCTTGTCCTTCGAAGAACCTACTGAACATCTCATAAAATTCGAGTCGCAGGCCTTGTATTCCGGCTAAAAGTGCTTCCAAAGCCGTTACTATTAAGTTACCTAGTACAATTGTTATGATATATCCAATACCACCTATGGTTTCCGCTAACGTAAACACCGCCATCATCATTCCCGCGTGTGCAAGCACGAAAGCCCCCACTCTTAAAAACGACATAGTATTAGATAAATAACTCAGCAACACTTCGAAAAGTTCGAAAAATGCTCCAATTAGATACTCTCCCCAATTCTCAGGTTTCCAATCTTCTCCTGGCGTTAAAGCTTTTACTATTATCTCTTTAAACGTTATCAAAACCACAGGGAGAATTATTAAAAGTAGCAAGTAAAGAGTACTTTGAGGACCAGACATCACCTTAGGATTAAGCATCATATAAACTATAGAGCCATAAAACACTATCCCACAAACTCCACTAGTACTAAAAACCGCTTCCCAAGCATTTCCTCGCTTTACTGCCGCATAAGCACCTAAAGCCATCGAAATAATCATAAACAGAATTCCTAATCCTGCAGCAGAGTATATTATCGTGTTAGTTGCAGAAGCACTCATAACTTCTATGGGTTTTTCCTGTAAACCAAACACTGCTTGATAAAAAGGATCTAGAACGTGTTCGAAACCGAAAACTGACCCGAAAAAAGTACCGAAAACAGCTGAGGATATTCCGCAGGGAATTAAAACTTTACCAAAGTCTAAACCTTTAAATTTGCACGCAAACCATCCTATTAGTGCAATTAGCAAACCTTGACCTAAATCAGCAAACATTATCCCAAACAAAAGAGGATAAGTCATAGCCACAAATGCAGTAGGGTCCATTTCGTTATAGCATGGCATTCCATACATTTCTACCAAAGCTTCAAATGGTTTGAAAATACTTGGGTTTTTCAATTTCACAGGAGGAGATTTGCTAAGCAAATCCGAACCTTTGTCAACGGAATATTCTATCCCTTCCACAGCAGATATTTTTTCTTTGAATTTTTCAAAGTCCTCTTCGGGCACCCACCCCACAAGAATAAAACTACTCCCATACGTTGCGGCATACGATTTTATTTCAAAATAGGTGCTCAGCTTTTCTATCTTTCTGAAAAATTTCATACATTCATGTTTTTGAGAATTCCAAAAAGTTAAAATTTCACTCTCAATTTTCTGAATTAAACCCTCAAGCTCTTTGCATTCTCTTTCGAGCTCTTGGATACGCCATCTGGGAGTTTTAGGGCAACTTTCTATTTCTATTTCACTAAAGTACATACTCGAAAAAATTCTGTCAACTTCACTTAGATTTTCGATATCTGCAAAATACACTCCCCAAACGTACTCTTTGTTTTCATCAAACTTAAAGAAAAGAAGTTCTATATTTCGTTTCTCGCATTCCTTAGATATTTCTTCAAATCGAGAGTAGTTTTCAACGGGTATTTTACCGAATCTTGCTTTTATATATTCACAAGATAAAACATCGCTTAAGTTTTTATCTAAACCCAAAAAGTGATTTAACTTTCCTATCTCTTCCTTGTGTTTTGCAATCTTAGCATGAGCAACACGTTTTTTATCTATGAGCTCATCCACTTTACCCGAAAAACATTTAACGTACTTTTCCATTTTACTTCTACTTACTTGAAATTCAGCAACGTCTGATGTTTCAGTATTACCGCCACAAGAATATATTGAATTCTTAAGTCTCATAAGCAAAGATGCATATGGATTTTGTTCTGAAACCGGCATAAAATTCTCAGTGTTGGAGTAAAACGAAGAAACATTATCCGGTTGAAATACACCCGATTCCCCGCAAACATTAACAAGTTCATCTAGTTTTTTTGAGGGACCGATGATACTCACCAAATTCACTTTACAAACGGCCATTCTATCCCGCCTTTCCAGTTAGATTATCTTATTAGCATTTTTTTAATTTCCTCGGGCGACAATTTGTACTTAACGCCTTCAATGATCGTTATTAGATTAAAAATCTCAGTTTCCGTCAAAAAAATATATGATATTAAAACTATTGGCGGCGAAACGGAAAACCTTATATTATGACGACCCCAGTTGAATCTCATGTTTCTAGGAACTTTATCAACAACATCTAAATTTCTAGAAAACCATTTTCTACCCATGGGCGTTTTTTTCATATTGGCCATCATTTGCTTGGTATCTGGAATTTGGATAAATGGCCTTAGGTCATTTTTAGTCAGGCTTCCCCCATCAATCAACGACGAAAGCATATAGTCCTCGGAAAGCTTGTAAAACTTCCGCATCCTCACGATTCTAACCAAGTTTACTAAATCTATATACAGTTTAAAAAACGATATCAATTCTTTTTTTGCCTTACCCTTTACATAGGTATTTACTGTTTTAAAAACCACTTTGTAAAGGTAATTGTGAAGTGCGGTCTCAATGCCTGTGAAATTCGCTATAGTGTTTTCCTTTGGCTTAAAAGGTAGCAAAATTCCGTAATAAGGAGATTTTTTAACAGCTTTTAAAATTTCTTCATAGCTACTAGAACGAGATAATGCTCTCATGTCAACTTTAGTGTGGTCATAGAAAAATTCCGGAAGCGAAAAAACATCCTCATTTGGCTTAGAAGCTGAAATCAACATCAAACTGTGCATGAACTGTTCGATCTCAATTCTCGTGATAAGGTATTCGCAAAAATGCTCACCTACGGAAATATCATATCTCCCTAAAATTTCAAAATCCATGAGTAGCTTAAGTCTTAGTCTTTCCTCTATATCTACCCTGTGGACGTTGTTTTCATTGACGTCCTTTAAAACTTCGCCATAACTGGTTTTTTTCTTAAGGTACGAAGCTACATCCGGGATACTCCGGCAAGAAACGAGTTCATCGTAGTTTTTATCTGATATCCTTTTACCATACATGGTCCTTGCTCTCGCCAAAACTGCATTTGAGGCACGTGAAAATAACATACTTTTCCAAAGCGCGTAAAAAGCTTCAAAATCGCTGTTACTGCTTTGATTCACCACCCATCAATTAAAATAACTCTAGTGTTTTGAACTAAATTATGCGGTCAACAATTGTTTGAATCCATTCTTGTTTGTTGGAGGAGTATATTTTTTCTATTCTCTCAATTTTCTTCTTGTGGATTCCTTCAATTGCCGAGAGCTTTATGCAAGCTTTTATTTTTTCATCTTTCTCAAGTTCTTTTATATCCTCTCGTGCCTTTTCAACATACTGAGCACGTTTCTTTTCTTTGAGTTCGCTTATTTTTTGTTCCAGATTTACTTTAAGCTGATTTGTTTTACTTAGGTTTTCTCTGGCGCGTTTATCAAACTCTATTATTTTGCCTATCATGTCTTCTTGACATTTTTCTTCTGACATTGTCAGCCCTCCTTTTTTGTCGAATTAGGTAAGCTAATGCACAAATGCTCCCATGTAGCATTATGATATAAAAATTTAAAATGTCAATAACTTAAAATGTATTTTTGAGCTTTTTAAAAATAAAGTTTTGGGTATTTACATAAAATCATAATTACGATAAAATGTTTATCAATCGCGTTCGCTTCTGCGTTTGGGATTTCTAAACTAACATTAACTGGGAGTGGTAAAAAATTGCAGTCTACTTATAAGAGAGTACTTTTGAAAATTAGCGGAGAGTTTTTAGCTGGTTCTGAGAAATCTGGTATTGATTCAAAAATCAGCATTGAACTTGGAAAGGTTATCAAAGAAGTAAAGAATCAAGGTATTCAGGTGGGAATAGTTGTTGGAGGAGGAAATTTTTGGAGAGGCCGAAGCAGCGGAAAGATGGATAGAATTCGCGCAGACCACATGGGTATGCTCGCAACTGTTATGAATGCACTTAGTTTATCGGACTGTCTAGAACAGTTGGATGTAAAAACTTCTGTTCTGACTTCAATTCCATTTCCGCAAATAGGTAAGCAGTATTCTCCTCAAAGAGCAATTTCACATCTTGAAAAAGGAAGAGTGGTAATTTTCGGATACGGCACGGGTAATGCGTTCTTCTCTACCGACACCGCAGCAGCTCTCAGAGCCGCAGAAATAGGTGCACAAGTTATATTAAAAGCTACCACAGGAACTGATGGCGTATATGAAGAGGATCCTAATTTAAATCCAAATGCTAAAAAATATACTTCTCTTACATTTGACGAGATGCTTTTCAAAAACCTAAAAGTGGTTGACTCTACCGCCGCTTCAATTTGCAGAGATAACAACATTCCACTGTTGGTATTTAATGCAGACCCACCGCAAAACATACTTCTTTCCCTTCAGAAGAACAGTTCCTTAGGAACTATTGTTAAGCCGTAATGGCCTAGAAAAACTTAAATAAATATGAAAGGTGATTTTTTAATGAACTCTATTTTGAAAGACACAGAAACCCGCATGGACGGTGCAGTAAAACATCTATCTGATGAATATGCTTCTATTCGCGCAGGAAGAGCCAACACAGCCATTCTCGATAAAGTAAACATTGAATACTACGGAACTCCTACTCCTATAAACCAAGTAGCGGCAATTTCAGTTGCTGAAGCCAGAGTTATTGTTATTCAGCCGTGGGATATGTCATTACTTTCTGCAATAGAAAAAGCTATTCAAAAGTCTGATATCGGTATCAATCCTCAAAATGACGGCAAAGTTATCAGACTCATTTTCCCTCAGCTTACAGAAGACAGACGCCGTGAAATTTCAAAAGAAATCTCTCGTTTGGCAGAAGAAACTAAAATTTCAATTCGCAATATTCGTCGTGATGCAATGGATAAGTCTAAAGCTCTTAAGAAAAATTCTGAGGCTACAGAAGATGAAATCAAAAAATTTGAAAAGAAAGTTCAAGATTTTACTGATAAATCCTGTGCGAAGATAGATAAACTTTGTAGTGAAAAAATAGCTAAAACCATGGAAATATAAAAAATCGAGGAATTCACAATGAAAGCTTCTTATGGTCATACTCCCTTACCATGTCACGTTGGGATAATAATGGACGGAAATCGAAGATGGGCAAAGAAACGTTTTTTGCCTTCAGTGAAAGGGCATGCTAATGGCGCTGAAGTGCTTAAGTCCATATCACTTTACTGCAATAAAATAGGTTTAAAGTACCTTACTGTTTATGCTTTTTCTACTGAAAACTGGAAAAGGTCGGAGGAAGAAGTTGGCGGACTGATGCGCCTTTTTAAAAAATACCTCAAAGACGTGATGTCGGAAATTTTTAAGCTCGAAAATATAAAAATCGAGTTTATTGGAAACATTTCAGTTCTTCCCCTAGAAATTAAAGAGTTGATTTCCAAAATAGAAAAAGAGTCTTCAAAAAACACAGGCATGACGCTAACCATTGCCTTTAACTACGGCGGTCGAGAAGAAATTCGGTCGGCTGTGGAGTCTCTTGTTCAAGATACAGTTTCGGGTAAAATTGCCCTCCAAGATATATCGGAAATGGAACTTTCCAAAAGAATGTATGCTCCGGGTCATCCAGACATAGATTTAATTATTCGCACAGCCGGTGAACAGCGAATTTCAAATTTTATGCTATGGGAATCGGCATATGCTGAATTTTATTTTACAGACGTTCTGTGGCCAGATTTTAATGAAGCTGAACTTCACAAAGCATTTGAAGAATATAATTCCCGCACAAGACGTTTCGGAGGTGTTTAAAAGAAGTTGCATAAAAGAATTCTTTCAGCCCTCGTTGGCGTTATGTTTTTACTAGTCATCTTACTTTTTGACCAAACTTTCCATTGGATAATAAATCTAGTCACATCTCTTATAGCCGTTTTGGCAATTAAGGAGATATTTTCAGTGGTCGGTATGCTTCGCAGTTACGAAGTAATGCTGCCCACTCTCCTTTTCGCTTTTTTATTACCGCTTGTGAGCTTTTCCGATTTAGGGCTAGAGTTAATATGCTACTCCTACACCGCTTTGATATTTTGTGTTTTGATGATAAATAAAAACCTCAAAATAAAAAATGTTTTGGTTGTGTATGCGCTTTCAATAATAGTTTCATATTCTTTGTTGAAAATCGTACAACTCAGGAGTTTTGGCGGAAAATACGGCAGCTTTTATCTAGTGCTAGCACTCACCATTGCTTGGATGTCCGACACGGGAGCTTATTTTTTCGGTAAATTCTTTGGTAGAAACAAATTGTGTCCGGAGATAAGTCCTAAGAAAACAATAGAAGGATTTATTGGTGGAATTTTAACGTGCTTAGTGTTTGTTGTATTAATAAGCTTCTTGTTCAACAACTATCTATTCGCAGAGAAACAGCAAATAAATTACTTTTACGTCTTATTGCTAGGTTTGAGCGGCTCGATTCTTTCCTGCCTCGGAGACCTTTGTTTTTCAATGGTAAAACGAAGATATAACGTTAAGGATTTTGGAAACTTAATGCCCGGTCATGGAGGAATTTTGGATAGGTTCGATAGCGTTATCTTTGTGGTACCGTATGTGTATATATTCTTGAAATTTGTAAAAATAATTTTTTAAAAGAGTGATTAACTATGAAACAATATATTTCTGTTTTGGGTTCAACAGGCTCTATCGGTACTCAAACACTGGAAGTTGCCAAAGAACTTGATATTCGGGTTACGGCTTTAGCGGCGGGTTCAAATATTGAACTTTTAGAAAAACAAATCAGAATGTTCAAACCTAAAGTAGTTGGAGTTATGGAAGAATCTAAGGCTTTAAAATTAAAAAGCCAAATAAATGATACCTTCACTAAAGTTTTATCGGGCATAGAAGGTGTTTGTGAGGTTGCAACTGAAAAATCTTCTGAAATGGTATTTTCAGCTATTTCAGGAATCGCCGGCTTGATTCCTACCTCAGAAGCAATAAATGCAGGTAAAAGTATCGCTTTGGCAAATAAAGAAACCTTAGTTACCGCGGGTAAGTTAATTAAAGAACAGGCTCAGTCAAAAAACGTGAAACTGTTCCCTATCGATAGTGAGCATAGTGCTATTTTTCAGTGCCTTGAAGCTATCAATCGCAAAAAAGATTTGAAAAAGATCATTTTGACTGCTTCGGGTGGTCCGTTTTTTGGAAAAAATTTTGAAGAATTAAAATCGGTTAGTATTATCCAAGCATTAGCCCATCCCAATTGGAGTATGGGAAAAAAGATTAGTATAGACTCCGCAACTATGATGAACAAAGGTTTAGAAGTTATAGAAGCTGCTCATTTGTTTGATGTTAGTGTACAAGATATTGAAGTTGTAGTACATCCTCAAAGTATAGTTCACTCCGCAATAGAGCTCGTTGATTCTTCAGTTATTGCTCAGATGGCAATGCCAAGTATGAAAGTTCCTATCCAATATGCTTTAACATATCCCCATCGCGAGGTTTGTCAGGTTAGTCCTTTGGATATGTACAAACTTGGAAGTCTTTCCTTTTTTAAACCTGATGATAACGGTGTAAGGGCTTTAAACGTTTGCAAAGAAGCGTTCACTTCCGGGACGGCAAAATGTGTGGTTTTGAATGCTGCAAATGAAACGGCAGTAGAACTATTTATAAAGGGAAAAATCAAATTTACTGATATCCTTGAAATTGTGGAGCTATGCTGTAAAAATCTAAATTTTGATGAAGTTACCACTTTAGACCAAATAAACGAAATTGATAAAAAATCTAAAATTTATGCCGAAAAAATTGCGAATGATTTATAATTAATTTTGATTTTCTACTTTGATTTTGTTTGAGTTTGGAGTATAATCATGTTTTACATACTTCAAAATTCAAAAGTAAAGGAGAGTTTTAAATGCATATTTTACTGATAATCATAGGAATTCTACTTATTAACTTAATTATCATAGGACACGAATGGGGACATTATTTTACCGCTAAATCCTTTGGTGTTAAAGTAAATGAATTTGCTTTGGGAATGGGACCCAGAATTTTTAAAATTCAGAAAGGTGAAACACTTTTTTCCCTTAGAGCCTTTCCCTTAGGTGGATTCTGTGCTATGGAAGGCGAAGAAGAAAATAGCAATGACCCTAAAGCTTTTGAAACAAAAAAACCATGGCAGAAAATAATTATCATCTCAATGGGTGCAATCATGAACCTAGTTATGGGATTTTTGATAACTTTAATAGTATTATCTCAGAATGCTAATTTTGCCTCCAGAACAATTTCTAAATTTGATGAAAATTCATATTCTCACCAATACGGTCTTGAAGTTGGAGATGAGATTTTAAAAATAAATGGAACACATGTGTTTACTTATAAGGATATAATTTTCGAAGCTTCAACCGATAAAGATGGAAAATTCGATATTCAAGTAAAACGTAATGGCAAAGTAGTTCAACTAAAAGATGTTCAGTTTGATAGAAAAGAAAATGAAAATGGTAAAGCTCAAACCCGAATAGATTTTTATGTTAAACCTATCGAGAAAAATTTTGGTACTCTCATTTCACAAACTTTCTTAGATACAATTTCAACAATCCAGACCGTGTGGTTGGGTGTTATAGGATTAGTAACCGGAAGATTTGCTATCGGCGACATGAGCGGCCCGGTGGGTATCGCTTCGGCAGTAACTCAAGTTACCTCTGAAGGACTTAAAGTTAGCATATTAGCCGGAATTAACAGTTTACTTTCTTTGGTTGCATTGATCACGATAAATTTAGGAATCGTTAACCTATTACCCCTCCCCGCTCTTGACGGTGGTAGACTGATATTTTTGTTTTTCGAATTAATTACACGTAAAAAAGTAAACCCAAAGTACGAAAGTTTAATTCACGCTGTTGGATTTATACTCTTTATAATTTTGGCCGTGATTTTATCGTACACCGATATTTTAAGACTTTTAGGTAAAAATTAGGGTCTTTGCGAAAGGATAGATAAATTTTAAATGCGACGTAAATCTAAGGAAATAAAATTAGGAAATTTAAAAATAGGCGGAAATTCCCCTGTTACCGTGCAGTCGATGCTAAGTGTTCCTTCATATGATATTAGAAACAACATCTTGCAGGCTCAAAAATTAGAAGCCGCAGGATGTGATATCTTAAGAGTTGCTATTCCGGATTTTAAGTCCGTTAAACTCATTGAAACTCTCAAACAAAAAGTAAAAATGCCTATAGTTGCAGATATTCATTTTGACCACAAATTAGCTATAGAATCCGTTTACGCCGGTGCAGATAAAATAAGAATAAACCCGGGAAACATTGGTAACAACGATAAAATCAAGGAACTTTGCAAAGTTTTAGTCAGTAAACAAACACCTGTGAGAATAGGCGTCAATTCGGGTTCACTTGAAAGAGATATCC
>CAKVBG010000020.1 GCA_934725345.1 uncultured Eubacteriales bacterium
ACATAAAATCAGTATATTTCTCGTACTAAAAAATATTCTACACTTGTACTACAAGTAGTACAAATAGTGTAGAATATTTTTATAATTATTTGAAACTTACATTTGCGTCACAAATAGCGGTATAATAAATTAAGGGTAAGAATGAAGCTGATGTGTTATTATACAAAGTAACATCAAAACCTGACGCAGTAATATTAGAAATTCCTAAGGACACACCACCAAAAACTGGGTTAACACTTTGTGTCCATAGATTAGCACTAACTGATGGTGTTACTGGGAACGATGTTTCAAAGTCTATATGAATAGTTCTATAACTATTAGCGCTTAAACTTTCACCGATAGATTTTGAACCATGTTCATTATATAAACCTTGGTAGGTAGAACCTTTATATAATCCGAACTTATTAATAGTTTCACTACCAATTTTAATTGTTTTATCTTTGATAGCTGTTAACGGTGCGCTAAGCATAGTTAAAGTATTGTTGTCTGAAATATGACATAAAGTTAACTCATTACTATCGCTACTATTTGTGATATTAGAATTATATCCAAGTGATAATATTGCTGATCTTTGTGGGTAGAACATATTTGGTGTAGTAAAGTTAATATTAGCAGTTCCAACTGTAACTACACATCCAAAAATGTATAAACTATCGCAGTTAAATGTCACATCACTAGCAGTGTTAATAATTAAGTTATCTTTAATCACTGTATTATTTTCTGTATAGTTAACATTAATTAATAATCTTTTTGGTTTAGAAAGTTTACATTCTAGTTCACTAATGCACATTAAATTGTATGGTTGATTTTTAAATTGATTGAGTGAGTTTTGTGAAATATACATAGTATCATTTGTTGATGTATACCATGTATTAATAGGGTTATACATCGGAACATTGTTTGGTAATTCACACACAAATCCAATAGTTCTATTTCTTACAATAGTATATCTAATATGAATTAAATGACCGTTAGAATTAAACTCCATACCCTCACTTTCACCCATGTAGTGAGTGTGTTCAATATCGGTATAATCAATATACCAACATTTTTTAGCGTCATATTCACCACTTGTGTTGTTAAAAGTTGTAAGTAACCCCTCTGGTGTAGAAATATATACTACACCATCTTTCATACAAAAATCTTGATTATATTCGCCGGAATACCCTGTTTCTGGCACATTAACTTTACTAAACACCGTGAATATACCATCATTTAAAGTGTAAATATTTTTATCATAACCATAAAAATATAATGCGTTATTATCAAATGTACACCCCATCATATTTACGGGTGTAATGATTTTTTCTGATTCATTTAAACTAGCATCATATTTATACACATACATAGCACTAGCTTGCGTTCCATCAGTAAAATCCCACACTGGAACGATGTAAACATTAGTGCCGTCAAAACAACATGAATTAGCGTGTCCAACATCAATTTGTTTTTCTAGTCCTTTAATTTCAGTATTTTCTTTTAGGTTGAATACTTTCATAACACCTTTGTTTGTTTTATTTTGTGTAGCATAATTAATTGTAGGACAACTAAATGTGTAAATTAAATCTCCGTTCATAAAGCAACAACTAGGTGTATAGTCAGTTTCAACATAGAAAGTGCCTAATATACATTCGCTAACACTATTATTAGTTATAAGAAAATAGCCATTTAAAAGTTTGTCAAACGTCCCGTCTTTAACCATTTCATCTAGTTTATTATTTATTTCTTCTTGTACGTCAAGATTTTTGAAATAATTTTCGATATAAGTTTTTAATTCTTCAAACGCTTCTATCAGCCCGTTAGTGTTATCAATGCTTTCATTTAATTTAGCTACAACTTTACACAATAGTTCATAATAACTTAAGCTATCATCATACACTAATGGTAAAACTTTTTGGCACCAAAATCTAAAAGGTTGTGTTTTATTAAAACTCATACTATTCTCCTTTACCATAAATTCAAAAATAAATCTCCAAGTTCCTCAATTACCATCATATCAATATTCAAGAAAGTCTCTCTATACTTCCTCAGCATATCACTATAATTCTCTCCCCCTCTTTTACCTGTTACTCTCTCAAAATAATCATCATTACTATTTCCACTCCCCTTACTATCAACCGTACCACTATTGCTAACAGTGTCATTACTCATAATCTTTCTAGCATTAGTTAAATACGTCTCACTCTCAACACCATCTAACGCACCTTGCGGAGTATCACTATATAGATCTCTACTAACCCCGTCACTATTCTGAGTCAGATTATTAGTAGTTAAATTATCAGCAGTAGTATCAATTTTCCTATTACTTGTTGTTGTAACATCCGTATCGGTTAGTGGCTCAAACTTCAACTTCTCACTCTCATACAACTGATTGTAATACGGCATGATCTCTCCCATCCGCCTGTTCAACCACATAACCCACAATCCTACAACCTCAGCACCAATTTCTCTAGTGTAGTAATGTTTCAAAATCTTTTTACACAACACGCTCCTATATGCTTCATCAAAAATACTCCAACTACTATCGAAAATTCTATTCCAACTAGCGTTAAGCACCTCTTCAACATTCTTTCCACTTTGACTTTCTGAGTAACCACCCATTTGTTCACATATAAATCTAACTTCTGTTGTATACTTACTCATTACCTACACCACCAATCGTATCAGCACCGGGATCTTCTGGCTGATTATCTTCACCAACCTGTTGAAAATCTTCACGGTAATTCACTTCAATGTTTAATCCAAACATTTCATTGATTTTTCTTACAGCTTCTCTTCTACTTTCAAGTCTACTATATCTACTAGCAATCGTACCACCTTGGTTTCTAGTAACTTCATCAGTAATCAATCTTTCTTTCTTCTGAATGTTAATGTTACTAATACCCAAATAAGTCAATGCTTCATTCCATATTTGAGTTTTAAGCTGATAAATTTTATCAGCCACATACGGAGCACCAGTAGACAGCACATCTAGACCATTAGAGTTCAATGCTTTATCACCAAAGATAACAGGTGAATTGCCATCATATTCCTTATAAACGTTCAACATAGTTAAGCGTTGAGTTTCATCACACTTAATAAGAATAGGTGTTTTCTGAGCATTAGCATTTACATCAATGATTCTATCAAGATTGTACAATCTTTTCGCAAACATTTTAACATCTAGGACAGAGTTTGTTCTGAGATAATTATTCCAGATAATTACGCTATTGCTTCTTTTAAGCATTTTTTGGTAATTATTATATCTTGAATATGCTCGTCTTATAACAGGAACCCCATATACGTCTAATCTACCAGAACAAATTACATCAAGTGCAACATAATCTTCCAGCACATCATCTTGAAAAAAGACAGCTGATCCATTCATAAATAAAGCTAATTCAAGGTATCGTACATCACATGTAGCTGGTAAATTCTTCCACTCAAACATACTGATAGATAACTCCATAAGGCGGTTAAAATACTGCATATAAGTTGCATTATTCATTAAAAGGCTTTCACCAAAATTAGTTTTCTTTCTTCCCATTTTATCACCACCTTAACTTGGGGAATTATCTAATGAATAGTTTCCAATTTCATTTCCATTTTTCCAGTAAGTAACGCCTTTATTATGAATCTCACAAATATGCTTCATAGCGTCTGCTGGTATAGAACCAGTAGCAGTACAATCTATGGTTTTAACATAATTCCAATGTGGTCTACTATGTGTATTTGGTGTTTTTAATCTTTTTACGCCATACCCGTATTTACTAAAGAAATCATCTATTATTATAGCGTATTCACGGCACACGCTACAACGCCCACCATAAAATTGTTGTTTATTATTTGCAACATTAGCACCACCATTATTTAGATTACCTTTACTAATGTCAGCCGCTATTGACGCTTGATAAAATTGTGTTAAAATATTTTCAGCTTGACCAATACTAGCGGTTATTGGTACATTAGCTTGACGTAAACCAGCAAAAGTAGCTAACCCAACTACAGAGTTAAAAGCTAAAGGAATTGAATTTTGTGCGACCCACGCTTGATATGCGTCAACATTCCATGAGCATATAGGATAACTATTTAGTTGAATACTCTCAGTATTCAAAGTATTATAGCCACCAAGTTCTGTATAACTAGGTACACCTTTATAACTACATGGTCTTAATACTGCTACAACTGGTTGAGTTACAACACCACTCACTTCTACAACTGGTTTATTATCATCAAAAAATTCATATCTTAATGTTAAGTCATTTCCACTAGCATTATCAATATGATAAAAGTTATAGGGGTAAGTATATAACTTTCTATTTTTAGGTTTATATCCATCAATAGTATCATTTTCTGTTACAGCAGAAAGAGAAACAATATTCTTAATAGCTGAATCACCATAATCTAGTCTATGAGTTTCAGGGATTTCATTTATAAAAATAAGTGGAAACATATACATACCTAGTATAGCGTCAGGTTTTTGAACATACTCGTTTACTTTACTATTAATTCCTTGTACGTCTGTACTATCATAAACCCATAGTTGTGCTGACCCATATATACCGTCATATAGAGTTCCGTCAGTAGCATTACTAGTATCAACTACAGCAACACAAACACACATATCTTTCATGTTTATAATAGGTTGATAATCGTTAAATACGTATTCACCAGTTTCAATATTTTCTGGTTCTATATGTTCACCTATTAAGTCTGTTATAGTATGTTCTCTTTCTACGAAACATTGATCTAAAGTAAAATCAAAAAACCATGACTGCATATCATCAATTTCAAAAGTAATTTCAGACGTAACATCATTCACATATTCCACACTAGTAATAAACGCATAGAACCATTTATTACCATACGCTGAGTTCTGAAACATCATATAATTACAGTCATATAAATCTTCTGCTTTCCTTTGAACTCTAGCGTACCCACGTTTTACTCGTTGATAAGTCTGACTAGTTAAATTATACTTAGTCAAACCACTAAAATAATTTGTCTGAGCACTAGCACTAGCAAAATAAATGGTGTGGTCATAGGTTGTATCAAGCGGAACGTTTTTTAAAATTTTTATATTTGTGTTCGGTTCAATGTACATAACATTATCTCCTTTAATGTGGGTGGATTTTTTCCACCCACTTAATTCTACTGTTTAGTAAGAGTCAATGTAGTTCCTACTGTACTTGCTGATGTGATCTTATTTGCTGAATCTGTATACTGTGTTCCATTAATCTCAGCAACCACTTGAATCTCTGTTTCATGTTTACTTGCTGGAATCATATAAGCACCAAATCTGTGTACTGCAATGCCATCCGTTGTCAACTGTTCAGTCTGAATAAAGTCAACCATATGTGGTTGTAATGTTGCTGTGTCTGATTTTGCTTCTACCGTTAAAGTAATAGCATCTTCTGATACACTCTTATCAGTAATTTCCATAGTAATTGTGTCTGGTAAAGTGATGTTAGCTTCACTTGTTACAAACATTACAGCATTTGAGAATGGTGAATATGATACTGTTTTCCACGTGTGATAGAAATAATTCCAGTACAATCCACTAGCAACATATTTTTCAGTGAATTTATTGTTGTTATCGTAAACTTGGAACCATTCTTCATCAATCAGAACCGCTTTAACATTTGCAAGTAAAGCTAATTCTGCTGTGGTAACTTCTTCAATACCATCAGAGTTTGCTCTGATTACTTCAAATCGATCATTGTCAAACGAAGTCCAATCATCAATAAGGAACAATCTTCCCATAAACTCAGCCTTTTCCATATTGAACGCACTAGCCAACACATTTACATCATACTTAGCATTAAACATAGCATCCATAAAAATGATCTGATCTTCTTTAGGTGTTACAGTCTTAACACCATTTTCGTTAAACTCTGATCGCATAAATGTAAACAGGTTAGAAGTACCTCTAAAATACTCAGCACTGTCAGTAGGTTTTGTACCATCACCGATTGAAATAGCGTGCATATTACCTTTACTCATAGCTTTAATGAGTAAATATTTAAACAATAAAAACTCGTCATATTCTGCGGCTGTGTAAATACTATCTACAATTTTAGCAATAAGATTCTGTACTCCATCAAGAGAAGTAAAAGCCTGTTTCAAATCTTCATCTTGGATTGTAACAGGGTACATTACTCTCCAGTTCATAACGTGGAAAGCTGTTCTAACGTCTGGAAGAGTTCTCTTAAACTCTCTAGCTTCTCCCTTTGCTGGATCATATTCAACAACCTTTGCAATGTTTACGAAAATATCTTCTACCGTTTCACCAAACTCTAGATAACCTTTTTTCAAGATAGAATATGGGTTGTTAAAGTTTGCACTACGTGCTCTTACAAGTGCGATTCTGTTTACCAGTGCATTGATAAACTGGTTTGCAAATGCTGGCGTTCCATAAATAACTTCACCAACGTGTGGAATGTCACTAGCTTGTGTAACTTCTGGTACATTTTGCTGATAATCATATGAAGCGTTCTGTCTAATAACGTTCATAATATCAATCGTTGACGCATTAAGCGTATTTACTGCAATTCTTTTTGCCATAAATTATTCCCCCTCTTTAAATAAATCTTCATACTTTTTTGGTTTTTCTTCTGGTTCTTCTGGTTCATCTATCGCATCAGGCTTGTCGTCTGGTTCATCAGGTTCACCACCAAAAAATCTTTCACGATACCGTTTTTTCCATTCTGCATCATTTGTTTCGTATTTTTCTTTCCAATTAGTTGAGTCTGAAACTCTTGTCTCATAATCATTTAATGTGTCTGTAATGTCTTCCAAAAACTCAATATCTTTTTCATTTTCACTTTCACCATAAAGCCCTTTATAAGTTTCAAGAATTTCATTAATCTTTTTAACAGCCAATAATCTCACCACCTTTTACTTAATTTTCTGCCATTTACTTGTGTCAAAAATATCTGATAACCGCATAGAAAGCGGATGGTCAGGTGACAGCATTACTTTACCATCAATCACAAAAATAATAAAACCATTTTCGTGTTGATATGTTCCATCATGAAATAACATTTTTACTCACCTCTTTCTTAATAGTGATACCTTATCCACATCCATATCGGCATTTTTTTCTTAGGGTCTGTTTTAGTCCCACCGCCACCACCACCAGCAGAATAAAAGCGATATAATAACACGGCATTTCTTAACGCTTGTTCTTCTGTTAAATAATAGGCTGGTACAGTTTCCCATGTTGTTATAGATGTGTCATTAGCATGATTTTGAATAAATATATAAGCTTTATTAGCGAAATCAATTCTATTTTGTAAAGCTGGTACACCGGGTCTTTCCCAACACCTCATGAAACATTCTGTTAAATATGGTATGTCAGTCGACTCAGACTTTAAAAAATCATCAAGTGTAGCAAATTCTCCATAGTTTTGAATCCAATCTTGTTCTACAACTAGGTACGTCATTTGTCCGTCTGGTGAGTCTTTATCATATCCATTTTCTGATAGCCAATTTAATAAATTTGTTTTTCTTCCACCATCCCACTGAAACAGTCCAAACGCTGTGCCTCCTAGTTGGTTTAATGTTGGGTTAATGTGACTTTCACTCCATGCATTACCAGCTAACGCACAAGCTACATATATACTTACACCATATCCAGTAGCACCATTACCATATCTAAACAATCTTGTCCATCTTGAAATGTAATTAGATATACTAACTTGCTGTGCTAATGGTAGTGTGTCAGTATGTGCTCCCATAAACACACCACCACCATCGCCACCAGTGTAACACATTTCTGTGTGTCCATAATTCCAACCAATATCACCAGCTAAATACTCACCTCTAGCGTCTACCTCTTGAAATCCTAAAGATAATAGAACATCAGGTTCGGAATAAGTTGTAAATGGGTTATGTACTGGTGCATACGCTGGTGTTTCCCATCCACCAGCTAATAAAGCGTAATTTATAAATGACGAACAATCGTAGTAAGTAATACCACCTACTGTTTGTTGGTTACGGTACGTTTGACTGTAACCAACATTTGGTGCGTTGCAAGTATTAATCGCCCATGAATAACTTTTATTAATGTCTGGCATTATTTCTTTTCCTCAATCCACATTCGAAATGCTTCAATACCAATTCTCATTCCTTGTGAAGCACAACTTTCCCCATTTTTAACTTTAGGAAGCGTGCCGTAGTGGTGTACGTGCGCTTGATAAAACAACTCTAAGTTTTCTGGTAAATTATGACAAATCACTATAATATCTTCAAGTCTAAGACTTTCATTTGCTGTACCGATTCTTGTGTTATTATTAATGTGATTATATCTTACCCAACCTTTTTTCTGAATGTGCGCCAACACATCTACATCTAATTCAATTCCGAGTCTCTTACTTAATGTTCTAAAATCCATTAGAAGATTTTCGCAACGTTTATTGTAGTTCATTGTACCAGCCCACATACCGTCACGAACCGCATCAAAGTCACCATGTGTTTGACAGTGTGCTCTATATGCTACCCCAAAGGCATTTACTGGTTGTGAATCTGGTTGTTTCATGTGGTCAGAAGATGTGAACCAACTAAGGTGTGTTTTACCAGTTAATCTATTTAAGTCACAATTAGATGTAATATAAGGTAATGAACCAGCACTTGTATATTGATGTAAGTCACAACCTTTATGCGGTGGGTACGCTTGATTGTATTGTCCATTATTTTTACCATATCTTGCTTCCCACCATTTACAGTTTGATGGTAAATTATCTACCACTTTTTTGTATAAAGAAATGTCAGCATAACCAGTATAAATCATACACTTTTTACCTAAAGAAGATAAATAATTTAATGCTTCTTGTACACCAGTAGCGGTATTCTTAGATTCTACGTCTAATATATAACCTACAAAGTTTTTACCAACTCTTTTATTTACTTGTTCTACAAAAAACTTTGTCTGACCGATTTCATTTCCCTTATTAAGGAAAGTGTATAGCCAATAAGGAATATTATTCGCTTCACAATTTTTAATAAAAACATCAAGATAAGTGTCAATATAATTTGTACCTTGTGTAGCCTTTGAGATTAAAAACTCACAACCTTTTTTAGCAAGTGCCCAGTTTGTAACTGGTTTCCAATGTGATACATCTACAATCATACTTATTCTCCTTTATTAATGTGAAATAAATCTCTTAAAGTGTCTGGTAATAAATCTGAATTAATCTTACTAATGTTTTCTAAAATTGATACTATTTCTGTTAAGCACACATATGTAATAATAATTGGTAACAGTTTTACGCCTACTGAAAAGCCAATGGTAGAACCCTCAGCATCAAGAATGTACGCTAGTACATAGCAAAAAATAAATCCAACTTTCTTAAACATACCATCTCTTAATTTTGAACTTTTAATTTCTTTGTTTTTGATTGCACCAACAAACCCAGAAATAAGATCAAACAAGTTTAATGAAAGTGCAACAATTATCGCTTCCATATCTCCCATCAATAACACCTCTTTTCTATTAAATTTATTTTCTATAAATAATGTATCATAAAGTTTGACTTTTGTCAATAGTTATGTTATAATAATTTTATAAAAAGGAGAAAAAAATTTATGAGTGAATACTACGATGGTACAAAACTTTTATCTTTAAATGACTTAAATGGTAAAAAACCAGAAGTCTATATTTGTGTCACAAACCGTACTGGTGGTAAGACTACTTATTTTGGAAGATTATGTGTAAACCGCTTTAAAAATAATGGTGAAAAATTTGCACTATTATATAGGTATAATTACGAACTAGATAATTGTGCTGATAAATTCTTTAAAGATATTGGAAGTTTATTCTTTCCAAACGATACAATGACAAGTGAACGTAGGATGAATGGTATTTATCATGAGTTATTTTTAAATGATGAATCTTGTGGCTATGCAATTTCTATGAATAGTGCTGATCAGATTAAGAAAAATTCTCACTTGTTTAGTGATGTTATTAGCATTATTTTTGATGAATTTCAAAGTGAGACTAACCATTATTGTTCCGATGAAGTAACTAAGTTTATTAGTATTCATACCAGTATAGCTAGGGGACAGGGAGAACAGGTCAGATATGTTCGTGTATTTATGCTAGGGAATCCAGTCAGTCTGTTGAATCCTTATTATACGGTACTTCATATTAGTGATCGTTTAAAATCTGATACGAAGTTTTTACGTGGCGATGGATTTGTAATGGAACAAGGGTACATAGATAGTGCTAGTCAAGCACAAAAAGAAAGCGGTTTTAATCGTGCTTTCAGTGGGAATAAATATGTGGCTTATTCGAGTGAAAGCGTTTACTTAAATGACAGCAATACATTTATTGGCAGACCTACTGGTAAGTCATTATACTTAGCGACTTTAAGATATAATGGTGTAAACTATGGTATCAAAGAATTTACAGAAGATGGTATTATCTTCTGTGATAATAAACCAGATATGTCTCACCCGAATAAAATTAGTGTTACAACAAATGACCACGGTATTAATTATGTAATGCTAAAACGTAATGACTTTTTTCTATCTAATCTTAGATATTTATTTGAACGTGGTTGTTTTCGCTTCAAGGACTTACAATGTAAAGAAGCTGTTATATCAGCATTAAGTTACTAATATCTTCTATTGTTACTTATTTTGTATAAACAGGGCTTGCACTGTTGGAATATACAGCCTGTTTATATATTCCATTTTGCAGTGGGCTTAATGAGTGCAATAGTTAAAGATATAATAAAGCAAGGGTTACAATCTTTTGATTGCCCCTTGCTTTTATTTTTATCCTCTCATTTCATAATAAGTGTCAGTTAAAAGTATACCACCTTTTATTCTTTTTGGCAATAATTTTCCGGGAATTTTTAAACCATTTTTAAAGTCTGATATTGTTCTCTTAATCGGTTCATGTGTTTTAATATTAAATAAAAATTCTTGTTCTTCTTTTGTGTAGTTTGTGTAATCTTCTTTTGTTAGTTTATTAGCCATGGATAGGTCAAATAGATCTTTACATTTCTGGGGCATACCAGCACATTTAATGTTGTAATAAGGTTTGTCTATTGGCTTCAAATCTTCTGCGACTACGTGTTCAATATAAGTTTTCTGTCTGGTAAAATAGCCAACATCCCATGAAGATTCTAGTTTCCAACAACAGAAATTTTTATCATGTACTTTAATTCCTTGTATTTCTTCTGGCTGTAAGTCACAATGTATACTATCCGTATCAGCGTAAATAAACCCACGTTTATTTACACCACGATAATTTGCTTGTGCCGCACGAATTGTAAAATTTCGTGCATAACTGGTAATCGCTGAACCAATAGGAATATATCCAGTTTTCTTATTATTTTCTTTGATAGGTATAAATGACAAAACACCATCATCTTTAATATAAGCAATCTTAAATGACGAGTCAGAAGATGAAGCCATTTTGCCATAAAGATTATTCAAAAATAGTTTAGCTGATTCTCTTTTAGCACCTGTTGATATTATCTTTATTTGTTTGTACTTATCAATATATTCATCGAACAAACCACAACAAGTAAAAAAGTAACATCCATCTAAAATTTCAAAGTCTACTAATTCATAATGTTCTTTTAACAGTTCATAATCTGTTTGTGTTAATGTTAATTCTACTCTCGTGTCTGTCATTTTATGTGTAAATGGATTAATATAATGAGAATAATATTCTCCTGTTTGAACATCATAAACGTCTGTAGTTTCTAACGCTTCTGTTCCTTTATATAACGGATTTCCTTTTATCTGAATGAATGGTAAATATCCATCTTTTACATAAAACCTTGTTCTAATTCGAACAAAAAAATAAGTGTCTTTACGTGTAGCAAAATCTGGAATGTAATTACCACACCAAAATTTTGGTAAACCAATAGGGTATATATTACCGCTTTCACTATGCATCATAGATGGGTATAATGAATTTACATCAGCTGTTGTTCCATTTCTTTTTATCTGATTTTCTTTTCCTTTTACAAGATAACACCAACCACCTTTATAAGATTTTCTGATATAAGCGTCTACGTTTTCTGAACCAAATTCTTTATCTAAATTAATAGAATCTAGTTCAGGATAAACATCTTCATATTTCATATAGTTTAACACACTATATTTATGAAGTTTCTTAAATTCTGATAAACAACATGAGCCAATAGTTAAACGTTTATGTCCATCATTAAACATAATTTCAAGTGCTTCTTTAACCACTAAAACATCATTAGAAATATACTTTTTTTCTTCGTCAGTGATCGTACAACCAGCGTAACGATATCCTTTATATTCCATTTCTAATTTTCTATGTTTTGTTCCAAAACTTTTACCAATCTTTTTTACTGAGAATGGTAGAAGCTTTAATGAATCTTTTATCATAAAATAATGATCGTTTTCTTTAAAGATAATCTGATACCATTGACCACGATCTGACACCACAAATTTTACTTCATGATTTTGCATTTCTTTTTCATGTTTCCATGACACATCTAACTCATTGTCTGAATTGTGGATGAGCGCCTGTTTAAACTCTAAGTCTACTAACAGATATGACAACCAAAACGCACCATCAAATTTAAGGTTGTGGTAGTACATCGTGACGTTACAATCTAAAGTTTTAAAGTAGTCATATGTTTCTTTGATTGAATGTAAAATAAGTACATCTTCTGTATATAATTCTACAAGCGCTGAAGCCCACACTTCTGTATCTTTTTGACCATCATAAACAGTCGTTTCAAAATCACACATAAATGTTCTTGTTGTTCTATTCATTAAAAAACTCCTCTTCTTGTTCAGCCATATCAGACCACATTGCCATATTTTGAACGTATTCATTCATATTTTCTTTGTATAATTCACCTTGATCTGGTAAGTAGTTAATAAGTTCACTGATATAACGATTAAAAGCGTTACCATCATAAGCAACTTCAAATGTAAATACAACACCTACCGCTTCACCATCATTAATCATTTTTGCTACATTATCTATACCATTATCAGCTATAAGTTTATCCATCCAATTTAATAACGATCTAGCGAATCTACCATTAATACACGCTTGAACCTGAGCGTACCAGACGCTTATAGTATTTCTACTGAAAAAACTTTCGTCAAATGTGGTTTTATCTCTTTCTTTCTTTTTCTTTCTTCGTTTACGTGTTTCTTTTGCTTTTTCTGACCTTTGTTTTCTTTCTAGTTCTCTACCTTTAACACCAGAAACCACTTCACCATATGAAGCTGTACCGTGATAGGTTGAACGCTTATATAACCGTTCTAATGTTAATTTTTCTAGTGCTCTGATAGATGCTTCTGTTTTAGTTTTTGGTACTTTTGGAGTTGTTAGTTCTATGTTATATCCACGTTGTTCTAATGATCGAACACGTTTCAATATTTTAGCTCTAACTTTTGCGTATTCTTTGTTTATATTTTGTTGCTTCTGTGATGGTTTTATTTTTCCCATATTGACGCACCACCTTTATTTTAGGAACAAAAAACCAGTAGAGAATATAATCTCTACTGGTCAATAGAGAAAGATATTAAATTTTATCTTAATCTCTCAATATCAAGTTTACAATCTACATATGGACGACCAGCCTTGGTTGTACCGCTGATCTTTACGATCGGTGCTGAGCCATCGCCCATAATGTTAATAATATCTAACAATGAACGTTTAAATGTCTGAGACTGAGAAGCATATACCTCTTTATCTGGTGTGATAACTGATAACACTTCAATAGACTCACCTGAATCTTTAATATCTTCAAAAATCATATAGCCGTCTACCATGATATGTGTTTCATCTTCAACGTCTTTAATTGATGTAACACCTTTACCTACTGTCATGAGGTACTCGTCTACTTTATCAAAATCTTTACTTTTTTCAATAATATTAATCATGTTTTATTCTCCTTTTTCTTTATCTTATTTCTGTAATACTGTTGCGTTTTCAATAAATTTCTGTTCTTCCATACCGTACAACGTTTCAATTACTTCTGTATCGACAACGTGTACCGCTTTTACATTTTCTTCTGTGATCGCTTCTTCACAAGCCTTTAACAGTTTTTTGCTATCTTTGTAGGTTCGTGGGAGTGTCAAGACTCTTGTTACGCTTTCACCTGCATCAATGTCAAGGCACATTACTGTTGCTTTTGTTGTTTGGAATGTTCTTGTTACCATCGGTTTTCTCATTTTTCGTTCTCCTTTTCTTTTATAAGTGTTTATAGTTGTCTATGCGATCATTCGCATAAAGCGGTTACTGGAATTGAACCAGTGAGTGCCAGAGTCAAAATCTGGTGCGTTACCACTACGCTAAACCGCTATATCTGAGTGAGCAAAGCTTTTCGAGAAACTCACTCAGAAAGTCAATATGGAATTTTTGTTTTATAGTAATTTCTTACTATGGTTATAGTATAGCAGAAGTTACTTGAAATGTCAATAGAAAATTGAAAAGTTTTTTAATTTAATTTTCTATTGTGAATTATTTAACAATGTGCTAGTTAAGTTTGTGACCATAGAAGTCTCAAAAGGCAATTTTCAACTTCTTCCTGAGTTGCGTATTCTTCTGTGTAGCAATCATTGACACAACCTACCTGATACAATGTTTTCTTTCCTTTTTGAGTTTGGTGTACGTAGATATACACCCCGAAACCCTCTAAAATTTCAATTAAGTCTTTAATAATTTTTTACACTCCTTTATGTAAAATGCTTTATCATCTTTATAAGCTAATACACCATCATTGCCATATTTTACAACTTCATCTACTACACGTATTATTCTAACAAAATCATGAATCCCGCACTTTATAGTAGTTATGTATTTTCCTCTATCAGCTATATTCACTTCATACACTTAAATTCACCCCCTTATAAATAAACCGTACAATAGATACATTAATATAGTTACATCAATTATTGCGTAGGTTACGGTCATTATTGACCGCAACCATTTTTTATTTCTCATATAGTACCTCAATTCTAACACTATCTTTAACCAGACCATTCAATTCATATATTGATAAACTATTTCCATTATACATAATCGCAATCTCGTTATCATTTGGTATTAAATGAATAGTCATGTAATAAAATGTAGCTGTACATTCATTAAACCGATATAATCTTAATCTAATCAATTTTTTCACCTACCTTATAATCTTTTCTCGGCGGTAATACCTCAGCAAATTCAATAAATTTGCTTTCTGGCATGCCGAGTAGGACTTCTTCTTCTGAAAAATCAGACACTTTTACTAACTTGAAAGTATCAGTATCAAACAATTTTTGACATACTTTCAAAAGATCTTTTTCGTTGTCAAATTTACCGCCAACGGTGAAATCCTTTACAACTACTTGAGCATTTTCAATATCCATACACATAATTTCACAATTAGTTTTAATAACTGTCCTTGTAACCATCTTTTCTTTTCTCATAATTTTTCTCCTTTTCTAAAATTTAAAACAATAAACATTTTCTAATTCAAACGCTACAATAGAATCATTTATAGTTGTTATGATGTATTTATATTTTTCCACTTTAAGCTCTGTGATTTCTACACAACCTGATTCTATCCACGCCATTCTAATGCCGACTGATTTCACTATTTCAATCAATTCTAATAACGCTTCATATGGCATTTCATAATCTGATATGACACTTTTCATATTTTCACCAACTTTCTAAAATTTGAAACAATAAACATGATACAACTCAAACGTTACTATTATGCCATTTACACGTGTTACGTAATAATTCAAATCACCTAGCATATATCTTTCAACAACGGTATTTACAATCTGTCTTTCCTGAACTAGCATACCACAATTAATAACATCATTCATGCGTTGTATAACCTGTTCCATTGGGGCTTCATGACTTGAAATAATACTTTTCATCATAGTTTTTCTCCTTTTCTTTATTTACTTTTTTCATGTTACGTGCTACGATTGTAGCTAATACCTTGCAAGGAGTCGAACCTTGCAAGCCGTCCGACACGACAAGGTTATTTATAAGGATAGAACTCCTGTCTAGTCTTAGTTACATAATATTGCCCGTCCGATGTATTCCATCCTAAGGTAAACATAAAGCCGTTATAACTTTCAATGCCAAAATTGTCCAAATCTTCAAATGCGTTAATACAAAAATGACGCCATTCCCAAAAAATTCTTTGTTTAATCTCAGAAGGTTTATCATAACACTCGTGTAAGTCTTTTCTAGTCCGTTGTCTAGGACTCTCGATAGGTTTCATAACTTCAAAATACATTCCGTTTACTTCTTTAAATTGTTTCATTTTTGTACCCCCTTTATATCGTTCAGAACCACAAAATCCTCACCAAAAAACACTACGAGCAAATCTTTTAAAGCTCGTCCATCAACGTAAGTTGCACCGTCCAATACATCTTTAAAGGTCAGACCATCAATCATGATCTCACGTTCACCTCTAACCCTTATATAGATTGTTTCGTCTTGACACCAACTTCCATTCATGAAATATAACTCTCTTAATGTCATTTTCTACCTACCTTTCTTTAATCAGCCTACCATCACGCAAGTTATCTTATAATCAGGATGTGAGTATAAAATCTCCGCAACCTGATAGCGATTCAAGTCACTACAATAAGCCACGATCTCATTCAATTCATTAACAATAACTCTAGCATACATAAATAAATACCTCACTTTCTGAAGCTTGAAGCCTCTTCTTTAACTATCTTTATTGTACAACACCCGTACCCAAAATGCAACTGTCATTTTTACCAAAAAATGGTACGAGAATTTTGTGCAAAATGACGGGGAGAAATGCACCGATTTTGGCA
>CAKVBG010000021.1 GCA_934725345.1 uncultured Eubacteriales bacterium
ACATTAAACTCAAACATACTAAACCTTTTGATATTTTTGAACTCATCATAAATAATATTCCCCTTTCTGGAATGTTTTAAACATTTTCCACAATATTTTAAACTTTCTACCGAAAGCTGTTCTAATTTATCACATTATGATTATAATTTCAATATTTTTCTCAATTTTTGTATATTTTTCAATAAAAATTTTGGTTTCCACTTCTGACCAAGTTGAATTTTTTAAATTTTATCGTATCATATAAGGGAAAAGTCTAAAAACTCAAAAAAATAAAAAGGAATACAAAATGAAAATAGGAAACATAGAAATTCAAGGAATAGCTTCTTTAGCTCCAATGGCGGGAATAACAGATAAAGCATTTAGAGAAATTTGCAAAATGTTCGGAGCTTCATATCTAACAAGCGAAATGGTAAGTGTTAAAGGCATAATTTACAACAGCACTAAAACCTTCGAGCTTGCCAATCATTCAGACTTAGAAAAACCCTTCGCATTACAGCTTTTCGGGAGCCTGCCTGAAGATTTTTACCAAGCTGTTAAAATTATTGTGCCTGAAGTTATGCCCCAAATAATTGATATTAACATGGGATGCCCTGCTCCAAAGATAGTTAAAGAAAACTCGGGCTCAGCATTGATGAAAAATCCAGAACTGTGTGGAGAAATCGTTAAGAGTGTAAAGCAAGCTTGCAGCTTGCCGGTTACTGTAAAAATTCGCTCTGGCTGGAATAAAACGAACGCACCGGAAGTAGCAAAAATATGCCAACAAGCCGGTGCTGATGCCATAACTATCCATGGACGCAGTAAAGAACAAATGTATAGGGGTTCGTGCGATTGGGAAGTCATAAAACAGGTTAAAGAGGTAGTGGATATCCCGGTCATAGGCAACGGAGACATACTTTCCGCTCAAGATGCCTTTAGCATGATTCAAGAAACAAATTGTGATATGGTTGCAATAGGACGAGGTGCCGTGGGTAACCCGTGGATATTCTCTCAGATTAATTCTAAAGACGAATCTCTATATCAAAATATTTCTGTAGCTGAAAAATCGAGAATAATACGCCTGCATCTTGAAAAAATTTGCGAATATAAGGGCGACTACGTTGGAGTTAAAGAATTTAAACGACATATGTCTGCGTATCTAAAGCATTTCCCCAACGCAACTCAACTTCGTAAAAAAATTTTTAGCTCTGAAACTAAACAAGAATTCTTAGAAATTTGCGATAGTTTAGATAATTAAATATTTTTAGTATCGTTATCCAAAATATCTAAGAATTGTTTTGAAATGGAATTTTTAAGATTTATTTTCATTTCAAATCCAGTGGTCATGTTTTTAATTTTTCCCTCGCCCGACTGTATTTCGTCATTTCCAAGAACTATAACGTAATTAAATCCCACTTTGCTAGCGTATTTCAGTTGTGCTTTTAATGAGCGAGATGATATATCGGAGTCGGCAATTATTCCTGCTTCTCGCAGGTTCCCGCAAACAGCCTGAGCATATAAACTAGCTTGTTTATCTGCTGAAGCAACGTAAATTTTTGGTTCGAGCTCAGCGGATAATTTTCTTCCCTCCATAACATTTAAAAGCCGCTCAACACCAAATCCTAAACCTACGGCTGGCAGGTATGGACCTCCTAAAGTTTCAGATAAATTATCGTACCTACCACCCCCACATATCGCTGTTTCGACGCCATCAAAATTAGCTAAAAATTCAAAAACTGTACCTGTATAGTAGTCAAGGACACGAACTATTTCGGGGTCAATTTTGTAGCTTATCTTCATGGCATCTAAATTTGATTTCAAATCTTCAAAATGCTGTTCGCATGAGTCGCAAAGAAAGTCAGTTATTTTAGGTGCCCCTGCCTTCACTTCTTTACACTGCACTTCTTTGCAATCTAAAAGTCTAAGAGGATTTCTCTCCAGCCTTTCGCAGCACACTTTACATAACTTATCTAAATTAAGTTTAAAATACTCTTTAAGCGCCTCAACGTACTTACTTCTACACTCAGGGCAACCAATTGAATTTATGCTCAGCTTGATTCCCTCTATTCCTAGCTTTTTGATAATTGAATATCCAGCGGAAATGAGCTGTGCATCGGCTGCTCCCTCAGCACTACCAAATAACTCAAGCCCCAATTGATAAAATTCTCTGTATCTTCCTTGTTGAGGTTTTTCGTATCTATAACACGAAGAAAAATACATTAATTTAAGCGGTAAAGTTTGGTTATGCAGTCCATTTTCCAGGACAGCTCTCATAGCCCCTGCGGTACCTTCTGGCCGAAGCGAAACTTCCCGTCCGCCTTTATCTTTAAAACTATACATCTCCTTATTAACAACATCTGAATCGTCCCCTGCGGAACGCTCAAAAAGCTTAGTTTGCTCTAAAACAGGAGTGCGTATGAAATCAAAACCATATAGTTTTGCTTCGCTCATAATTATTTTTAGCACGGATAGTAATTTTTTACCCTCCTCAGGCAAAACATCTTGCATTCCTCGAATTCTCTGCGATATTAACTTCATTTTATCTTCCCCCAATTAATATAACTATTCCTCGACCTTTAAACTCAAAGACCGAGGACAACTATAAATTTATTTAAGAACTACTTTCTTCCAGATAGTCATTTTACGCTCAAACTTTAAAAAAGTCAATGTTTAAAAAATATTTGATAGCCCTATTCACACCAGCGGTGCCATATAAAATCAGCTGCACCTTCCCAGCAAAAACCAAGAGGACTAAAACCCCTCCCTAACCAAGGATAACCAGGCTTGGCTTTTATTTCTTTATCATATAGCCTCCAAAAACCCGAGGAAAATTTTGATATTAATCAAACACAATGCAATCATTGTGATGATATGATTGCCTATTAGCCAGATTCAAATCAAGATCATATGGATCACCAAGAATTAATTTTACAATAACTCTTTTTATATTACATTTATCAAAATTTTCATTTTTCACAATAGCATCATCTAACGTACATTCTCCACCGTTATATACTATTTTAACACTTTTTACGGCGCTATCAAAAGTTCCATCTCTTTTTAATGCATCGTGCAATTTTTCTGCAATATCACAAACCTCTCTCATTCTATTAAACTTTTCATAAAACTCACCGCAACCATGAGGGTTTTCGTTTTTATCAAATTTTAGCAAAAGTTCTAAAACATATTTTAATTCTTCATATTCTGTATCACACTCGTATTCTTCTAACTCTTTGTACCAATCCATCAAAATTTCAATGCATCGTTTTATTTTGTCGTGTTTTTCTGAGTCTTGAAATTCTTTTGCAAAAGCTTCAAATACAATAAGTCCTCTTAAACATACTAAAAAATGACTGTTTTGAAAATTGTTCATTTTTCCTGCCGATTCACCGCACGCATACCCGGTTATAGCATGGCATAAAAAATGACCAATTTCTTCTGCATTCATGGTAGTTTGATCGACATTAAAACCGCCGTAAGTTAAGTCGCTCAAACGCTTTTCGCCTGTGATATCTAATATATTATTAATCTCTTGAATGCACTCGGCACACGCCTTTCTTTTAACTCGATCGGATTCATTGCATTTGCCCACATGCTTTTCAATGAATTCTTCATAATCTATAAGTTTTTCTTTTTCAACTATAACTGTTTCTACCTTCGGCTCTGGATTAGGTTTTTGCTCTGGTTTAAAAATTTTGTCTTGCAATTCACGGGCACCATATCCTAGTACTCCAACTCCGACCAGGGCCGCAACAGCACCAATAGCCTTAACAACATTATCTCCTTGAATTAAAGGAATACGAGGAGATTTTGCTGGGGAGCGCTGCTCTCTGTTAGAATTTACAGGTATACTCGTGCTCACTGGAGCCTTTACTCCATTGCTTCTAAACCCAGTTGCATTAGCCTTTGAACCCATTGGACTAGCTCCTAATATCAACAAAGATGCCATCCCTAGAGATGTTGCTTTATTTATATTTTCTTTTAGTCGGCCTCCGGAAACTCTGGAAAGCTCTGCATTTTCCATATCCACTAAGCCTTTTTTCATGAATTCCTTCACTTCTTCTCTTAGAACTTCAGAACTTTTAGCATATCCATTTTTCTTAAGAAGTTGATATACCTCATCAAATTTTTTCAGTTTTAATAATTTTTCTAGTTCCTCAGAGTTGTTCCCTATTTTTTCTATAACTTCAATAAATTCCATATTTTCATCCTCCGTTTCATTTTTATATTTTTAATTTTAACATAAATTAAAGTTTTAGTCAAACTAACCTATATTTCTATCGCCGTTTGGTATTAAAATGCATTTCTCTTTGAGATACATAGTTTATTTTTTTGAAAACACAAAAAGCCACGCTTATTTCAGCATGGACTTTAATTTTAAAATTGTAAACTCCAAAAACCCGAGGGGCTTTTGCTATTCCTGAACGGGTTGATCGGCATCATCTTCTGGAGTAAGGATTTTATCAGTATAATTCCAATTAAATGTACGTGTTTGGTTATCAGTGCATTTTACAATAACTTTTCCTATACAAGAATTCCAAAATACCTCTTCTGCAATAACATCATCTAACGTACATTCTTCATTTTTATATACTATTCTAATACTTTCTATGTTGTCATCATTAATTCCTTTTTCTTTTAATGCACTATGCAAATTTGCCACAAAATCACAAATATCTCTCATGCTATTAAAGTTTTTATAAAGCTCAACGCAACCATGAAGTTTTTCGTTTTTAGCAAATTTTGGTAAAAATTCTAAAATATTTCTTAATTCTTCAAATTCTTTATTATTCTCGCTAGTGTTTTCTATTTTTTCATACAAATCCATCAAACATCCAATGCACCGTTCGATTTTTTCGTGCTTTTTTGAGTCTTGAAATTCTTCTGCAAAAGCTTCAAATACAACAAGATTTCGTAAACATGATAAGAAAGTACTGTTTCGAAATTCGCTCATGCTTCCTGCTGGTTCACCGCACGCATACCCGGTTACAGCATGGCACAAAAAATGACCAATATACTCTGAATTCATGAAAGTTTGTTCGATACCAAAACCGCCGTAAGTTAAGTCCCGCAAGCTGCTTGTATCTGTGAAACCTAATATATTATTAATTCTTTGAATGCACTCGGCACACGCCTTTCTTTTAGTTGTATCGTGTTCATCGCATTTGCCCACATGCTTTTCAATGAATTCTCCATAATCTATAAGTTTTTCTTCTCTAATTGTAATTGTTTGTGTGTTAGTTACTGTTCTCTTTACTATTTTTTCTACTGTTTTTACCTGCGGCTCTGGATTAGGTTTTTGCTCGGGTTTAAAAATTTTGTCCTGCAATGTGCGGGCGCCATAACCTCCTAGTGCTCCAATTCCGGCCACAGCCGCAACAGCACCAATAGCCTTAACAACATTATCTCCTTGAATTAAAGGAATAAAAGGTAATTTTTTTGGCGAGCCCTGCTTTTTGTTAGAATTTACGGGCACACTGGTGCTCACTGGAGCCTTTACTCCACTGCTCCTAAACCCAGTTGCATTAGCCTTTAAGCTCATCGGCCCCGCTCCTAACATCAATAAAGATGCCATCCCTAAAGATGTTGCTCTATTTATATTTTCTTTTAGTCGGCCCCCAGAAATTCTGGAAAGCTCTACATTTTCTAAATTCATTAAGCCTTCCTTTGTGAGCTCTTCTACGTCTTTTCTTAGCATTTCAGGGCCTTTTTCGTATCCATTTTTCTTAAGAAGTTGATACACTTCATCAAATTTTTTCAGTTTTAATAATTTTTCTAGTTCCTCAGAGTTGTTCCCTATTTTTTCTATAACTTCAATAAATTCCATATTTTCATCCTCCGTTTCATTTTTATATTTTTAATTTTAACATAAATTAAAGTTTTAGTCAAACTAACCTATATTTCTATCGCCGTTTGGTATTAAAATGTATTCCCCTTTGAGATACATAGTTTATTTTTTTGAAAACACAAAAGCCACGCTTGTTTCAGCATGGCCTTTAATTTTAAAATTGTAAACTCCAAAAAACTTGCTTGTTTATTTATCAGCAGTTAGATGAGCGGTCTTCCAACTTTTCTCCAGTCAAGATCTCCCCGCTCAAGACCATGTATTAAAATCTCAGCAGTAGCTAAATTAGTAGCTAAAGGTATAGTATGTAAGTCACATAATCTGAGCAGGTCATTTTCGGGAGCTCCTACAAGCTCCGGACGAATAGGATCACGGAAAAATATAACCATATCAATTTCTCCGCAAGATACCCTCGACGACATCTGTTCACAGCCGCCCTGCTTTGAATCCAAAAACTTCTCAACTTCCAAATTAGTGGCCTCGGAAACTAGCTTACCAGTAGCAGCAGTTGCACATAATCTGTGCTTAACTAAAATTCCGTTGTAAGCTATGCAAAACCTAACCATCAATTCTTTTTTAACATCTTGTGCACTAAGTGCAATTTTCATTTGTTAATCCTCCCAATAAATTTGTAGATTATTGTTTCTGTTATATACCCCAAAATAACACTTAAATATTATATAATGAAATACTTTTGAAACACTATGACAAATTATATCACATATTTAAAGTTTATTCCATTACACTAAAATCGATCACCCGCACACCTACTGCTACAACAAAATGATCGTATTTTGGATAGAGATCGAAATTCAATTCACATACTAATATATTTACAGAAAATTGTCAATTTTTTTGAACTAATTTTTATCTCAGCTACTTTTGAGATTGAAATAAACATCCATTATATCCCTTGCAACGTTCTTCGAAACAGCTCCCAATTTACCGTGCGCCACTACCACCGCTATTGCAATTTCAGGTTTTTCATAGGGTGCAAAACAAATAAAAGTTGTGTGGTCCGAGCCGGAGTTTTGAGCAGTGCCGGTCTTAGCTGCTATAGGTATCGGATAACCAGAAAAATCACGCGCCGTCCCCGAAAGCACAACTTCCCTCATGCCTTTTTTAACGTTTTCCAAATTCTCAGGCGATACACCCGTTGCTTCAACTAGTTCTGGACCAAATTCTTTTATGGTTTTAGAACGGTTATAGTCCATGATTTTACTAACTAAATGAGTTTTGTACCGGTTGCCACCGTTTGCGATAGTCGCAGCATAAGTAGCCAATTGAACAGGAGTGAACATATTATCCGACTGCCCTATCGCTGCCTGCGACGAACCCGATGGATACCATTTAGCTCCCACGGCTTCACAATGTTGAGGCCCTGCTAAAATTCCTTGGCTTTCACCAATTTCAATTCCCGTCTTAACTCCTATTCCAAATTTACGTGCCCAATCGGCCAGAGTCTCTGCACCAAGTCTCCTGCCAAGCTCAGCAAAATAAACGTTGCAGGATTTAGCTAAAGCATTAACTAATTTAGCCGCACCGTGATGACCCATACACCTGAGTCTATAGCCTGTATAGTAGTTGAAGCTACCTCCACAAAATATAGTTTCTTGTGCAGTAAGTTTTCCCTCTTGAAGTGCAGCGCAAGCTACTAGAGGTTTGTATATCGACCCCGGTGCATAAGCGCCGGAAAATGCCCTATTTAAAAGTGGCAAGGTTTTATCTTTGTAAAGCTCGGCATAGTAGGATTTATCTTCCATAAATTTTGTTAAATCGTAACCCGGATAAGTTGCCGCCGCAAGGACGGAAAAATCATTCACGTTTAACGCCACAACCGCTCCTGATACACAATCCCCAGCACCAGAATGTTTTGCCCTTAAAACGTTCTCTTCTAGAGACTTATTGGCTACTTCCTGCAATTTAGAAGAGATAGTCAAAAAGACGGTATTTCCAGCCGTTGAAGGTTCTTTCTCGCAGACGTCCATGGTCTCTCCCTCGGGCGACATCTGTATCATTCTCTTTCCCCCAACGCCCCTGAGATAGTCTTCATAAGCACTTTCAATTCCTGTCTTGCCTATAATGGCGTCCATAGGGTAGGTATCTTTCCTTTTCTCGTACTCCTCGCTAGACATAAACCCTGTATATCCCACAATATGAGGAGCTATCGTACCATTTATATACTTACGAACTAAAGAAGCCTGAATTCTCGTGCCTTTTAAACTCTCTGATTTTTCCATGATAACTACCACGGCTTCTTTGCTGAGATTATCCGCCAACACATAGGGTGTAGATTTGGAATAATATACCCCACTTTTATCCATATTATATTTAACACTGCAAACTATGCGTTTGTCCTTTTTTGAGAGATTGTCCTCAATTTTATACTTAGAAACCATCGCTTCAATGCAGTCCTCGGCACTAGATGATTCTGGTAAATTTAAAGTTTCTTTGAGAGTTCTTATCTGGCTCTCTTTCTCTTCGGAAAACAAAAATTCTTCTCCTTCGAGTTTTATTGGCAAGATATCTATCCATTCATTCCCCAGAGACTCTAAAATATTAACCGCTTTCAGTATCAGTTCGGTTTCACTTCCACTTTCAATTAAGAGCCTATCAATCACTAACTTGTAGCCAGTATCGTTTACTGCAAGTCCAACTCCATCTGAGTCAACGATTTCTCCTCTTACGGGGTCGGTTTTTACAAAATATACATTACTGCTGTTGGCTCTTACTCTATAGTATTCCGAATTGAATACCTGCCAATCTACAAGCCGCAAAACAAAACCTGCAAATATCAGCAAGATAACCACTAAAAAAAATACGTATCTTCTTTTGTCAACACCTTTAGTATTTATAGTATTCATCGAGCTTCTCCCTTGTTAAATACGAAATGGTCCTAGTAATAAAATAAATCGGCACACTCACAGCGGCGCTGATTAAAACATAAGAAATAAATGAAGTTTGCCAGAAAGGCCAAATATCCACTAAACCATACAGCTGTGGACGTAAATATAGGTTCAGGCTCATTTCAATAATCGAGACGATAACTGAAATTAAAAGTGCATTTAGAGCCGTGACGCTTAATTTTCTAGAGAAAAGCACTCCTAAAGCAGCTCCCATAACCCCAAAAATAGCAGCATTTATTCCAAATATTCCACCAAAGGAAAAGTCCACTAGCAAGCCGGTTAAAAATCCTATCACAACATTAACTTCTTCTGTTTCAAAAAGCGATATACACACAAACCCAATAACTATAAGCATTGGTTTTATTCCCTTAAATCCAAACCAAAAGATAGAAGTTTGCTCTAATGAATAAAGTAAACACAATTCAATAATGTAAATAATATACCTTAAGATTTTACGTATTTTATTCATAAACTAACCCGTCCTCGCTTATCTCACAAGCTTCACTCAACCGCTACTAACCCCTTACCTTCAAAGTCCGTTACCACAAAAACATCCTTTACTTCACTAAGATTCTCAAATGGTTCGATAACTGCATAGTGCGACGATTCTTTATCATCGTACTCCAAAGACTTAACTTTGCCTACTTTTAAATTCTTGGGATACATCCCACTGACTCCTGTGGTTGCAATAACATCGCCGACTTTCATGGAGTTTTGTGCCGGAATAAACATCATGCGAGTTAAATTCTGTGGAGCGATTTCAATGTTGCCAATTACTACCCCTGATTCATTACTTACCGAGTCTGAGACTCCTATTTTAATATCCGGGGATAATATAGTTTTGACCTTAGCACATATAGAATTGACTGCACAAACATACCCTATAACCCCATTTTCGGTTATAAGAATGTCATTTTTAGATATCCCGGAGTTACTACCCTTATCGATAGTAAAACTTTGGAAAAACCCTATGTTATCTACCCCTATAACCGAAGCAGGAACGAATTTCAAACTTGGATTATCTTTCTTAAACCCATAAAACTTGGCAAATTTAGCATTTTCTCTTTTAGTATGGTTGTAATCGATGAGCTGGTCTCGCAGACCGCTTATCTCACTTTTTAAAGAATCTATTTCGCTTTGAAGCTCCTCTTTTTGCTTAAACTGATAATTAAAATCATTGGCTACGTTTTCAAGGCCCTTAAAAGCTTTTTGAAAGGGTAAGGTAGTATAACACAAAACATTTGTAAAGACGTTATCGTCAGGATTGAAAAAAGTATATAGCACAACTGAAATTATTGCCGCCATGATGACGGCTATAACCTTAAAAACAGTACTTTTAAAGAAACCTTTCAAGTTATTACCTCATAATTTGTAAAATTTATTTGTATCTCCTCACGCGCCCTGTTTGTTTTCTTGGAGCATTCTCAAGGCATTTTCCTGCACCATCAGCTACGCAGTCCAGAGGGCTTTCGGCAACATATACCGGAATATTCGTGGCAGAAGAAATAAGTTTATCAATTCCTCTTAGAAGTGCTCCTCCACCTGTCAGGGTGATACCTGTATCCATAAGGTCGGCTGCAAGTTCAGGAGGAGTATTTTCAAGAGCCCTTTTAATGGCTTCTATAACGTGTTTCAAAGGCTCTACAAGCGCGTTACGGATATCCTCTGAAGAAACTACTACAGTCATCGGGAAACCATCTATCAAATTTCTACCCCTAACCGCAACTTCTTGCTCGCCCTCATAAGGCATGGCTGAACCTATTAATATTTTTAAATTCTCAGCGGTACGCTCTCCTATTAAAACATTATATTTCTTCCTTATGTAGGAAATGATAGCTTCATCGAATTTATCTCCTGCAACGCGCTCCGAGGTGGCTGTAACTATCCCGCCAAGCGATAAAACTCCAACTTCAGTCGTACCTCCACCAATATCAACAACCATGCTTCCTTTGGCGTTTTGAATGGGTAATCCCGCACCTAGTGCGGCCGCAAAAGGTTCTTCAACTAATTCCACAGTCCCTACTCCAGATTGTTTAGCTGCATCTTCAACCGCTCGCCTTTCTACAACCGTAACCCCTGAAGGTATACATATTACTACTCTGGGTTTGCTAAAAAACATACTTTTAACCGTCTTGGATATAAAATACTTAAGCATAAGGGCAGCAATATCAAAATCAGCTATAACTCCGTCTTTAAGAGGCCTTACCGCAATAACTGACCCTGGGGTCCGACCTATCATGTTTTTGGCTTCTTCACCTACTGCTATTACTGTATCGGTTTTGGTATCAAGCGCCACAACGGACGGCTCTCTATTGATAATACCTTTGCCTTTCACGAATACTAAAGTATTGGCCGTGCCTAAATCTATTCCTATTTCTTTTGAAAACATTTTATAAGCAACCCCCAACTATTTATTTTATTGATTTTATCCTTAATTCATATGGATAAACTATATTTTTTATTATACCATATAACAACTGCTAAAAACCCACAAAAATAAACTTTTAAGGTTTTACTTTCCGGTTGAACCAAATCCTCCCTCGCCTCTCTCGGTGGAATCTAAGCTGGATACCTCTTTCAAAACCACATTTTCAACATTCATTATGAGCATTTGTGCAATACGGTCTCCGTGGGAAACCACATAGGGTTCTTTGCTTATATTATAAAGGCCCACTCCAAGTTCCCCTCTGTAGTCGCTATCGATTACGCCCACGCCATTTGATAAAGTAATTCCCTTTTTTACCGCAAGTCCACTGCGAGCAAATATCAGCGCTACGTATTTATTGCTAGATATACCAATTGATATCCCACATGGTATAAAAACTCTTTCTCCGGGATTTATAACAACTTCATTTTCTAAACAAGCATATAAATCCAGTCCGGCAGACCCTTCGGTTGCACGCGTGGGAATAATTGCCCTTTCCGATACCTTACAAACATTCAAAACATTCAAATTACTGTTGTTTTCCATATAACTCACCTTTTCTAAAAAATTTAAAAAATCAACTTTTACACCTCAAATTTTTGAAAAAACCATCTCATTCAAAAAGTTTTCCTCATTTTCCACAAAGATTTCAACATTTTCAACCCAACTAACAAGATTATCAATTAAATCATTCAAAAATGATAGGAAACTAATCCCCAAAGGAGGTGTTTTTACCCTCTTCTATCTTACGATATATTCGTTATATATTCAAAGAATTTTTTTATTTTTGAAAAACATGGCTATTTTTTAGTATTATATGTATATTCAAACACTTATTTTAAAAAAATAATTATACAAAAGGGAGATAATGCAAATTTTTGTTGACAAGCTTGGATTGTTGGATTATACTTAGTGACATAGTGTTGGTGCTGATGATGTCTAGGGTACACCCGTTCCCATCTCGAACACGGTAGTTAAGCTAGACGATGCCGAAAATACTTGGCCGGTGACGGCCTGGGAAGATAGGAAAGCGCCAACACTTTTTTGTTGGAATTAAAATATAAGTATAAATGTAAAACCACCAAAAGTAAAGGTGGTTTTTTTATTGTGTTTAAAAAATCAATTTGTCTTCTAAGCCGTTTCGCTGGACTCTATGGATTACAAATATCACGAATTTCTATCAGGTAATGCTTTAAGTACCCCTGCACATCTTAAATTAATTGGAGCTAAAATCAGAAGTGAAGTTTTCAACTGGCGCTTTATTACTATCTACCAGATGTCCTTTTTCTCCTGAATATATCTTCAAGTTCTTAAATCCAATTTTCTTAGCTATTTCATCTAGACGAGTAGATTCCAATCGCAAACCGTCCTGTTCGTTTCCTGCACATATGTTTACTTTAATATTTGGATTATGCTTGTACAATTGCTTAAGTTCTTTTTCGCAATCAAATTGATCCACAAAAAGAAAAGATCCAAGTGTACCAAAAAACTTCGTAGCGGAACCTTTATTTGCTAAAGTGCCCTTAGCAGCATTAGGCGTGTTTTTCATGGAGCTTTGTAAAATTAGACCATGGAGCTTATCGCCTTTCCCCGAAGCCTTTGACGCAACATGAGCAGCAACAGGACCTCCAAGAGAATATCCATGAATAATGATATCAGACGAAGAAATATTTAAATTTTGTCTTACATAATCGTAGGTAGCTACAGCATCTTTGTAGATATTTTCTTGCCGTATCTTACCACTCGATACTTTCTCTCCACTTTTGCCAAACCCTTCATAATCTACTCCAATTACAATAGCACCTTTTTTGGTATAATACTCCGCTACATCGCATATTTGAAACGTATTAGAACTACCGCTCCCCGAATAAAAAATTACGTATTTTCCCGCTAATTCTTGGCTTTGTGCATTCACGCTTGTATATTTGTACCCTTGGAGTCGATTATCTATTGTTATCTTTTGTGCGATAACACTCTCGAAGTTTTCATTAGTCATTCTAATACTCTCTGTTGGGCCTATTACTGCTCGCTGAAAGGCATTATCTGACCGCCGGTATAGATACCCTCCTGTAAATCCCACGGTGCCTATAAATGCAGTAGAAGCCAAACCCGCGCCTCCAATTTTACCTGTAGTCTTTAAAATCTTGGATTTATCATAATGATTAATTTTTTTTCCTACTCCTAGTCCACTTGGTTTAGTCTGTTGAACGTTATTTTTAAGATCCTTATTTGATTTTCCCACCTCCACGCCGCTAACAGGTGATATTGCTAAAATAGCAGCCAAAGACGCAGAAACAGCTGATTTTAATTTAAAATCAAACAGCCCTCCAAAAATATTTTTTTCATCTCCTTCTGATAATGTTTCTATCCCTTTCGGTTTATCAAATTCGTACTTCGAACACTGTAATATAAAACTGAAAAATTCTTCTTGATTTATTTCTTTTACGTGGTTCTTCGCCCAAGAGTACATATCATCTAAACTATTTAGATTACAAAATTCATTTAATTTATCGCTACTCGACGTTAGCAACTTTATTAATCTCATCTGATTTATAACCTTCATTCAGAACCTCTATTTCCAATATTTTTTAATGTATTATATCAGAAAATTAGTAAAATATCAACAAAGCCACCTCCTCAGAGGTGGCTAATCTAAAAAATTTTATTATTTTATGATATCCGTGCCCATATATTTTTTAAGTGCTTCTGGAATCTTAACAGTGCCGTCTTTCTGTTGATAGTTTTCAAGAATTGCAGCAACTGTGCGTCCTACGGCTAAACCTGAACCATTGAGCGTATGCACGAGCTGAGCTTTATCTTTAGGAGTATTTTTATATCTAGCTTGTAGTCTGCGAGCCTGATAGGCTTCAAAGTTTGAACAAGAAGAAATTTCAACATACCTATTATACGACGGCATCCAAACTTCAATATCATAAGTTTTAGCTGAACAGAATCCTATATCACCTGTGCATAGGCATACAACTCTATAAGGAAGTCCTAAAACTTGAAGTAAACGCTCTGCATCAAGCGTGAGGCTCTCGAGTTCTTTGTAAGAGTCTTCTGGTTTACAAAACTTAACAAGTTCTACTTTATTAAACTGATGCTGTCTGATAAGACCTCTGGTGTCGCGTCCCGCAGAGCCCGCTTCAGATCTAAAACAAGCCGAATATGCACAATATTTAATTGGTAATTTATCGCCTTCTAAAATTTCATCTCGGTGCAAATTTGTAACGGGAACTTCAGCGGTTGGTATTAGATAATAATCAAGCTCTTCTAATTTAAAACCATTATCGAATTTTGGCAATTGACCTGTGCCATAAAGCGAGTCTGAGTTCACTATATATGGAGGTAGAATTTCAGTATATCCATTTGAAGTGTGTGTGTCTAAGAAAAAGTTTATAACCGCTCTTTCAAGACGTGCACCTAAATTTTTATAAAAGTGAAACCTTGCACCTGTAACTTTGGCTGCACGCTCGGGATCCAAAATGTTTAAATTCTTGCCAATTTCCCAATGAGGAAGAGGCTCAAAATCAAATTTAGGAACTTCTCCATGTTTTCTTATCTCTAAATTCTGAGAATCATCCTTGCCCACAGGAACTTCACTATTCGGCACATTAGGAATAGAAAGCAGAATGTCCCGTTCGTTTTTTTCAAGTTCAGTTACTTTATTTTTTAATTCAGAAATCTTATTTGATAACGCTTTCATATCGGCCATAACTTTAGAGATGTCTTCTCCGGCCTTTTTGAGTTCGGGAATTTTTTTATTCATTGAATTTTGAAGTGATTTTTCCTTTTCCATATCACTCAAGGCGCTACGTCTGAGGTCATCTATTTTTAGTACTTCATCAATTAGAGCGTCCATATTCTGGCCCCTGTTTTTCATGGCCTCTTTTACTTTTTCTGGGTTTTCTTTAATTACTTTTATATCTAACATATGTTTTTCTCCTTTCAAATTCTATAAGTCATTTCGGAAAATCTCGTGGCAAATTTTAGAAAGATCCTCTTTGCCATGAAACTCTATTTTAAGAACTCCTTTGTTTTTTCCGTTAACGATATTTATTTTCCTGCCGAATTTGCTTTCTAGCTTTCGCTCGATACTTAAAAAGAATTCATCTTGAACTTTTTTCTTTGACTCTGAATGGTTTTCCTGAGATTGAAGAATCTTTTTAACAAGCTCCTCTGTTTGTCGAACGCTTAATTTTTGGGAAATAACAACAGAAAGCGCTTGTTCAATTGCTTCATGTGAGCCTAAAGATAAAAGGGCTCGAGCGTGTCCAGGTGTTATCTCGTTGTTTTCCAGTTTCTCTATAGCTCCTTTGGGAAGCTCCAATAGTCTTAAAGTATTGGCGATATGCGACCTAGATTTACCCAAATTTTTAGAAAGCTCTTCTTGAGTTAAGTTATATTTTTCAATTAAAAATTTATAACTTTTAGCCTCTTCCACTGCACAAAGGTTTTCTCTTTGAAGATTTTCAATAAGTGCCATTTCCATTAATTTTAGGTCATCTACTTCTTTTATAACCACCGGAACTTCATCTAAACCAGCTAATTTACTCGCTCTCCACCGCCTTTCACCAGCAATTATCTTGTAGGTACCATCCACGTTAGGACGTACCATAATAGGTTGAATCAAGCCATATTTAGATATAGAATCCGCAAGCTCTTGCAAAGAAGAACTATTAAAATTATATCTCGGTTGGCTCGCGTTGGGGATAATCTCTGTTAATTTCAAAGTCACAGGAGTATCTTTGGTTTCGGAATTATTTTGCATAAATATAAAATCTAATCCTCGACCAAGCCCAGATAATTTGGAACTCAAAAAACTCTTACTCCTTCCTTAAGCCATAACTTCCTGCGCAAGACTTATATACGCTTTTGAAGCTCTGTTTGATTTATCAAAATAAACTCCCGGCTTTCCAAATCCCGGTGCTTCAGCTAACTTCACGGACCTCGGAATCACAGATTTAAACACTTTTCCTGCAAAACTTTTCTCAACTTCTGCCATAACTTGTTTTGTAAGGTTAAGCCTAGTATCACACATAGTCATCAAAATACCCTCTATTTCAAATTCAGGGTTATGATGCCGCTTAACTACCTTTATAGTGTTTATGAGTTGAGATAGACCCTCCAACGCATAGTACTCGCACTGAATTGGAATTATAACCGAATCACTCGCACAAAACGCATTTATGGTTATTATCCCCAGCGATGGCGGACAATCAACTATAATGTAATCAAAATCTTTTTTTGCGGAGGATATCTTATTTTTAAGTCTGTTTTCTTTCCCTGAAAACAAACTGATACCGGAATCAAGTGCAGCAAGATTTATATGAGATGGAATTAAATACAAATTATCAAATTCCGTCTTTTTTATAACCTCGCCTGCATCGGCTTGGTCTTTAAGTAAATCATAAGCAGATTTCTCTACGCTCTTTTTATCAATCCCCAGACCGCTCGTTGCATTGCCTTGAGGATCTAAATCTATAATTAAAACATTTTTACCACTTTTGCTCATCGAGGCCGCTAAGTTGATACTGGTAGTAGTTTTACCAACGCCGCCCTTCTGATTGGAAACAGATATAATTTTTGCCATACTGTTCTCCTTCATAC
>CAKVBG010000022.1 GCA_934725345.1 uncultured Eubacteriales bacterium
TATGTTCTTAGAAAAAAATTGTATTTCTTCGAGGAATACCACTCGATATCTTTTTTCAAGGCTTCCCATCCTTGTGTTATTTTGGATGCTTCGACTTTATTTTTATCAAGAAGTTCTCTATATCTCTTCATGCTTTCCGCAGAACTCTTTAATTCCCGATTATATTTCAACCCCGCTCCGTAATGACACGTGAGTAATTCTTTAACATATTTTTTTACATAGTTTTGCTGTATGTTTGACACGCTGAATTTTTCATTATTTTCGCCGTATTCATGTTTTTTAAAAATGTCAACATCTTTATTTAAAATTTCTATTTCATTTTGACATTCTACCCAATTTTTTTTAATTTTTTCAATCTTTTGGCCGTCTAAAATCATACTAATTATTTTTTCCACCTTATTACTCGTAGATGTGATGCGTTTTTTGATAAACGCAACAATGCCCATATCGTCAACCGCAGAGGCTTTGTCGTATATTTCAAAGTATTTCATAACACTATTGGATTTCATTATTTCATTTTTCATGTTTTCTAATTTTGTTGAGCACGTGGCTGCTTTTGTTTGTGCTTCACTAAATTCTTTTATGGTTTCCTTATTTTTTACCTTACTTACATAGGAGCTAACTTTTTCTATTGCTTCGTTTATACTTCCCCAAATTCTTATCAACTTATTATACTGTTTGCTTACCTCTTTACAATCGCTCCAATATCCTCGCATTATTACAGTTGTGTTATTATTGAAATTCTCTACAGCTTTTTTAAAAGCTTTTGCCAGTTCCGCCTTTGAATCGTGAAATTCTTTATCGCTCTTAACTTCTTTCAATTTACTATAAACTCTTTCTAAAAACGTAGTGTAATGTTCAATTGTATCATTACTGTCTGAAAATTTAGCCCATTTGGTGTAATCATTCTCAACTTTTGCACTAGTACCAAATACATCTGAAGCTTGAACATCTTTTTTCTTTTTGTTATCTAATTGAACTTTATAAATCCAAATATCATACACTACGGATTTTTTGCCAATTGGTTTATCGATGCAATTTTGTTGTAAATTTCCAGCTGCGTCAAAATCACTAAGTGCTAAACTAAAACCATTCCCGAAAAACTCTTTTTGAAATTTTTCGAATTCTGGATAATCGCACATTTTAATTCCCGACTCCTGGGCCTGGGCACCTCTTTCTTGATTACTATAAACTGCTTTTAAAAATAAAAAATTAAGCAGTATTTTGGCAAGTTCTGTTTTCTTTTTTTCCAATTTTGCTTCCATCTCAGTAGCGTTGAAAAGATCATATTTTGCCCTTTTTCCCGTAGAAGTATTGGTGGTGTATTGGTATCCACTTCCTTTAATCCTAACTGCTCTTTTCAAATCATATTTACTTTTAAGTGATTTGTATTCACTCTTTTTAACGATTGCTCCCCTCATTAGTTTAAGCATTTCACTTACAACATCTTCTGGAATTGGAACTGCTTTACCTTTCAACTTACTTTCAGCGATGCTTTGAATATATTTATCTGTACTCATTTTATCCACTCTCCTTGCTTCCATATTGGATTTTAATCTGAGTTTTTTAAAATAATTTCTATCAGATATAGTATATGTATAACATATAAAATCCTAAAAAGCAAGTTGTTTTATAAAAATTAGTCAAAATTTATTGTTTTAATTTTGAAACTTCTGCTCTGTTGCAGCTCTTGAGAGCATCTGAAAATTCAAGACCATAAAAGTTTCCGTCAGGGCATAATTCCTCCATCGGAATAAGCACAAAAGCCCTCTGCTTAAACCGAGGGTGAGGAAGAGTTAATTTTTCCTCATTTACAACTAAATTTCCATATGCGATTATGTCAATATCTACCGTTCTAGGAGCAAATTTATATGGTCTGGTTCTTCCCAAATCTGACTCTACTTTCAAACAACATTCTAAAAGTGAAAAAGGGTCAAGTTTGGTTTTAATTTTTAAACAACAGTTTAGATATCTGTTTTGTTGTTCACTAACTCCCCAAGGTTTTGTTTCGTAAAAACTTGAAACCTCTATTAGTTCAATCCCTGAAATTTCACCTATTTTTTTAATCGCAGACTGCAAAAAGAGCAATCTATCACCTAAATTGCTCCCCAAAGATAATATCGCTTCTGTCATGCTATATTTCCTTTCTATTTTTTATGATTCTAGCCGCCACATAATCAAATTTTTCATTAATGGGCGCCTCCGGCTTCTTGACGGTAATGTCTAAAGCGTCGATCTGATCAAATGATGAAAATAAATTTTCTGCTATTTTATAACCGAGAGTTTCTATTAGATTGTAGCTTTTGCTGATAACTGTGTTTTTTATGGTTTTTACAACATTCGAGTAGCTCAGTACCTCGTTGATATCATCACTTTCGCACTTCACAGAATTTGAAAGCGTTACTATCACGTCAAATACAAAACGCTGACCATTTAGTTTTTCAAACTCATGAACACCGTGGTAGGCAAAAAACTCAAGGTTTTTTATTATTATCTGATTCATTTGAATTCCTTTCAATTAAATAAGTATTTGCTTGGAGGATAGAGTCTACAAGCCTAGATGCGTAAACAGACTCTTTAACGTCATGCACTCTTATTATGTCTGCTCCTTGAGATATAGCTAGAGTATTGGCGGCAACCGTACCTGGAAGCCTGGCGCAGTTATCTCCGTAATCGCAAAATTCCGCAATAACCCTTTTTCGGGAAACACCAACTAACATAGGCATATTTTCAATTTTTAGGCTCTTCAAATTATTTATTATCCATCTGTCTTGAGGCCTTGTTTTGTTAAAACCAATCCCAGGATCGAGGCATATTCTTTCCCTAGAAATACCATACTCCTCAGCTACTTTTATTTTATTTTCAAAAAATTGTTTTATATCTCCATCCCTTGAGCAGTGCATAAGTACCGCTCCCGCTTCACTTTCAGATATAACTTCCAACATTTCAGGGTTTTCAAATCCAGTAACATCATTTATTATGCTCGCTCCAAATTGAATGGCTTTTTTTGCCACTTTCGGATAGAATGTGTCAATTGAAATAGGAATATGAAGCTTGTCTTTTATTTGACAAAGAAGCTCCGAAAGCCGACTCCATTCCTCTTCAGGAGAAACTAATTTGAATCCCGGACGAGTAGACTGCCCGCCTATGTCAATGATATCTGCTCCTAAATTCTCTATTTCAAAAGCCCTCTGAACCGCTTTTTCAAGACTCATGTACTTTCCACCGTCAGAGAAGGAATCCGGTGTAACATTAAGGATGCCCATAATAAAGGTCTTTTCCCCTATTTTTAGACTATACTTTCCTGCTTTAAAAAATCCAGACATTTAATTTTCCTTTCCTAAACTAAATATTTTAGGTTTATACTTATGACATTTTGGTTTTTGCAAATTGAATAGGAGAAAGAATTATCAACTATTTTACATCTACCATCAAGCACCATATTAGCTTTGCGGGCACATTCAAATATCTTGTTTGAAAGAATTTTATTCTTAAGCGATTCAGAATTATTTTCCATCATGATGAACACGCGCTTATTTTTATTGGTTGCAGCTTTTATTAGATGAGGTACTAACTTATTTATATCTTTATTAGAGTTTATTTTAACTGCATTTTTTTCGAAATAGTTATCTTTAGTAGAAGTACACTGAGGCAAATTGAAATTATATCTTTTTCCGGGATACCACGGTTCATACGGATCCAATTGGGGATTTATAGTGTGATCCTTTTTAATTATATTGTCTGTAACATTAAAGTAATCATATCTGATGTTTCCATCTTTTCCAGGTTCACCCCAAGTGACGTCTGTGTGATACCAATTTCCGTCAATTTTAATTAAATTCCATAGATGGGCTTCTTTGCTTCTGTAGCCAGCCACAGGCCTAGATTCTATACCAAATCGGGCTAACAATAGCTGCATTGCTTTAGTGTATCCTTCACAAACGGCATTTCCTTCCACCAAACATCCATATGCATTAAAAATTTTGCTTTTATACTTGTTATTTGAGTGATCCTTGCAATACTTACAATGAGTTACGATGTAGTCGTGGCAGTATAATTCCTTTACATATTCAGAAGCATTTTTCGGCATCTTACCTACTATTTCTGCAACTCTATTATTTAATTTTTCAACTAATTTTTCTTTTTCTTCTTTCGAAAAATAAGAATGCAATTTAATCTTTGTGTAGTTATTTGCCTGCACATACTTAAAGTTATTGGCAAGCCAAAAATACTCCGGATGGTCATTTTGAATGGCATACATAACTTTTAATATCTTTTCAACTTCCATTTTGTGGTCTGAAATTACTATCGGATTTATTAAATAGTATTGATCATTCGGATCCTTATCACCTATGCTGTGACAACCTTTTTTTATCTTGCTGTAAAGTAGTCTTTCTTCAGGACTCGAAAGACCTTGAAATCCATTGGTAGTCAAAGTGTTTGGAGATGACATTGAATTTACACTTTGATTTGGGGCAGCCGAAGAAAGTTCTAAATAGCCTTCATTAACTTCCTCATCTTGATCCTCTTGTGCAACCAAAGAATTAACACCCGAATTGTTTATCCCCTGTGTTATTGCACCAAACGATAAACTGTTAAGTGGTTTTTTCCCCGAGTTATCTACATTAAAAGCATAAAAAGCTACAGACGAAATAGCTAAAACCATTGAAGTGCCTAACGCAAAAAAAATATTATTTTTCTTCATTATTCTACCTCTTTTCTGTTCGTGTTTTTGATAAGTAAAATTATTTATCCATGTGCAAAATTTTATTAAAATTCACCCTGTTTACCGCCATGGCAACACCTATTCCCACCAAGGTATCACATACCCTTTGGATAACGTAATTCAAAGCCGTAGCAGTGCTATCTCCTGAGCGCGATAAGATAACTATAACGACTACACATCCTATAGAAACTGCATATTTCTTATTTATGAAATTGCACGCGTAAACAACTAACAAAATACACATAGGCAGTGCACACAAACGTATCCACTCATAGTAAGGGGACATGCAGCATACCTCTAATGCTAAATATCCAATTGTTCCTCCTATCATAGTGCCTATAAATCTGTTAATACCTGTATCTAAAGTTTGTTCACAAGTTTGCTCCATGCAAATCACTGACGCTATGCACGCACAAAATATATCCTCATGATTTAAAAACATAGAAATAAACGCGCATATGGTTACCGCTATAGCAGTTTTTATTGCTCTAAAACCAATTCTGTATTCTTTATTTAAATGCACAAACTCAGGATAAATACTCACTACTTATCCTTTCCTACCTTTCTAAAAACATAATTGAATCTTGGCCTACATTCCATAGACCAAGAAAATTGTACCATATTTTATTCAAAATTTAAATCCTTTTATAACTATATTCATCTAAAAATAGGTTGAATTTGTTTTCCGAGTAGCGCTTGCTGAAGTGTTTCGTCCACTAAATCAAAGTGTGCCACAAGCGAAGAAGGCTTATTTGACGGATCATCTTGGTTTAAAGGTACAAAATAGATATTTTTCATATTAAGTGCCTTGCCTACATTCACTGCTGAACCACTTAATCCATCGTTTGTGGCAAGAGAAATCACGAGCGGTCTGCCTTTTCGTAAATGAGATTTTGCACCTAAAGTTACAGGCGTATCAGTGGTGGCTCTGCATATTTTACTTAACGTATTTCCGGTGCAAGGACAAATTAGCATGATATCAGCTAAATTTTTTGGGCCTATGGGTTCAACTTCAACCAAAGAATTTAAAACCTTTTTACCGCTTATATTTTCTATCTTATTTATAAAATCCTTGGCAGGACCAAATTTAGTGTCCAGATTGTATGCATTGAAAGACATAATCGGCAAAATATCATATCCACTTTCAGCTAGCTTTTCCATTTGTTCAATCGCTCGAGATAGCGTGCAAAATGAGCCGCAAAGCGAAAAAGCTAATTTTATATTTTTCATAAATTCTCCTCCTTTAAAATTTTAAGTACCGTTTCTGTAATTATTTCGCCCGCAGATTTAGGAAAATGTTTGCCTGGAAGTCCCAAAGCACTGATAACCCTTATACCCAACTTTTCCGCATCAGGCTTATTTACTCCCCCCGGTGCCGAAGCAACATCAACAATTAGAGCATCTCTATTTAAAAATTTTAAATTTTCATAATTTAAAACCATTGCAGGTACGGTATTCAAAACGAAATCAAAATTCAAATTTTTATCATTTTCACTTACATTAATAATTTCAAAATTTTCAAGTTTTGCCCAAGAAAAATCTCTGGAATTTCTTAAACTTACAGTCACGCTAGCGCCTAAATTTTTTAGCAACCTAGCGATAACTTTCCCTATTCTCCCATATCCAACTACTAAACATTTACTACCAAAGATAGTTTTATTGGTTTCACTGAGTATTATTTTTATAGCGCCTTCAGCTGTTGGAACTGCATTGAGCACCATAAAATCCTCACGAGCATAGTAGTCTTTAAGGATGAATTTAGGATTGTTGACACCTTGCAGAAGAGGTGATATAATTCCCCCGAATACGACCTTATTTTCAAGTTTGGAAAGTAAATATCCATTTATAGGTATCGGAGAAACTGAAAACGGTGCATTTATGTTCAGAGTATCTCGTGAAACCGGTACGGGAAAAATTATGTAGTTAGAGCTATCTATTACTTCAAACACATCTAGGTTTTGAGTGTTTGATTTTGGTTCGTTTTGATTATCAAATCCAGCTATTTTAACTTGATATCCCATTTTAATTAGTTGTTCGGCGGCATAGATTTGTCTAACATCTCCTCCAATTACCCCGAATTTCTTGTTTGCGCTCATAAATAAGCCTCCTCTCCTAATCATATTATATATCGTAGTATGTGTTTAGGTGAATTATTAAATCTTGAAATTTTTAAAACAAAAGGTGGAATGTACAGTATGGAAAATCTTACCTTACTCAGTAGCGCGCACCTTAAAGAGCTGAAAAACATTTACTTGCAAGAGTATGAACTTATCAAGCATCAAAACTTCAGTTTGGATATTTCACGTGGCAAACCTTCAAAAGAACAACTCGACCTTTCAACACCACTTCTAAATGCACTTGCAAATCGCTCGAATTTTTCATCTAAAAACTGTAGTGACTATAGAAACTATGGTAATATGGATGGACTTTTAGAATTAAAAAAATTTATGTCTGAATTGACGGGAATATCTGAAGAAAACTTTATAGTAGGCGGTAACTCTAGTCTAAGCATGATGTTTGACGTCATTTCTTGTTACATGATTCATGGAGTTTTAGGTAACACACCATGGTCAAAGCAGGAAAAAATCAAATTTTTGTGTCCGTCACCCGGATATGATCGTCATTTTGCTATGTGTGAATATTTCGGCATGGAACTGGTGCCCGTAAAAATGACTTCCCAAGGCCCAGATATGGATTTTATAGAAAATATAGTTTCTTCCGACGATTCTGTAAAAGGAATTTGGTGCGTCCCGAAGTATTCAAATCCTCAAGGCATCACCTACAGTAATCAAACTGTCACGCGTTTTGCAAAGTTAAAACCTAAAGCGAAAGATTTTAGAATATTTTGGGATAACGCATATTTCGTTCACGATTTAACAGAAACCGAAACCCCACTTTTAAACCTAATGGAAGAATGCAAAAAGTATCACACAGAAGAATTGCCAATAGTATTTTTTTCGACCTCCAAAATAACACTTGCCGGTGCTGGAGTGGCTTTTCTGGCTTGCGGAAAAGAAAACCTAAAACAGCTTAAACGAAATTATTCATTTAAAACCGTAGGGTTCGATAAAGTGAATCAGATGAGGCACTTGGAATTTTTGAAAGATAAGTCTAACCTCAAACTTCATATGAAAAAGCAAAGAAGTATAATTAAACCAAAATTCGATTTGATTTTAGAATATCTGGAAAGTGAATTTTCAAATAATCCCATACTATCTTGGGCCACTCCCAAAGGAGGATATTTCATAAGCGTAGACACTATGCCGGGTTGTGCTAGAAGAACTGTGCAACTATGCAAAGAATGTGGTCTGACTTTAACACCTGCAGGTTCTACTTTCCCCTACGGCAAAGATCCTCAGGACTCTAATATTAGAATAGCTCCAACTTTTCCCTCATTAAATGAGTTGAGAGCGGCAATGAAGATATTTTGTTTATCGGTAAAGTTGGCATACGTTGAAAGTAAAATTTAACGCTATGAATTTATAAAAGGTAAGGATGTAATAAAAAATGAAAAAATTTTTGCAGATTAACCGTATTTTTAAACTATCATTTCTGATATGCTTCTTCTTTCTATTTAAAGTTAGCTGTGATGCGGCTTCTATATTTTCCTCATCAACATACTCAGTGCAACAAAATAAATCTATCTTACTCTGGAAATTTCCTTGGAGGCCAGCGGGAATCATATGGAGATCAACTAATCCTGATGTTGCAACTGTAGATCAAAATGGAATTGTGTGTGCTAAATCTACGGGCAGTGCAGAAATTTTAGCTAACAACCCTTCAGGTAGAACTACTTCTAAATGCAGAATTGACGTCACTCAACCTGAAGATATACGCTCCATTTTTATGAATTATCCTTTCCTTAATGAAAAAGAACATCCCATAATTTCCATTATGACTTCTAGAAAAGTGGATTCTATCAAAATTAAACTAGAAGGACCTAATTATCATCATGAAGTACATAAACAGCATAAATCTAACTATCACAATTGTTATTTTTGGCAAGAAAGTTTTTCTCCACTTAAAGCAGGAAACTACACTGCAAGTGTACTTTGCCACATAGATGGTCAGTGGAAGCAAGTTCAAAATTCTTCTTTTAAATTCACTGTTTCAAACTGGGTAATCCATTCCGATACGAATACTTCTAGAAAATCCCTTAGCAAGGAAGGTGCGGAATTTATAGCAAGAAAAGAAGGCTTTGTTTCTCATCCTTACCGAGATTCCGCGGGTCATATGACAATAGGATTTGGAAAATTGATAAGACCCTTTACCCCTTTTTATAACAACTTAACTCGAGACGAAGCTTTTCAAACTTTCCTAAATACGGTCAATAATTCAGGTTATTTGAGCGCTGTCAATGATATGCTTATTAATAACAATATGAAGTTCAATCAATATCAACTCGACGCACTTGTCAGCTTTACATATAATTTGGGCCCCGGTTGGACAAAGAAAAGTCACTTAAAAGACTTAATAATTAATTCCGGAAATGAAAATCTACCAACCTATGGAGTTGTCCATGCAAGGGGAGGTCTACGACTCAGAGAAGCACCTCAAACCAATTCAAAAATACGTAGTGTTATGAATAATGGTGCTGAAGTGGTGGTTTTAAATACAAATAAAATAGATAACAAATGGTATAAGGTTAGAACTTATGACGGCAAAGAAGGATACTGTAGTTCCGAATTTTTAAACCTAATGTATGTGAATAAAGAATCTAAAAATTTAAACTCTATAAACAGAGAAAAATTTATTGTTGAATTTTTGAAATATCATCATTTCCGTAGTAGATGCCTTAAAGGACTGCTTTACAGAAGAATACAAGAACTTGAAATTTTCTTTAATGGAAAGTATCATGCCCCTGTGAATGTTGGAAAATTTTCTATACCTCATTGTATGAAAAATTTATGAAATGTTCAATGGGATTTTATATCTGAACCTAGTTATTTATGTACAGTTGGAGAGGGAATAAAAATCCCTCTCTAGATAATTTTTGGTCAGTTTTTGTCCTTTAGTAACATATAATTTATCTAAAAATCACTTTACATTTTACACTCAAAAATCTATTTGAAAGCATTGTGTTTTTGAATAATCTTTGTTAAATAAAGTGAAATAAACTAACAAATTCTACAAACCTATAAAATATTCAAAAATAAGTATTGATTTATAATGTCGTTGGACATATAATCAATTTTGAAGTGATATAGTATCACTCAACTAACATTTATTGCATTGGATGGTAAGAAAATGGAATTTGAAAACACTGAGGTTTTAACTGAAATAAAAAAATTGATGAAAATTATAAAAATGCCCCTAAATTTGATCGGTTATTCTTATGTTGTGAAAATTTTGGAATACATGGTAATCTCTAAAAAGATAACTTCTCTAAAAGAATTTTATAATAAAATATCTCAGGACAACATGACCACTTTAAATTGCGTGGAAGCTGCTGTTCGAAATGTGATTAATAACACTTTGAAACATAACGCTTTTGAGTTAAGAAGAATACTTGGAATATCGGAAGATACTAAAATTAGCAACTCAATTTTTCTTAGTGCTTCCAAAGAATTTATCCTGGAAAAACTTATAAAGGATAAAAATCGATAAGTACTCTCTTACCGCCAGTATCCATTTGGTTTAATATTCCTTAATCATATTCAAGCGTGTTTCTTAAGTCACTTCTCAAGTACTCTTGCTTCATGAAAAGCACTATCATATTTATTCTTGAACAATTAAAATTATTGCTGTGGGTTAAAATTAATATTCTTGACAAAATAGTTCCAAGATAGTATAATTACCATGGAATGTATCATTAGGAAATTGTATACTAAGATTTAAAAAACAAGTATAACCACTATTTTGATTTGTGCAGTTTTTAAAATACATTCGAAATTTTGAAATATCTTATTATGAGTTTCGAGGAGGTGATTTATGATGAGCAAAAACTTAAAAACCTCTCTATTAATGAGTTTAGTTGCTGTGACATTCTTGTTTGTTGGTTGGGGAATAGGAGTGACCTTGTTCAGGGATGCTTTTGTTGTTTGTCAGTATGAAAACTCTATTGCTACATATTGTATAAGACACGGGAAAGTATCGGGAAATATCGGAAGTCTCTATGTTCCGAGCTCAAACCCCGGCCATGAGGGGATAAAAGTAAATTTAGAAAATGCACATACAAATAAACAAGCAATAAAAGAGATAGAAAAACAGGTAGAAGCAGGCGGAGGTCATGTTATAGCTGTACATAGCTAAACAACCAAATATACTTATTATGTTGCTCACAACATTATGTGAGTAATTTTTATATTATTTTAAATTATAAAGTTTAAAATTTTAGTGTTAAATATAAAATTTCAAAAATCCCGTGGAAAACATTATAATTATCTTGTATAATTTAGAGAAAACATTTAAGAAAGGAATATCAAATGATAAGAATTTTAAAAAAAGTATTGTCGCTTATTTATTATCTCTGAGCATTTGCACAAGTTCAAATTATACACATGCAGCACCACCTCCTGAAACCGGTATTGCTAAGCCTTTTCTAAATTCAAGCCACCTATCAAGTGAAATTTCAAATATAGATAATCTTAGATTCACCCACAAAGCGTCAAGAAAAAAGCTTATGTGCGATTATATTTATTTTTTGGACTCAGAATACAATCGTCTGCCTTCAGATGTTGCAGAAGAAAAAAAAGAGAGTTATAAGAAGTACATTGAGGAATTAGATCTAGAACTAAAATATTTGAAAGAAAAGAAAATAAGTTTTATAAACAGAGCAAAGATCTATGATGAAGCAAAAAGAATATTTTCTGCTCTTTCTAATCAACTTAAGTGTGTTATGCAGATTCTATATCCAGAAAATTTGCAAAATTGTAGTCCAGAAGAATATGTAGCACTCAATCAAGATGTATATTCATATATATCAGGTAACTTTTTTATAAATCTAGATACAGCTTGTTACCAAATAAACAATTTGATGGAACGTTTCTTGTGCCTCAATGATAGCTCATTAAATCATGCTGTAGAATGGACAAGATATCTTCATAGAAATATTGTTCTATCAAATACCATTGTTAAACAAAGTTCCGATTATACCTCAGAACCTTTTGTATGTGTGCGCAAACTCGAACTAATAAATTGGATCAATTCTATCCTCGGCTGCTCTTTATATTTAGAATCACTTTTCGAGTAAAACCTCAGATTAAACCACTTGCATCATCTTGTAGGTGGTTTTTTATAATTACTTGTCAACACAAAGCTATGCTGCCAATTATTTCTCTTTACTCTTTTTTTGACCATAATCATACCCTAACTTTGCCGCACAAGCTCCAATTGCTCCAGATGTAAGAATTCCTGAAACAGCACCTGTAACTGTGATAGTTCTAATATCATTTTTCAATACACCTTTGAATTTTTGTACATCTGTTAAATTTCCAGACTTCGTTACAAAACGCTCTATTGGATAAAAGATTATGTCCAAGCATTTACTTATAAAACTATTAACTGCTAGAGGCCCTACTCCAGGTAACCCCAAAACAATACCAGTTCCCACATTTATAGACTGGGCCAGCATATCTCCGGCAGATATTTTTTCTAATTCCGAATCTTTTAATTCGAATAGTTGATTTCCCATGTAAATAGCATCTCCTACAGTGTTATTATATTATCATACCATATTCAAAAACAAAATTAAATTTTTTATAGTTTAACTCGAATGTTTATGTTTATACTGAATTTCAATTCTATCTTTAAGAGCAGTTGCAATATCTCTCTTGTATTTATTTTTTGAATTTTCAATTACAGCATCAAGTTCTAAGATAGAAGTTTGGAAATCGTTTTTGCCTACTCCACACACGCAATTTTTGGCTTTTTCAAGGTGTTTAAAAAATTTTCCTTTTTTGTCAACGTAGGGACCAAATAAATTATCGTCAAAAAGCGAAAACGCGTAACTAAAGGCTCTCGTCAAAAACCATGAGGTTTTTATTTTGTGAATGGCTTCATCCAAGGCAGGCTTCCATTCACGTACGGCACCTGTTTCTAAAACGTCATCAATTTTGATATTTAATTTTTTCAGTATAACTTCAGTCAGCACTTTTGTCCTACCGCTATAGCTTTTATCAAAATTGTAAATACAATCCATCACATACTTTAAATTATTTTTCGTTATTTTCAAAGGTGTGGCATTAGCTTCTTCTAGTAAGTACACTCCCGCTTTCAACTGGTCGATATTATCGTCTTTTGTTTTTTCATTCTTAAAACGCAAAGTATTATCATGCCCTGTTTTGCAAATTACAACCGTCTTTGCGTGCAGTATTTTTTGAGGAGAACACTTATATTTCGTACCCATAGAATAAAAAATTATATCTTCATTTTTGGTTTCACTTTCTTTTCCGAGGTCCATAGCAACATCTTTTCCCGTGCCGGTAGGGCCTGCATATGGGTCGGAAATTCGGAGCGAAATTTTTACGTTATTTTTTTCTTTGTAAATATCCCTTAAGATATCCACCACGCGAGTAGCTGCAATCGCTCCACGCGAATGCCCTTCAACTATAATTTTCAATTGATTATCCTGAGAAGAGGATTGAATATCTTCTTTGACGATATCAATTGCATTCTTTACATTATGTGCTACGTTTGTGCTCCCGATATCGAGTAAGTCCGGGCCAGAAAAAGTATATTTGGTCTTTAAATTTTTTGGGTCCTCACTTTTTCTTATGTTGGAATAAACCTTATCTCTTATAGTCACGGCCTCTCCTTGTTTATCTCCCACTTTTCCAAATGTGCCCCAAAAATTAAGATTTATTATCTGATTCATTGTTAACCCTCCTATTTCACAATATAATTATATCGAATTTAATAATATATGTCAATTATAAACAAAAATATATAAACATAGCTTTGTTTTAGACATATAAAAAGCCTCATCAACATTGCGATGAAGCTTTATTTTTTTATTAGCCGCGATATCTTATCTAGCTATAGATTTAACCTGAGAAGCTAATTTGCTAAAAATACCACTAGGTACTGCACACTTGACAAGTCCGGCAGCTGATACAATAGCTGCACATGCGCCAAGCGAGTATGTCACATATTGGTCATCCCCTTTGTATGCGCCCTTTCTTTCAGGATTAGAAACTGTTGAAGCTTTTGGACCTTTCATGAACAGTGCACACCACGGATACCACTTTCCACCGCTCACCATATTCAATTCTGTTTCTGAAAGCATCGATATTTCTTTTTTGTTAGCTGAAATCATCACTGACACTCCTTTTATTATATTATACTTAAATTTTATCACAAAGGCTTCAAAAAATCAACTATTTTTTCACATATCTTTCTTTCTCACTAAAAATACATCCACAGTACTTTTGCATATAAAAACCATTTCCTCTTGCCTGCTTTTGGCCTTCTCTAAAAAATGGTCTAAAATCCCTGTAAACAAAATCTATACCATACTCTAAAGCAAACTTTTCACCAAGCTCTTTTATCAGTTCATGATTTTGATAAGGACTTATCAACAACGTAGTTGAAAAGAATTTATATCCGTTTTCAAGAGCTAACTGTGCGGTTTTCCTTAAACGGCTCTCATAACAAAACCTGCATCTTCCCCGCCCAAAATCCGGATAAATCCCATTTATAAAAAATTCTAAACCATAATCATCTTCTACTATCGCCTCAAGACCTAAATCCCTTACATAATCCAAAAGAGTTGTCTTTCTTAAATTATATTCCATCCAAGGATGAATATTCAGATTATACCAAAATATAGTTGGAGTGAATCCTTCTTTTTCTAAAACTTCCAAGCATTTCACAGAGCAGGGTGCACAGCAAGTATGTAAGAAAATTTTCTCTTGGCTCATACCTCGCAAGTACTCGATTCTTCACTGATGGATTCCTGCTTTTTGTCCTTTTTACTCCAAGCAAAAATTCCCCTTATCGCTAGAACAAAATACACAAAGAATAGTGCACTTTGATAGTATTCCTTAATAACAAAAAATCTTATGCACATATAAAGATTTGAAACCAACCAAAAAACAAATCCCCATTTGTTCTTCTCAGCATTAATTATCGTCCCAGTGAGCGCTAACGCTGACATTATCAAAGAAAAAACATCCCAAGCATCTTTAAACATTACCCAGTACTCCTTAATTAATAAAATTTGTGTTTACCCTCCTATTAATATTATAATAAACTTCATGACCTTTCGCAAATCAATTTTACAACTACAAAATGGAGAATTTTTATGACTTCTAACTTATCACAACTCGTCCGACCAAAACAGCTTGAAGAAATCGTGGGTCAAAAACATATCTTAAATCAAAACCATTGGAT
>CAKVBG010000023.1 GCA_934725345.1 uncultured Eubacteriales bacterium
AGTATGGGCTCATCATTAGGATTCTCCAGCTTGTCTAAAAGGGAGAAAAACTCCAACTCTTTGAACATCCTTCTAACTTCGGCAATGTCAGGGGCCGAAGGCTCGTAGTCTTTTTCGTTAATTTCAATTGGGACGTCTTTAATTATTTTTCCCAGCTTATAACTGATATAGGCATCACCTTTACCGGCCAAAAGCTTTTCTTTAACTCCTGGTTTTATATCTAATTGACTTAAGTTGTTGTAAATATAGTCAATAGTCTGATAGTTAGAAATAAGTTCACGAGCGGTCTTTTGACCAATTCCTTTAACTCCAGGAATATTATCCGAAGTATCTCCTTGGAGCGCTTTTACATCCACAAGATTTATCGGATTCGTTCCATACTCCTCTTTTACTTTTTCTTCTCCATACAAAATGGACTCAGATTTACCAAACTTCGTTAAGGTCATTCTAACAGATACGTTATCTGAGATAAGCTGAAGAATATCTCTATCGCCTGTTGCAAGAACACATTCATAATTATTCTTTTCACAATACGACGCAAAAGTTCCAAGTATGTCGTCCGCTTCATATCCAGGTAAAGACACAAGCTTATACCCCATAGCAACAAGAAGCTTTTTTAAAATCTCCAACTGACTAAAAAGTTCTTCTGGCATTCCTTTACGATTACTTTTGTATCCCTGATATAACTGATGCCTGAAAGTAGGAGCTGGCAGATCGAAAGCTATTGCTATTCTGTCAGGAGAAACCTCACTTAGCAATTTTTTGAAAGTGGATAAAAAGCCATAAATTCCATTTGTCATCTGACCACTTTTGTTTGAAAGCATTTTAATTCCATAAAAAGCTCTGCTCAGTACGCTGTTTCCATCTACCACTAAAAATCTCATAATATATCCTCACTCGAAATATTTTACTTTAAATTATGCCATACATTTTTGACGTCTTCGTCTTCATCAAGTATATCCAAAAGTACATTTACTTTTTCGGCTTCCTCTTCGCTAACATTAGCATAGGAATTAGGAACCATACCTATTTCTGATGAAACAAACTTATATCCCTTTTCTTCTAGGAATTTATATATATTTTCATAGTCACCTTTTTCAGTATAAACTACAAAACATTCATCCTCGTTGGTAAAATCTTCAGCCCCTGCCTCAATGACGTCGTCCTCAAGAGTGGAGATATCTTTATCCGCAGAATCAATAACTATAACACCTTTTTGTTCAAACATAAATGATACGCATCCACTAGAACCTAAATTTCCACCGTACTTGCTAAAATAATGACGCAAATTTCCAGCTGTTCTATTGCGATTATCAGTTAAAGTTTCTACTATTATTGCCACTCCACAGGGTCCATATCCTTCATAGGTTATGTCTTCAAAATTATTCGACTCATTACTAGAAGCAGCCTTTTTGATAATTCTCTCAATATTATCATTTGGTACGTTATTACTCTTGGCTTTAGCGATACAGTCCCTGAGTTTAGAGTTTGAATTAGGGTCTGCACCACCCTCCTTTACCGCTACGGATAATTCCCTACCTATCTTCGTAAAAATTTTTGCCCTTTGACCATCGGTCTTTTCTTTTTTCCTTCTGATGTTATTCCATTTAGAATGTCCTGACATTGAAATCCTCCTTATGTATTTTAAATTCACATACTATTTTATTACTTATTGAAGTATGTATCAATCTTTAATTTTACGTCCAAATGACATAATTATGTTTAAATATCTCAGGAATTTTAGAACTTGTGCCCCAATATACTTGTTTCTACTTGATTTTCATTTTATTTATGATATAATTTAAACTATTAAAATTAATAACCGGGTGTGGCGCAGTTTGGTAGCGCGCTTGAATGGGGTTCAAGAGGCCGCAGGTTCGATTCCTGTCACTCGGACCAGAATTGAGTTTTTTGCCAGTATTCGTTTTACTAAAATTTTACAAAAATCGATCTGATATATAATACAATCAGATATAGGTTTATGATATAATAAAATAGTGTGGACGATCAAGGCCTCACCAGGCTTTGTAATAAAAATATTTGTAGCCCTAAAAAATTTAAACATTTATGGAGTGATCTGAGTGAAAAAATTACTTAAAATGTTTTCTTTGATGTTTGTAGTGGTGTTCTGTTGTTGTGGTAGTATATTTGCATATGGAATAAGGTACATTTCACCATCTGACTATTCGAGCAGACAACAATTCGAACAAGCATTAAAAAATGAATTTCAATTTGCATTGAACAAGGTAGATGAGCTTAGCGTGAGGGAACAACGCGGAATGAAAGTTATATCTCGTATGCAACATCCGTCGACTATAAGGAATATAATGAAACGTTGTCTTGAAGAATGTTGTATATTAGAAATAAACGAACCTGCTCCTCCTAATCATGTGTGGCATGGTTGTCCTCCATATGAGATTGAGTATCGGGTTGGCAAAAATTGTGTGGCGTCATGGGGTTGGTAAGAGTACCGTAAATTAGTAGGGCAGTATTTTAGTTGCAAAGGAAAAACACAGCTTCCAATCGGCAGCTGTGTTCTGTGTTTTTTAAACTTGATACTATGATTTATTTACCTTTTCTGTTTTAGTCACTTGCATTATTTAAATAAGATTTTTAAATTCATAACAGTAGCTGTCTACTCCATTTATATTACCATTTAAGAATGCGCGATATCGGCATCCTCCACGACATTTTGGATATTTTTCACATTTATTACAAGAGTCATTCCCAATAAAATTTCTAAATCCCTTTTAGGTGTAAGCTTGCCTGAAATTCCATACAGAAAATATGGCAATGATCTTTACTATAAATTTGTTTACGCAGTGTATCCTTTAAGAGATTCCGTAAAATCATACGATATGGATTGTTATATGATATGATGCTATAATAGGATTAATCAAAATTATTTAATAATGGGTAAGTAATGTAGGAGCTATTTACAATTGGATATACGAAAAAATCTGCAGAAAAATTTTTTGGAATTATAACTGATAACAAAATTGAAATAGTTGCAGACGTTAGGCTTTATAATTCCACACAGCTTGCTGGGTTTAGCAAAAGCGCGGATTTACAGTATTTTCTTAAAAAAAATTGTGGTTGCAACTACATAGCATTAAAACATTTAGCTCCGAATCCATCACTTTTTGAAGATTATAAAAACGGAAAGACCACGTGGAATGAGTATGAAAAAATTTATAATAAATTCTTGGATACCCAGGCAAACCTAGATTTTTTCTATGCTTTTAAAAATAAGAGAATCTGTATTCTTTGTGCCGAAAGTACTCCTGAGCATTGTCATCGTCATCGTAGACTTCTTGCGGAAAAAATTTCAAAAACTTGCGATAATGTAAAAATCACGCACCTGTAAGAATAATAATTTTCTTGTAAACACTATCATCGATTGTAAACGGCTTGAATACTGAGTTCCTTTATGACATATAAGAAAAATCGTACCCCTGATTAAAACGATAAAGAAACCCAGTTTAACTAGTTTCTTTTGTATTTTTATGTAAATTTCAAATATCAATACACAATTGTATTGTTGGATTGTAATTTCCTGATTCGATAGCATTTACAGTCCGCCTACTAATTCCTAAAACTGTTGTGATATATTAAGAGCTGTTCTCGCTTATTTTAATTTAAGATTTTTATTCATCCTTTGAGATTTTATAAGACACATAATAATATAGATAAATGATTATCTAAAAATACACTTAATCATAAAACAAACAAATAATTTTTAGGCAAAATACATATCCAACAAATTCAAAAATTATTTTTACATACAAATATTGACATTTACATTAAGATTTATTATAATCAGGCGTAATTATAATAGGAAGGAAAATGTATACATGTACAATTGTAGTTTTTGTGATGAAATTAATAAAGTCGAAGATAATGATTTGTTTAAAAAAACATTTAAAGACGAAGGGATTACAGACAGGATTCTCTTAAAAACCGATAGCTTGGTTGTAATGCCTACTATAGGTTCTTTCGTTGAAGGTTATCTATTAATAGTTACAAAAAATCACTACACCAGTATAGCTCAAATTTCAGAAGAAGAACTTTGTGAACTAAATTGCGTAATAAAAACCTGCAAAAATCTAATTAGTGATAAACTTAATAAAAAATCTATACTTTTTGAGCACGGTTCTGTTCCCTCATGCAAAACAAGTGGAGCTTGCGTAGAACATGCACATCTTCATATTGTTCCATCGAATGTGGATATAGACGGTACTTTAAAAGAATATAACGCTAAAATTTGTGAAATAGATGGCCTAAATCACTTACAAAAAAATTTCTCAACTAACCCTTATTTATATTACCAAAGTATATCTGAAAAAGAGTATTTAGTAGAATCTGACATCATACCCTCTCAGTTTTTCAGACAAGTCTTATGCTCAGCCTTTGGTAAATTGGAATATTGGGATTGGAGAAAAAACTATGGAGTTGAAAACATAAAGAAAACTCTAGAGATTTTTAAAAAATCAGACTTTTCAAAGAAATTCGAAGAAGTAAAAAAAGAGGTTATCAGGTAATTGGAAAAAAATAAAGTAAACTATTATTTGGATATAGCAGAAACCGTCCTTAAAGCTTCTGGTTGTCTGAGGAGAAACTTTGGCTGCGTTATAGTTAAAGACGATAGGATAATATCTACTGGATTTAACGGCAGGATCAGAAACGATCATAGAACTTGCAAAGATGAAGGATGCATAAGAAATGAGAAAAATTTAAAAAGCGGAGAAGGAATGGAGCTTTGCAAAGGACTATGTGCTGAGCAAAAATCTCTTTTAGATATATCCTATTTTTCAGCTAAAGATGCAGACTTGTTTCTAGTTGGAATAGATGTTGAATCCCGGGATTATTTCCCTATCGATCCCTGTAGCAGATGCTTAAAGATGATAAAGCAAATGGATATAAAAAACGTTTATATCAGAGAAACAAAAGAAAAATATAGAATTTTAAAGAATTTAGGTAAGAGTGAAAATGATCAAACAAAAATTAGTTGCTAGCATGATAGTGGCAAGCTGTTTTTTCAGTGCGTTCAAAGCTAACGTAAATGCCAACTGCAAAATATTTGATATGCATAAAAATGATATCTCGATTTTAGACCAATATAAGTCATATAGAAAATGTCATGGATTTTATAAATCCTATCTGTATGGCTTGCCCGTAGTATCTAAAGGGGTTATTATAGATAAAGATTTATCTGAGGAAGAAATACAAAAAATAAAACAAAACCTTGGAAACACTTTAATGTGTAGACCTGATGCTCCATTTAACAATTGGTTTAATTTACCGCGCGGCAGAGAGCTAAAAGTAGAAGATATCAATGAGTTTTTATGTGAGTGCAAGCAAAAGAATAAAGAAGCTGTTTTACTATGCTTTCAGTTCCCATCTATGTATTTTACCGGAAAATATATGTCAAGATATGAAAGAACAGGCGCTTTTAATATCGTAATTGATTGGGAAAAAGGAGTCCATATAGACTTCGTGGGAAAAGGTTTTGATGGAGGAGAATTAACAAAAGGAAAAAATAAATCTCATACACAAATATACGTTCCATGGTATCTGTTAGAGTGGTCTCCCGATTTCATTTGGGATTTTGCAAATCTCAAGAATATTTCAAAACATGATTATGAACTTTCACGAAAACGAAGACTTGACTTTTTAAAAGAAGTAGGATATCCTCTAAGAAAAGTAGAGGAAAGTATCCCTCAGAGCGCTGCTTGCCTAAAAAAAGATACTTTCATTGATTTATTTAACAATTGTGTGCGAAATGTTTTGCGTGGAGAAGAAAATTTTAATCACAAAGTCCCTACTATGTTGTTGGTGGAACTTTTTGAAACTAAGTTTTATGTGGTAGAAATATGGGATTCAAATTTATAGATTAGGAGATTGTTTATGCACAACAAAAAAGTTTTTAACAAGTTGGTTAGAGATAATATCCCGGAAATAATTTCAAAAAAAGGCGGAGAAAGCGAGATAAGAATTTTAGAAGATGCAGAATACGCTGACCTCTTAAACAAAAAGTTAATGGAAGAGTGTAATGAAGTTATCGAAGCAGATGATACTGAATCTAAAAAGGAAGAATTAGCGGATGTTTTGGAAGTCTTGCACGCAATAGCTAAAAGCAACAAAATTGATTTTGAGGAAGTTGAAGCTGAAAGAGTGCATAAAAAAGAAAAACGCGGAGGATTTGAAAAGAAAATATTCTTGAAAACCGTAACCAATGGATAAACTTAAAAGCCTCTTAGGGGGCTTTTTTTGATGTAAAATTTAAACGGAGATCGATTCACACCTACAAAAGCAAGCTTTCACCAAAAGGATATCTGCTTGGGCTCGGATGTATATTTCAGAAAATCTCCACTGTAATTTATTTCTACTTTATGGGAAATAAATTTTTTTATTGAAGTAGCAAACAATAAATCTTTTTGCTTTAATAAAACTATATCACCAATCATCCCAATTGCCTTACCAGATAAAAATTCCGGATTTTCTACTTTTTCTAAATTACTCAGATCGTAATAATTTTTATAAAAATACTGCGAATCAAACTCTAAAAATTTACTCTCAGGAATTATATCTATTTGCTTTAAAATATTAGTTAAAGTCTTATTTGCAACCGTTGAATCGTAACGAGTTTCGCAAATGATTTTTGATTTTTGGCTCGATAACAGTCTTTCTAATATTCCATACCCAGCCCCACACAATTTTGCTTCCAATTCCCTAGCTGAATATGCGTTTGAAAAAGTTTTCAAAATGAATGCTGCACGTGCTCCTTGCTCAAGGAGCCTTAACTTACTCCTTTTTTTTGAAGCAATACCGACTTTGATATGGTAAGGAGAAAAATAAGCTAAGTAAACTAGATGAGGAGTTTTGTTATATTCCAATTGCTGGGGCGAAATTCTTTGAGCATTATAAAACGCAGGGTTAAATCCTATCTTGTTATGGCATTCAGCACAATGGTTTATTTTCGAATTTAAATCCAATTTGCATTTTGTAGGGCACGGATAGTAAGATAATGTTGAAAAATCATACGTCCCCACACAGTGCCTTTCTTTAAGTTTTTGAATGGTAAACGACTCCCCATTTAAATATTGCTTTATATATTTCCCTCCGTTATCCGATAGGATAAAGTGCGGACCTATTTGATCATAACTATAACCTGCAAAAATCAATTTTAATCTCTCGTCTTTCGTTTTTATAATCTTTTAACTATATGCAACTTTGTTATCTCTTTTGATCCTTCGCACATATAAAAAGTTCCCTGCACTTGGCAGAGAACCTAACAAATTAGCCATTAACAGCGTCTTTAAGAGCTTTACCAGCTTTGAAAGCAGCACTTTTGGCTGCTGGAATTTCGATAGTCTTTCCACTACGTGGGTCACGTCCAGTGCGAGCCTTGCGTTCACGTACTTCAAAAGTTCCAAAACCAATTAATTGGATTTTTTGACCCTCTTTCAGAGCTTCTGTAACTGCGTCCATGAAAGCGTTTAAAGCTTTTTCGCTATCTTTCTTGGAAAGCTCACTTTTCTCGGAAATTTTTGCTACTAAATCTGATTTGTTCATTAAAACAAAACCTCCATAATAATTTATATGTACATGCAAAAAACATCTTTTCCACAATCCGTTTCTAGACGTATTTTGCTAGCACCCCAATGTTACTACAATTTCTCACCTTTTTCAAGCGATAATTTATATAAAAATTCATTTTTAAATCTCTCGCATGAATCATAAAGCGCACTTTCGGCGTCAATCCCCACCAAACGAGATATTTCCGTCATAGAAAAGAGTAAATCCCCTATTTCTTTGTAATAGTGGTCTTGCCGACCATCAAGGATAAGGTTTTCCAAATAATGAAGTCTCTCAAAGGTTTCGTTAAGGGCATCCTCCATCGAAAAGAGGCCATATCCCGCTTTCGCTGCACGCTCCTGAACTTTAGCACTCCTCATCAAAGCCGGAAGTATTCTGGAAACACGTTTAACTTCTTCTTCCGCACTATGATTATTCATTCGATTTCTTCTAAGGTCGAGTCCTTTGGGCTCACGTTCTCTAAGGTTATAAACCCTGCACCTACTGCTACTTTCATTCCGAGAAGATTCCTCACGGAAAACATGTGGATACTTCGATATTATCTTTTTGCATATCTTGTCCACAACGTCTTCAAAAGAAAAATTTTTGTTTTCTTCTTCAATGTCACAATGAAATGCTATCTGCAGCAATAAATCTCCTAGCTTCTCTTTAAGCATCTCATCATCATCAATATCAATTGCTTCGAGCACATCATACGCTTCTTCAATTAGACTTACCCTTATGCTTGTATGCTTATTGAGTTTATCCCAACCAAAACTGTTAGAAGCTCTAAGCTTTTTGACAAGCTTCAAAAAATCATGTAAAGAATAATTGCATTTTTGGACCAACTCCATAATCCCCACAACCTTCCTCGAAAAATTAAGATATAAACTTCCAAATATTTACATCTATTTACATATTATCTTATCAATCTTACTTTTTCAAGTGTTTTTACAATTTTTTTACATTTTGGAATTGTCATTAAATCAGAAGATGTGACCGTATTTGTTAAAAACAGTGCCAAAACATATACTATGCCTGAAATTGCTATCGAAAAAATTGTTGCGAGTTTAAATGGAATTACCATAGAAAGTAGCCCATGAGAGGTATACGCCGCTATTGCACATAATAAGCTGCATATCAAAGGTTTAATAAATGATGCCATCCAATTGATAGAAATTTTGACCTCTTTTCTTAAAGCAATCAAACCTGCCGTGCATACAAATAAATAACACACTAATGTTCCAATACCTGCACCTTGGATATTTATCTCTGGAATTCCAACTAAAATGTAGTTGAGAACCACCTTCATGATTACCCCCAAAGATAACAGTTTAAGAGGTATATCTGCTCTACCTACGGCTTGAAGCATGCTACATACGGGAGTTCCTATGGCAACAAATATTATACCCAGGGCATATATGCTCATAATTTGAGAAGCTATACATACTTCCCCTAAACTTTTATTTTTACCCAAAGTGTTGTAAATAAGATCCATGATTGGAAACGACAGCACAGACATACCCAGGCCAATTGGAAAAGATATTATACTCGTTACTTTAAGAACAGTTTCAATACTTTTTTTGATTTTTTCTTTTATCCCTCCTACCCAAGCGTCCGTTACGTTTGGAAGTGCACTTATCGCCAGGCCTTGAGTTATAGTTGGTAGTAACATGGTTACTGTGTTCATATAGCTAAAACAGCCTGCTAAAAAAACATGAGTAGTTCCAGCTTGGATGGCCTCCATGGGGATAAGACCACTATATTTTCTAATAAGAACTCCCGGAGCGATGTGCATTATATCGTTAAGTCTGCGTTGAACTAGGGTGGCGTCTATTGCGGAGGCAATATTCATAATTATAGCCCCCAAAGCCACAGGTACAGAAATCGAAAGTAGCATTTTAATTAATTTTTTTATAGGACACGGCTCTGGTGCACTTTGAAGCTCAGCAACAGTTATACCGTCCCCGGAGAGTTTGTATTTCAGCACCATGTATAAGTACCCCGCCACAGCTCCGAAAGTTATGCCTAAAACCGCCCCTGCAGATGCCCAAGGTAATATCGCATTTCTTGCTTCAGAAACAGTCTGATAAGCCACTCCGAAGACTGTTCCATGAATTTTGAATTCATTCATTCCATACCAAACAGTAACATAGGAAAAAGTTATTCCAAATACTACTTTCCCCACTGCTTCAACGATTTCTGAAACCGCTGTAGGGATCATATTTCTTAAACCTTCATAGTATCCTTTGTAAATTGATATTAGACATGAAAAAAAGATCGTCGGAGCAAGAATCAAAAGTGAATAAATCGACCCGGGAGAACTGATGAATTTAACATATGGAAACGAACCTAACATCATTAGTGCTGAGCCTATAAAGCCTGTGAATAAAAATATGGGTATTGAAACTTTGTGTATAAGCTTAACGTCCTTGTATCTTTGCTGAGCCATGTACTGCGAAACCATACGTGATATTGCTATAGGTAATCCTGCAGTTGCAAGTGCATGAATAGGACTATACATCGTATATGCCGTTCCGAAGTAACCCATTCCAAGGCCTCCAAGAATGTATGTAAGCGGTATTTTAAAAGCTGCACCTGCAATTTTTACTATAAGCATCCCAACTGCCATAATTATCGCTCCGGCAGCAAAAGAATGCTTAACTTTTTTCTGAGTTTTCAAATTTACTGTTTTGTTCATTTCAACACTATTCCTTTATATGAATTAAAAATGCTTAGTTATATGATATGCCAGAGAAAAGCTCTATAATACATACACATTAATTTTTAAGAAACAGCCCCATTGAAGCTGTTTCTTTTTCAGTATTATATCAAACTCATTTTATTGATATTTTAAGATCAGCATTATCAACTTTTACGGTTTTAGACATTACAGGTTCGGAAAAATTAGAAATTTTAGAAAGTGTTTCTGTTTCTATTTCTTCAGACTTCTGAGCAATTAATTCAGATATTACTTCAGAGTTGCTTTCAAATGCTAACATTACCCTATCTGAAACTTCAAATCCAGCTTCTTTTCTAAGCACTTGGCAGTGTCTTAGTATTTCTCTGTATATTCCCTCCAACTTTAAAGCTTCAGTTATTTCCGTATTTATAGCCACGTCTATGCTATTTTCTGAAGTTCTTGCAATATTAGCTTTATCCTTAGAAACAACCTTGAAACACTCGGCAGGTATTTCAGCATCGAAACCTGAAAGTTTAACATTTTCCCCTTGTTTAACTTGCGCCGATAGACGAGCATTATCTTCAGAGCTTAAGTCCTCACAAAGCTTCTTTACCTTATTAACCTCAGATTTCAGAACCCTACCCGCTGATTGAAAATTAACTGTTAAATACTCCTGACTGAGTTTATTGAAATCCTCAAGATATTCAATTTCCTTGATATTAAGCTCTTCTAATACAATGGATTCATATTTTCTAACTTCAGCTTGCAAATCTTTGTTCAAATACAAACTGCTAAGCGGTTGTTTGACTTTTAAATTTTGTTCATTTCTAAGTTTGAGCGCACAAGCAATAACGGTTCTGACTTTCTGAGTTTCTTTTAAAAGATCATTATCGTAACTGCGTACGGTTGGAAAATTCGAAAGATGAACAGATAAACACTCATCGGGTTCATATTTTCTAATCATTTTTTGCCAAATTTGTTCTGTCATGAAGGGTATAATGGGCGCCATAACTTGAGTTATTGTTTTGATTGCATAGTAAAGAGAGTCATAGGCATTTTGTTTATCTGAATCAAGACTGTTTTTCCAGAATCTACGGCGGTTGATTCTAACATACCAATTTGAAACGTCATCAATACACTGTTCAAACTCCCTGACTATCTCACTGGTACTATACAGCTCATAAGATGCAATAGCTTTGCTTACAAAATTATCTATTCTACTGATAAGCCACTTATCAACCAAATTATTTGACTTCGGTGCGCCGATACTTGGTTTGTCAATCTGAGCATAAGTCATAAAGAAATAGTAAATATTCCAAAATCCTAAAAGCTTACGTCTTGCTTCCTCTCCAAGAGAAAATCCAAATCTGACGTCATTTGTAGTTGGAGAACCAGCAAATAGATATCTTATAGCATCCGCTCCTATCTTGTTTGCGGCTTCATCGAATTTTATCATATATCCCGTCTTGGAGAATTTAGTACCATCTTGGGCAACTACCTTTCCATAAGCTTTAACTTTTTCATAGGGAGCTCTTCCTGTTAACGTAACACTCATGAAAAGCAAAGAATAAAACCATAGTCTAACTTGCTCCTGCATTTCAGTTACCCACTCTACCGGGAAATTTTTCTCCCACTCTGCTCTGTTGCTGAAGTATCCTAGAGTTGAAAAAGGAACTATTCCGGCATCAAGCCAAACATCACCTGTGTCAGGGATACGGCATACCTCTTCTCCGCACTCCGGACATTTAATTTTAACTTTATCAATCCACGGACGATGTAATTCAGGCAGCTCCACATCCGGATTTACACAGCGTTCTAAAAGCTCTTCTTTGGACCCTATAACGGTTAAATGCCCACAAGATTTACAAGGATAAAACGGTAGCGGCAAACCATAAAATCTCTTCCTGGAAATACTCCAATCTCCCATGTTGGTAAGCCAATCTAACATCCTCTTTCCGATAAATTCAGGTTCCCAATTTACCTTTTGAGCTTCCTTTATAAGCTCAGGACGTATCTCATCAGTTTTTATGTGCCACTCGTTGACCAATCTAAAGACTATTTCAGTTTTGCAGCGCCAGCATATCGGATAACTATGTGTATACTCCATAACCTTGAACAATTTTCCGTGTTCCTTGAGCTTTTCAAATACTAAATTTGCTACTTCTGGTGCGGATTTACCACTGAGGAAGTCATAATTTTCTTCAAAAATTCCCAACTCATTTATAGGACATATCTGCGGTAAAGAAAGAGTTTTTCCTAGTTCGAAGTCTTCTGCTCCGCAGCCCGGTGCAATATGAACTACACCGCAACCTTCATTGGCATCCACGTCTTCCCATGGAACTATCTTATGCGTAATACCCTTTTGTACGTCAAGCCACGGGAAAAAAGTTTCATATTCGTAGCCCAACAAATCAGAGCCTTTGAGCAACTTCAAAACTTGCTTTTCTCCGTCGATATATTTAATAGCGTTTTTGGCTAAAACAATGGGTTTTTCAAATCCTTCACATTTCACAACCGCATAATCTAAATCCTTGTTTACCGCTAAAGCAACATTCGCAGAAAGAGTCCAAGGAGTTGTAGTCCAGACTAAAACATCGAATTCGGCATCTTTAAGTTTCGCAATACAAAACACAGATTTATGCGTTATTTCTTTGTATGAACCAGACATCTCGTGCTCTGATAGAGAAGTTCCACATCTCGGACACCACGGCATAGGACGATTTGATTTAGCTATCCATTTTCTCTCATTGCATACCTTCAAAAAACTCCAAATAGCAGAAATATTCTCATCAGTATGCGTAAAGTAAGAATTACTCCAATCCATCCACTGACCTAAGCGCTTAGACTGCTCCGTGATAACACTTGAAAATCGTTTGATTCTTTCTACACATTTCTTAGTAAACTTATCCATTCCATAGTTTTCAACATCTTTTTTATTTTTAAACCCAAGTTCCTTCTCAACTTCTACCTCGACCCACAAACCTTGAGTATCAAAACCGTTTCGATATCCGCAACAGTGACCTGTCATAGATTTGTATCTTAGGAAAGTATCTTTAACACTCCTTCCCCACGCGTGATGAATTCCCATTGGATTATTTGCCGTAATTGGACCGTCTAAAAATCTAAACCGCTTTTTGCCTTTGTTTTTCTCTTGCATTTTTTGAAAACACTGATTCTTTTCCCAGAACTCAAGAATGTCTTCTTCCATTTTGATGAAGTTTGGTTTTACCTCTGCTGACATCTGTTTTCATCCTCCAAAAAATATTTTTGTATCTAAAACCTTAAGCCTAGTTCTCACGGTTATAAAATTATATTATAAAATCTAAGATTTGTAAATTCCGTATCGTATCCAAATGGAAATTCAAAAATAATTTAAAATTTTTTATTTACAAAATTAAATTAATGTGTTAAAATAAGAGTATCAGTCTGAATTATTACTGCTGTCACGAAAGGATGAAAACAAAATGAATAAAGATTTTAAAAAACTGTACGAATACTGCAAATCACAAGGATACACAGAATCTCAAAGCACTTTTGAACAAGATTTAAAAGATTTAGCCGTAAAGGAACTTCAATGCCAAGAACTTTCGAAAGTTTTTGGAGGTAAAAAAGCTACCACTGCCTTCACTGCAGGAGTAATTTCAGCTCTCAGTGCAGCATCTCCTCTTGTTTCTGCTCAACCGTTGTATCATTTTAGTTATAATACTCATTCCGAAGATACTAGTAAGAACATTGCCAATAAACTAAGTGGTGACTCTAAAGATAAACTAAAAAGTATATTCGCTAATTCAGGGGCTGCTATTTCAGCGGGAATAGGCAGCGGTACAGTGCTTCTTCTTGGATCACTTATCGCATCAGAATTTTCAAACAAGCAAACCGAATCTCCTAACCAAAAAGAATCCCCTACACATACGGGGATTCCTGTTAATTCAAACTATCATCAAGAAAGCTTTACTCAG
>CAKVBG010000024.1 GCA_934725345.1 uncultured Eubacteriales bacterium
TAGTCATTGTGTGGGATTCTCCTCCGTGATCGGTGGATTTTCACAGGGTCTTAGTTTACTTATTAAATAGCGATATCTTGCGTTTAGAGCTTCACGTTGATGGATAGAAGCATCTATCAGGTTTTCATCTGTTTCGGTTTGAAACCAGATGTTGGTCCTTTCTATTTCTGAGCAGATTTCCTTAAGCTCCTTTGTGATTTGGGAATCAAAGTCTTTGCTAGCAGAAGATGAATTTTTGTTTCTGCTTATGCCTATTTTTTCAAGTAGATTTATCATTCTACAATCACTATCCTTTTAATATAATTTCTATGATTCAAGTATTCGAAAATATTACCAATTTTATTCGTAATTTTTTGAACCTATCCACGAGTATATTTTATCTATTTTTGATAAATTGTCAATCAAAAATTTCTAAAACCGATGAATAATATAAAAAGTGTTAGGTTGGCTTTACTTATATACGTAAGATTGGTATAATGTGAATATGATTGAAGAGAATATTTTTAAAGTTAGAAAAGTGTAAAGGATGTGCAGTTAATGAGAAGCCTACTGGATATAGGCTGGGGTAGTGAAGGAATAGTAAAAAAAGTTGGAAGCCAAGGAGCTTTGAGGCGACATTTACTAGACCTTGGAATCACTAGAGGTACTAAAATAAAAATGATAAAACCCGCTCCTTTGGGTGACCCTATTGAAATATGTGTTCATGGATACAAGTTAAGTTTGAGAAAATCTGAAGCGAAGGAAATAGAAGTTTTTAGCGAAGAAGAAAAAAATTCAGCTTTTGAACTTTCTCAAAGGGACTTTTCTTTTGGACCGGATAATAATTTTCTAAGTATGCCGATTTTAGATAGCAATAAAGCCAGCGATGCATCTTTCAAAGCTGCTTTGGTTGGAAATCCGAATTGTGGTAAAACTACGCTTTTTAACCAACTAACCGGAAGTTATCAGTACGTGGGAAATTGGCCGGGAGTCACAGTTGAAAGAAAAGAAGGCAGAATAAAAAATCTTAGTGATAAAATTGAGCTTGTAGATTTACCGGGCGTATATTCATTGTCGCCGTATTCTCCGGAGGAAATAGTTACTCGTAATTACATACTAAATGAAATGCCGGATATCATAATAAACATTGTGGATTCAACCAATTTAGAACGCAATTTATATTTGACAACTCAACTTCTAGAACTTCAATACAAAATGATTTTGGTTTTAAATATGACGGATCTTTTAAAAAGCCGGGGTAAAGAAATAGATGTTAAAAAGCTCGAAAAAAGACTTGGAATTCCCGTGGTATGTATTTCAGCAGGGAAAAACAAGGGTATAGATAAACTTTTGGAATCCCTTTCATTGTTAGTTAAAAAGAATAACTTAACTCGCTTAACGGATAAATTCTACTCTCCGGAAGTTGAAAATGCTATTTCGGAAACTGATAAAATTTTGAATCAAGGAAGTAAATACGTTTATAATGGACGTTTTAAAGCGGTTAAAGTGTTTGAAGGTGATAAACTAATTTTAGAGAAGTATAATTTATCAAAACCGGTTTTAGAGAAAATTGATAAACTTAGAAAATCCGTAAGCAGAGACCAAAACAAGGAAAGAGATATTATAATTCCGGATGAGCGATACTCGTACATACAAAAAATTTGTAGGCTCGTAGTGCGGGATACTTCCAAAAAATCAAAGCTATCTTTTTCTGATAAAATAGACAAAATAGCCACCGGAAAGTTTACTGCTATACCTTGCTTTTTATTTTTGATAATGATGGTATTTTATTTGACTTTCGGGCCTTTTGGAAATTATCTTAAAAATTTATGTGAAGAATTTTTAAACTCACAAATGACGAGCACAGTGGGAAGGATTTTAAATTATGTAGGTGTTTCGCCGTGGGTTAAAAGTTTGCTCCTAGATGCGGTAATAAAAGGTGTGGGAGCGGTTATATCTTTCTTGCCTCAAGTTTTGCTTTTGTTTACGCTTCTTTCCTTTTTGGAAGATTGCGGCTATATGGCACGTGCAACATTCATAATGGATAAACCAATGCGTAAAATTGGGCTTTCGGGAAGGGCGTTTGTTCCTTTGATAATGGGATTCGGATGTAGCGTTCCGGCGGTTGTGGGGACAAAAATTTTGGAAAGCAAAAAAGATAAAAATCTAACCATATTTTTAATACCCTTCATTTCATGTAGTGCAAAAATGCCCATATATCTTCTTTTTGCTTCTGTTTTCTTTCCAGATCATCAAGCATTAGTTATTTTTTCACTATACTTATTGGGAATAGTTTGTGCATGTTTTACCGCTTATTTATTTAAAGATACTCTTTTCAAAGGCGATGAATCACATTTCATAATGGAAATGCCGGATTATAAGCTACCATCGCTAAAAAATGTTAGACTGAGCATTTGGGATAAAACCAAGGATTTTATTGAGCGTGCCGGAACTACTATACTTTTAGCTACTATCGTTGTTTGGTGTTTGCAGTATTTTGGTATGAATTTTCACCATGTGGAAGATAATTCACAGAGTATTCTAGCGGTTATGGGTAAAACGATTTCTCCAATATTTAAATTATGCGGGTTTGGCGACTGGAGAGTTTGTGTATCTCTTATTACAGGAGTTATGGCAAAAGAATCTATAGTAAGCACTCTTTCGGTTCTTTATGGCCCGGGTTCTGAGTTTACAAATTCACTTACTGAAACTTTCAATTGGATAAATGCCACTTCATTTTTAGTTTTCGCATTACTTTACACTCCTTGCATTGCAGCCACATCAGCGATATATAAAGAATTTCAAAGTAAGAAATTAGCAATCTTTTCAATTATATATCAATTGCTGTTTGCTTATTTATGCTCAGGACTTGTTTATCAGATGATTACATTGTTTAATAATTTAGTAAAATAGGAGGAATTCAAAATGACTATAGCGGACGTAATATTTTTGATTTTAATTTTATCGGTTTTTATTATGTTAGGAGTTAAGTCTTTCAAAAATAAAGCTTCAAAAAAAGAAAGAACTTGCACTAAATGCACAGGCTGTTCGTTTTCTAAGATGTGTGGTAAAAAATTTTAAAGTGAGAGTGTTTTAAGTGGGCGAGATTTTAACGAGTTCCCTTGAAGACTATTTAGAAGTCATTTATATTATCCATAAGAATGGAAATCATGCTAGGATTACTGATATAGCAAATATTTTGTCGTGTTCTAAAGCAAGTGTGAATCAAGCGATGAATGCTTTGAAGGTTGAAAATTTGATTATGCAAGAAAAATACGGCAAAATATCTTTAACTCCTAAGGGAGTTGAAGTTGCGAAAGGAATATATGAAAAGCATGAAATTTTAAGTAAGTTTTTCACTAAGGTACTGGGGGTAAGTCCAGAGGTAGGTGAAATAGACGCTTGTAAAGCAGAACATATTTTGAGCAACGAAACTTTAGAAAGTATAAGAAATTTTTTGATTAAGAGTAACGTTTGTATATTGGAGGATAATAACTAAACTATGAGAAGAAACATGGAAGTACATCCCAAACACGAAAGCGACTATATTGTTGGTAGAAATGCAGTAAAAGAGGCAATAAAAAGCGGCCGAAGTATAGATTCAATAATGGTATCTAGTTTCGACGGCTTTGGTTCAATTAAAGCTATACTAGCCCAAGCTAAAGATAAAGGAATAGTCATTAAACAAGTAAACAAAAAAGTTCTAAATTCTATATCTGATGCTCACCAGGGAATAATTGCAGTCGCAGCCGCTAAAGAGTCCTGTACTATAGATGATATTTTAAATTTAGCTCATCAGAAAAATGAACAACCTTTTGTAATTGTGGCCGATGGTATTGAAGACCCTCACAATTTAGGAGCTATAATCAGAACTGCTGAATGTGTAGGAGCTCATGGAATAATTATCCCTAAAAGAAGAGCTGTCGGGATGACTGGAGCAGTGGATAAATCTTCAGCGGGAGCTTTGCAACATATGTTGGTGGCAAAGGTAGGAAATATTTCTCTTGCACTTAACTATCTCAAAGACCAAGGTCTGTGGATATACGGAACCGATGCCCAAGGGACAACCTTTACTAAAGAAAATTTGCAAGGTTCAGTAGCATTAGTAATTGGCTCAGAGGGTAAAGGAATAAGCGCAGGAGTAAAAGAAAAATGCGATTTTATGCTATCTATACCTATGAAAGGTAGAATAAATTCATTAAATGCTTCTGTTGCAGCCGGAGTGCTGATGTATGAAGTTTATAGACAACGAAATTCAGTATAGTTTAAAAATCCACACGATTGCCCCATATATCATTGAAGCAATTGTTCCATAAACTATAACCGGTCCGGCCATGATAAACATCTTAGCGCCTATTCCAAAAACATGACCCTCGCTTTTAAATTCTATTGCGGGAGCTGTTATGGAGTTAGAAAATCCCGTTATGGGAACGATGGTTCCTGCACCGGCATACTTTGCAATTTTTCCATACCAGTTAAGGGCGGTAAGTATTGAGCTGATTGCAATTAAGGTTATTGATGTCCAAGTACTTGCGGATTTTTTATCCAAACTAAAACAAGAAGTATAAATCTGATTTAGTAGTTGACCAATAGTACATATGAAACCTCCAAAAATAAATGCCATAAACATATCTTTTGCAAGTGGGCTGTGGGGTGAATTTCTAGACGTCATTTCCTGATATTGACTTTTAGATACTTTCATTTAAATCACTTCCTTTTATGATACTATTTCCAATATTATTATCTTATATTCACATTCCAAATTAAGGAGGCAAAAAGGTGAATATTTATGAGCATCTCAAAAATTATAAAAGTTTAGGCCGTTCATCTTTCCATACACCCGGGCATAAATACAATTTCTTTCGTAATTTTGATTTTTTGGGAATAGACCTAACCGAATTACCCTTAACGGATAGTTTGTATGAGTCGAGCGGTATAATAAAAGAAGCTGAAGAGAAGGTGTCTCGGCTTTACGAAAGCAAAGCAAGTTTCTTTTCAGCAGGAGGAAACACTCTTTGTATACAAGCTATGATTAAGTTAGCTTGCGGCTATGGAGGAAAAATTTTATGCGATAGAGTAGTTCATCGGTCTGCAGTATCTGCAATGGCTCTCTTAGGAGTTGAGCCGATTTGGGTTAGAAGAAATATTGATAAAATTTCTGGGATTGCAACCAATATAGATATTGAAGATTTAAAACTAAAACTTGAAAAAAATCCTGAGGCCACAGCCCTGTATATAACAAGCCCAAGTTACCATGGAGTACTGCAAGATATATCGAGTATTTCTGAGATTTGCAAAAAATATGGAGTAGCTGTTTTAGTGGACAATGCTCATGGAGCTCATCTGAAGTTTTTGGGAGTTCATCCACTGGATCAGGGTGCATCACTCGTAGCGGACTCTGCGCATAAAACTTTACCTGTTCTTACGGGAGGCGCTTGGCTTCACGTTAATGATGACAAATTTAAAGATGAAGCGAAGTCGGCTATGGCTTTATTTGGGTCTACAAGTCCTATGTATCCTATAATGGCTTCACTTGATTTGGCTAGAGAGTGGCTTAGTGAAAACGGCTTTGAGGAGTATAATTGTTTAAAACTTCAGGTAAATAAAATAAAAGAAGTTGCTAAAAACAAAGGAATTTATTTATTATCTGATAAAGCTACTTGCGATCCTACCAGAATTACTTTAGGAGTTTTTAAGATAGGGTATAGTGGTCCAGAGTTTAGAGAAGAACTTTATAAATTTAAAATAGAACCTGAGTTTTGTGACGAAAATTTCGTTGTTTTAATACCAACACCTTTTAATTTACCTCTTGACTGGAATCGACTAAAAACTGCAATAGAAAGTATAAAACCAAAGTTTCCACAACGTTCAAGAGTTTGCGAAAATATACCTTTCCCGGATGTTGACCAACCTTTATATCAAGCAATTAGAAATCCTTCGGAAAAAGTAGATATAGCCAAGTCTCTAAACAAAGTGGCAGCAGATATAATTTGTCCGTGCCCTCCAGGGATACCAGTAGTAATGCCGGGAGAAAAAATAGGTCTAATGGAACAAAGACGCCTCAAAGAGTATGGTATAAAAGAAATAAGTGTGGTAAAATGAACATAGTTTTGCATTAAATTAATTGAACGGGTGGTAGTTGATGAAATTAGTAATGGCAATAATGGGAAAAGACGATGCTTCAGTAGTTATGGATGCACTCACAGAAGAAAGTTTTCAAGTTACGCGTATGGCTTCAACCGGGGGATTCCTGAAATCCGGGAACACAACACTGATTATAGGAGTGGAAGATAACAAGACAAATAAGGTTATAGATATCATATCTAAATATAGCAGTAAACGTAAACAGCTCGTATCAAATGGAAGTTCTTCTTACATGAGTCCTTTTGCTCATATGCCGTTTCAAATAACTACCGGAGGGGCTATAATTTTTGTTTTAGATGTTGATAGGTTCGAAAAGGTGTAAATGAAATGAGAGAAGTATCGTATCCTGAAAATTTACACAGATTATTTCAAAATAAAAAAATGCCTCATGCGATAGTGGTGGAGTCAAACAACACTGAAAGAGCGTACGAAGAAATAATTCAAATGGTTAAAGTTTTAAACTGTAAAAAAGGAGGGGAGAAAGCTTGCGGAAGCTGCGAGTCTTGCATTAAAATTGCTGCGGGCTCGCACCCGGATTTAAAAACTATATCTTTGGACAAAGACTCAAAATATATAAAAATTGATAGCATAAGATTTATACGCCAAGATGCAAATGTTTTACCCAATGAAGGAGATTTCAAAGTTTACATTATTAAGTTCGCTGATTGCATGACTGTTCAGGCTCAAAATGCGTTTATTAAAATTTTAGAGGAGCCTCCTAGGGGAGTGATCTTCATTCTTTTGTGCGAATCAGTAAATTCTTTGATTAGCACTATAATATCTCGCTGCGGGATTTTTATTGATAAGCGGCCCAATTTTGAAGAAGCTAAAGACCCCGAGTTTGATTCTTTAGCTAAAGAGATCACGCAAGCAAGTATTCAAAATGATAAAGTCAAAATTTTAAAAATCATTTCGCGTTTAGAACCTGATAGAGCTTATATACAAAAGTTAGTGAATAAAATCCGAGAGGTTTATCTTGAGAATCTGAGGGTTTATCCCCAAAGAGTGGATGATATTTTAGAAAAATTAGAAAATTTGAAAATTATTTTAGATGCCTTTGAAACTAATGTCGGCCTAAATGTTATTTTAGGGAATTTAGCGGCAATGCTATAGGAAGGAGGACTATATTAAATGAGTAAAATATTAGGAGTTAAGTTTTGCGAAATTGGAAAAATAAACTATTTTGAGTGCAATAATTTTGATATCTCAAAAGAAGATTTCGTAGTTGCTCAAACGCGCAAAGGAGAAGAATGTGGAGAGGTAACGGTGGTGCGTGAGAATTTAAACGTTAAAACATCTCCGGACGAATTTATAATTCGAAAAGCTACAGCTGAAGATTTAGATTCTTTGAAAAAAAAGAAACAAGAAGAAGATAAAGCACTTAAAATTTGCGAAGAGAAAATTAAACATCACAAACTCAAAATGAAGCTTATTGGCGCAGAGTACACTTTCAATAGAGCAAAGTTGATTTTCTATTTTACTTCTGAATCGCGAGTTGATTTTAGAAGTTTAGTAAAAGATTTGGCTTATGTGTTTAAAGTTAGAATAGAGCTAAGACAAATTGGAGTTAGAGAAGAAGCTCGACTTTTAGGTGGCATGGGGATATGCGGACGTCCTATTTGTTGTTCATCGTTTCTACCTGATTTTGAAAATGTTTGTGTGAAAATGGCAAGAAATCAAGGGATGTCACTTAATCCGGTTAAACTTTCGGGTATGTGTGGACGACTCAAATGCTGTTTGAAATACGAAGATGATGTTTATTTAAATTTACTCGATCAAATGCCCAAAATTGGTACTATTGTCGAGACTGCAGAGGGTAATGGAGTAGTTGTTAATAGATTTCCTATCTCTTCGGAGGTCAAAGTTCAATTAGAAGATAGTGCAGGCAACTCTCGCATAAAAAGTTTTAAGTTAGAGGACGTTTCCACGCTGTATGAATGTGAAGAATGAAGATTTTTCAAGCAAAACTCTATAATATTTACATTACACCGCTAAATTAGTTGATTTTAATTAGAAAATGGAGTATAATTATATTTAGAGGGGAGCGTTTGAGTTCTGAGATACATTAAAATTAAAAACGTGTTCTTCGTTAAAATTTAAAAATACTCTAAAATGGTGGTGCAAAAATTGGTTGATAAATTTTCAAAGGAATTTCGTGATCTAAAGAGAATTTTGCTTCAACGTACGTTTTCTAATCTTAATGGTCCACAGTGTGAAGCGGTGTTCAATATCAATGGACCTCTAGTGGTGCTTGCAGGGGCTGGAAGCGGTAAAACAACGGCAATGATTAGCCGTATAGTTAACATGGTATGCTTTGGGAATGCCTATATGAGCACGCAAGTACCGGATAATTTGAATGAAGAAATGATTTCAAAACTTCGTGAAGCATGTGCTGAGGGCAAGGATGCCAAATCTGTGGCTGACATAATAAAAGTTGATGAAGTAAAGCCTGAAACTATTTTAGCTATAACTTTCACCAATAAAGCAGCAGGTGAGCTAAAAAACCGTTTGAGCGGAGCTTTAGGAGATGTTGCAAAAAAAATATGGGCTTCAACTTTTCATTCTTTCTGCGCAAGAGTACTAAGGGTTCATGCAGATAAACTCGGATACAGCAATCATTTTGTGGTATACGATGAAGATGATGGTCTAAAAATAATTAAAGAATGCATTAAACAGTTTAAGTTGGATGAAAAGATTTTTACTCCAAAAAACGTTAAATCCAGGATATCCCGCGCGAAAGACAAGCTACTGGGGCCAAAGGATATAATGCCTAATTCTGAGGATGATTTTAAAGCTTTAGAAATTTCGAAAATTTATAAGATGTATCAAGATAAGTTGGTCAGCTCTGACGCTATGGATTTTGACGATTTAATAGTAAATACTCTTAAATTATTTGAGAAATTTCCAGAAGTGCTGAAACATTATCAAGAAAAATTCAAGTACATTATAGTTGATGAATATCAAGATACTAATTACGTTCAATATTTACTAATTAAAAATTTGGCAGATAAAAATAAAAATCTATGTGTTGTGGGAGATGATGACCAGAGCATCTATAAATTCAGAGGCGCGACTGTCAGAAATATAATAGACTTTGAGAAAAATTTTCCAAATGCTAAGTTGATTAGATTCGAACAAAATTACAGGTCAACTAAAAACATTTTGAATGCTGCTAATGCTGTTATCGCTCATAACGTGTACCGTAAGGGCAAAAATTTGTGGACTCAAAATATGGACGGAGACTTGATAAAAATTCATACTGCATATAGCGAACACGATGAAGCGCAGTATATAGCCGAATTGATTCAAGATAAAGTTGCCAAAGGAGAAAAATATTCAGATTTTGCTATTTTGTATAGAATGAATTCGCAGTCCAATGTGATTGAAAAAATTCTGATGAGAAGAGGTATTCCTTACAGGGTGCTAGGGGGCATGAGGTTCTTTGATAGAAAAGAAGTCAAAGATATGATTGCATACTTAAGCGTAATAAATAATCCTCATGATGAAGTCAGACTCAAAAGAATAATCAATCAACCGCGCAGGTCAATAGGTGAGCGCACGATATCTCAAGCGCTAGAAATTGCAAAAGAAACCAATCAAGATTTGCTTAGTGTTATGAGAAACTGTGAAGAATATGAATCATTGCAAAGAGTTTCTGTAAAGCTAAAAGCGTTCTCGAATTTGATAGACGATTTGATTAGAGTGAATCAGTCAGGTGCTTTTTCACTTCATGAGCTTTATGATTTGATTCTACAGAAAACAGGCTACATTGATTACTTAAAAGTAGAAAAAGAGAGCTACGAGGCACGCTGTGAGAACGTAAGAGAACTTTTGAGCACGATTATGAACTATGAAAAAGAACACGGCGCAGATGCAACTCTCTCAGGGTTTTTAGAAGAGGTATCGCTGTTTTCGGACATCGATAACTATGATGCGGCTTCCGATTCTGTTGTTTTGATGACACTTCATTCTGCTAAAGGGCTTGAATTCCAAAATGTTATTTTACCAGGGATGGAAGAGGGAATATTCCCCGGGACGTCTGCTAACGAAAATGAAGAGGAGATTGAAGAAGAACGCCGGTTAGCCTATGTAGGCATTACTCGTTGCAAAAAAAGCCTTTATATCTTGAATTCAGATAGCAGAATGTTATTTGGAGTTACTTCACACAACAAACCATCGAGGTTCTTAAACGAGATTCCTCAGGAATTGATTACTAAGACCAAATCCCGTGATTGGAAAACTCTTGATGAAGACGCTCCAATTCCTAGGTCAGCTCAAGAACTAAGAGCACGGTCTGTAAGTGCAGCGCATAATTTTGGAGGAATTGCTGGAGGTAACTTTAAAAAAGGTACACTTAACTCTTCAAATTTATTCCAGGCCGGAGATAAAGTTTATCACAATATTTTCGGTGAAGGGGAAATCAAATCTATGGTCAAAATGGGCAATGATTCTCTCCTAGATATAAACTTTGGAGATGCGGTCGGTATAAAAAAACTTATGGCTAATTACGCTAAACTCGAGAAAAGATAGTTTTAATTAAAAATATCATGTAACATAAGTAAAACTTACTCCATAATATATTGATAGTTGGATTTTTGTATTATCAGAAGTAAATGCTATTCGCCAAGTTGCGAAAAATCGTTTCTGTACTACTTTTGACATCTATTAATATTAATGGAGGAGTTTTATATGACAGAAAATTTTTCTACATTTTCATGCCGAGAAAACGGACAGTTTAAAGAATCTGTGTGCATTGACGCTTATAGAGTTTATGATTCTTGTGCCGATAGAAGTTGTTTGGAAAATTTAAGAGTTAGTTTTAGCGAATCGGCTCAACATATCATTGACCAAGCCAGTAGTGTGCGAGTAAAGAATGTTAATGTTATAACCACTTTCATAGATATGGAACCCGTGCCATTCAGACGCGGATACTACGCAATTGACATGACTTTCTTTTTTGAAGTTAATTTAGAAGCATTTTTAGCTCCTTCTGTTATGCCGGCAAGTATTTCAGGGCTTTGCGTGGTTAATAAACGAGCAGTTCTTTATGGAAGTGAAGGTAAGGTAAGTGTGTTTACATCTGAATATACTTCAGGTGATATGGACTTACAAAATACTTCTCTTAAAAACCTTCCTAGAGCGGTTGTTCAAGTTGCAGATCCTGTAGCACTTTCCGCTAAACTTTGTAATCTATGCGATTGCAGACCTCAACCTCAGCTACGTATACCAGATTGCATTTGTAGGAGGTTCGGAGGAGAGTTTGTACGCCCGGGGGCAGGGAGTAAAACAGTAGCTTTGACTATAGGTTTATTTACTATAGTCCAAATTGAAAGAAATGTTCAAATGCTAATACCGGCTTATGATTTTTGTGTTCCAAATAAAGAATGCGTATCTTCAACTGATAATCCTTGCGATTTATTTAGCCGCATAGAATTCCCTACAGAAGAATTTTTCCCACCTCGTTTGCAAACTGAGCAACAATCTTCGGAATGCGGGGGATGCTCAAATAGATCCGAACAAACTCCGCAATAAACTATTAAGCAAATATTATTTTTCAAAAAATCAAACAAAATATATTGACATTGCACAAAATTTATAGTAATATACATGCGATACTAACATTAGTTTAGTGTCGTAATTTTTTTAAATATAGAAAGGAGATATGGTAATTATGAGTAACCCCAAAAAAGAAGATAAAACAAAAGAAGAAGAAGATAAAACAAAAGAAGAAGAAGGTAAAACAAAAGAACTTGTTGAGGCCCTAAACTCTTTTAAGGACAATTTGAGTTTAGACTGTATAATGAACCTTCAGAGTGCTGCTGCAGATCCTTTTTTTATGCCTCGTTCGGAGAGTACTAGCATTTCGGAAAAAAAGGATATGTGCATACACAAGCTGTTTGAAGCAGTAATGACAGAGAACAAGGTTAAGACAGACACCACTTGGTATAAATCAATTCATAAGAAATTAAAATCCATTTATAGTAAAAATAGAAATATGATTAACGATGCACTGCACAAAAAGGAAAAAGACTTTGTGGAAAGTGCAGTCCGTGCGAAAACTGTGAAAAAAGTCTGTGAGGAAGTAAAAAAAGTTTTTAGTGTTGGTATTTTTGCTAAAGTTATGGGTAAAAAAGATGTTACTAGTGCACTGAAAGGGATATGCAACAAAATCAAAGAGTTTGAAAATAATTTACCCAAAGAAAACGATACAAATCCAAACAACGGTGAAAAATATACACAGAAGTTCATTTGCTTTAGAGGGAAAGTAATGTAAATTAATAAAAACGATCTTATGATTTTTGTGTTTCAAATAGAAAGTGTGTATCTTCAACTGACAATCCCTGCGATTTATTTAGCCGCATAGAATTCCCTACAGAAGAATTTTTCCCACTTCGTTTGCAAACTGAGCAGCAATCTTCAGAACAAACTCCGCAATAAATTATAAATCAAACAAAATGTGTAGTATTATGCATGCGACACTAACATTAGTTTAGTGCCGTAATTTTTTGAAATATGGAAAGGAGATATGATAATTATGAGCGACACCAAAGAAGATAAAACAAAAGAACTTGTTAGGGCCCTAAACTCTTTTAAGGACGATTTGACTTTAGACTGTATAATGAGCCTTCAGTCTGCTAAAAACTCGCCTTATTTTGTTTGGCGTGTTGGTAATATAGTTGGTGATAAAAAGGGAATGAGCATACACACTCTATTTAAGAAAGAAATGGAAGATAATAATGTTAAGATAAGCGGCATTTTAAGTACTTTCAAAATTTGGTATAATTTAACTTATAAGAAGTTAAGATCCATTCATTATAAAAATAATTCTATAATTCAAAAGGTAACAACGAAACCGATGAAAAGTGAAGAGCGTAAAAAAATTGTGAAAAAAGTCTGTGGGGAAGTAGAAAAAGTTTTTAGTGCTGGTATTTTTGCTAAAGTTATGGGTAAAAATGTTACTAATGTGCTGAAAGGGATATGCACCAAAATTAATACGCTTAAACAACGTTTACCCGAAGAAAGCGACACAAATCCAAATGTAAATGAGGGTGAAAAATTGACACATCAGTTTCTTTATTATCAAGAGCATGCAAAATAAGGTTAACAAAAACAATAAAATCGTGGCTACAAGCATCAAACTATGTAGTCACGATCTTTTTATAAGTTTAAAAATTATTTCCAAAGCTGAGCATCTGTTATACCGCAGTCAGTAGCTTTAAACACAGGATCCTTACCCAATTTGCGCTGATTTAAGTAGTCTGCTAAACAAATTTTATATCGTTTGGAAAGGATAATAATTGTTATGATGTTAATCACCGCAATAAACGCCATTGAAATATCCGTTAAATTCCACGCTATAGAAGCGGTAGTCACGCAGCCAAATATTATGGGGAAAATACTAAAAACCCGAAGTGAATTTATAAATTTTGGGCTCTTATTTATAAACAGTATATTAGATTCACAGTAAGCCAAATTTCCTAAAGTCGCAGAAAATGCAAATGTTGATACAGAACAAGTTATAAAATGAACTCCCCAAATTCCAAATTGGTTTTGCAGTGCTTGTTGCATAAGAGGCATACCCATCAAGTCCGTGTTTAAATCTACGTTTGAAAGCAATAATATGAATGCAGAAGTAGAACAAATCAGAATGGTGTCTATAAAAACAGATAAAATCTGAGCCACGCCTTGTTTGGCCGGATGAGAAGTATCTGCGCAAGCCGCTGCATTCGGTGCACTACCCATACCTGCTTCGTTTGATAAAAGCCCTCTTTTAATACCAATT
>CAKVBG010000025.1 GCA_934725345.1 uncultured Eubacteriales bacterium
CCTCAGTAATAACCATTATAACATCTATGTAAAGACTTTTTATAAAAATTTATGATTTCAAATCTGAAAGGGGTATTTTTAATGATAAATAATCTAAAACGTTCCGCAGTGGGACTCATTTTTTCGCTTTCTGCAATTCTCTCGATTAGTGCCGGCAAGTCAGCTAGGGCAATGCAGTGCACGGTTCAAAATTACGATACTCCTGAAAAGTTCATTTCCGTAAATTTAAAATTTGATTCTAAAGCTGAATTTTTGAAAAATTTTGAAGAAGACCACGCCTTACAAGTTGAATATAATAAAAAACTGCTATCTTTCAAAGATTGTTCTTTTGAAGGAAATGTTTCAAATAAACCCCTCAAACTTGGAAGATGCAAACAATTCCTAACAATCGATTTAGATTCAAGCAAGGATATACTTGAAACTAATGAAGCTCCAAATTTAAAACTTGTTTTTAAAGTAAAGAAAGACGCGGCTTCTTGCGAGACTTCCGTAAATGTGAATCGCATAAAGAAGGAAAAATTAAACTCTTATAACATTCATATTGATGGTAACCCTGAAATAGACAAGTGTAGACTTGAAAATTTAGTTCCAAGTGCTGGTAAGCTCTCTCCTCCATTTAACCCTAATGTGTTTGACTATGAACTAACAGTGGATAGCGAAGTTAAAGATTTAGATTTTAACTCCTCACCCATGCGCCAAGGGCTAATTACGAAAGTTAATCGTAAAAGATTATCCGCGCCCGGAAAAGAAACAAATATAAAAATTTCAGTTTCAGACCCAGATTTGAAAATAAAAAAATCCTACAACGTAAAAGTACATCGCAAAGAAAAACCATCCAAAGTTAAAGTTGTGAAATGCTCAAATCGAGCCCCAGTAACTACTTCCGAACCTTTCAAAGAAAATCAAAATAACATTGATGAGTGCGATGATGGTTGTTTGAATGATTCCAATATCTCAGATAATTCCTATAACTCAGACGATTTAAATGATACAGTTGCTTTCGACGATTCCAATAAATACGAACCTAATTTGGAAAAAACCAAAAATTTTCTCACTCAGCTCAAGCATATGAATGTACCCTCTCATCATAAAGAGCCTCTAACAACTGTTAAAATTCCAAAAGAAGAAAATAATAATTTGAAAGTTTATGTAGTTATTGGTCTACTTTTAGTTACTTGCACTGCTTTAGGATATCTAATTTATAAAAGAATAAAGTTAAATCAGAAAAACACAGATAATTCGCTTAACAAATAATTCAAAAAATAGTATAATACCTCCATTTATCAATAATAATTTATTTTTAGTGGAGGTGAAGTGGGCACTATTGCCCACACCAATTGATTTCTAATTTTCTTATCAAAAAGTTTTCTCATGGAGATACCTCTTATAAGAATACCAACACTCGAAAAAGTTTGGGCATGCTCAGCGGAATAGTTGGAATAGTATCTAACTTAACTCTATCGGCCTTCAAATTTTTCGCAGGAATTATAACTTCCTCTATAGCAATTAGCGCCGATGCTTTTAATAACCTTTCAGATGCTATCTCTTCCATAGTAACTTTAATATGTTTCAAAACTTCAGGGAACCCGGCCGATAAAGATCATCCATTTGGATATGGAAGAATAGAATATGTTTCGGGGCTTATCGTATCAATAGCAATAATATTTATGGGAATTGAATTTACTAAATCTTCTGTAGAAAAGATATTCAACCCCGAAACTGTCACTTACGGCAAAACCGCTATAGTTATCTTAATTTGTTCGTTGATTGTGAAACTTTGGCTAGGAAGGTTTAATCAAAAGATTGGTAATTTGATAAATTCTACCGCTATGAAAGCCACTGCATTTGACAGTTTAAGTGATGCAGTCATAACCCTAACTATTCTCGTAGGTATGGCAATAAATTATTTTGTTGGAATATCAGTCGATGCTTACCTGGGAATAATCGTGGCACTATTTATCATTTTCACGGGCATAAGCATGATAAAAGAAACTCTAAAGCCCCTTTTGGGTCAATCTCCGGATCCGGAATTTGTTAAAGAAATATATGAGGTAGTACAAAGTTGTCCGGAGGTTTTAGGTGTTCACGAACTCACGGTCCATAACTACGGCCCTGATAGAAGTTTTATATCATTTCACGCAGAAGTGTGCGCTCACAAGGATATCATGGAGCTGCATGAAAAAATCGATGCCCTAGAAAAAACTCTTAAAAATAAATTTAATTGCCAAGCTATAATTCATATGGATCCGATCGTGACGGATGACCAGATAGTGAATAATATGAGAGAAAAACTATCAACGCTTGTTCGATTAATTCACAAAGATGCTAAAGTCTACGATTTAAGAATAGTACCTGGAAAGTCCCCCGTGGTTATATTTCAATTATCCGTTCCTTATGACGTCGACAAAAGTGATCGAGAAATTATTGAAGCAGTAGCTTTAAGCCTTAAAAAAATAGAACCTGAATATGAATGTATGATGGAAATAAATAGAAATTACTTTAACGATTAATACCCCAAAGGACGTATTTTATGAATAATTCAATAGATGAAATATTTATGCAAAAAGCATTAGGTCAAGCTAAAAAAGCAGAAGAAAAATCAGAAGTACCTATAGGAGCTGTTGTTGTTTTTGAAAATGAAATAATATCAAAGGGTAGAAATAAACGTGAAATATCGAAAAACGCTCTGCTTCATGCAGAAATTGAAGCAATAGATAAGGCATGCAAAAAATTGGGAAGATGGCGCCTTACAGGATGCACCTTATACGTAACCTTAGAACCTTGCCCGATGTGTGCAGGGGCAATTATTAATTCTCGTATCTCACGCCTAGTTTACGGGGCTAGCGACCCTAAAGCAGGTTCCTGTGGCTCAGTTATTAATTTATTCGATTTACCATACAATCATACTCCCCAAGTAGAAAGTGGAGTTTTGAAAGAAGAGTGCGCCGAGATACTCTCATCGTTTTTCAAAAAATTAAGGGCTAAACCTAAATTGCAAGCTGATTTGAAAGCATAACAAATTGTTCAAAACTTAAATTTTCGGCTCTTAAACTTATATCTAAGCCTGTTTCACGAATAACATCGCTTAAATATTCTTTAGATAAACCCAGCCCGCTGCTAAGGGAATTTAGTAAAGTTTTTCTGCGCTGAGCATATGCCGCACGGACTACCTTAAAGAACATTTTTTTATCTTTTACTTTCATGGAAAATTCTCTATTAGGTTTTATTTTTATAACGCTCGAATCTACTTTCGGAGATGGAATAAAACATCCTTTTGAAACATTAAACAAAATTTCCGGTTCCCCAAAATATCGCACTCCTAGGCTTATCGTTCCTGCAGCACGAGTCCCTGGCATTGCGCAAATTCTTTGTGCGGCTTCTTTCTGAACCATAACCACAATGTTTTCTATTTTTTCAAATTCATTTTCAAGGATGTACATGATAATCTCAGAAGTTATATAGTATGGAAGGTTTGCACACACCGCCACTTTTGAGCATCCCTTGAATTTAGTATCTATAATCTCGTTTAGATTAGTTTTTAAGACGTCGGCATTTATTACTTCAACATTTTCAAACTCAGATAAATTTTCGCCCAAAACCGGTATTAAACGGCTGTCAATTTCCACTGCCACAACCTTTTTAAACGTCTTTGCAAGCTCTACAGTCAAGGTACCTATCCCCGGGCCGATTTCTATAACTCCATCCGCACCATCACTGCAAGCAGCTTGGGCCATTTTTGGACATACTGTTTCATCGATTATAAAATTTTGCCCAAGACCCTTTGAGAACTTAAAACCATGCTTACTTATTATTTCTTTTACGTTTTTTATGTTAGTTAATTTTTTCAACTTCCACTTCTCCTATTTTCGTATTTCTGATTTGTTAATTATATCTTTTTTCAGGGATTATAACAAGCTTCAGATATTCAGTTTTGCCACGCTCCATATTAAGTAGGTTAAAAACAAAAATTCCAAAGACAAAATACTAACAATTATAAAAAAGCTATGTTAAAATATTTGTGAAGGAAGAAAGGCAAAATAGGTGAATTTATGATATGCAAAGTAGCAATTGAAAAAGTAAACTATGAAAATGATATCGAGTACAGTTATTTAGTCCCCTGTAGATTTTCAAATATAATTCAAATCGGGCAAAGAGTGATAGTTCCATTTGGTAAAGGGAATAATCTGCGCCAAGGCCTAGTTATAGAAATTATAAAAGAAGAAAGGAATTTAGAAAATTTAAAAACCATTCTCGAAATAGTTGACTCCACTCCAATTATTTCTCAAGAGATGATAAGTATAATTTTCTGGATGAAATCTCACTATTTTTGCTCTTATTTTGAAGCTTTCAGATTGGCTTCACCTCAAGAAACCTCTGAAGAAGTAACGGATTTGTGCTATGAATTACCGTCCGATATAGACTTAGAAACTATTTTAGAACCTAAGAAAAAATTTTTGCATAAACTTATATCGGCCGCAGGACATGAATTTTCATACAGTCAAATAAAAAATCTAAAATTTCCAAATTACCTTGATTTTTTAAATCTACTCCTTGAGGAAAAAGTAATTCTTCAGAAACTTAAAATTTCAACTCCTGCTCAAAAACGTGAACAAAAATTTTTTAGACTGTGTGAAAACAAAGAAGAAGTTAAAATTAGCGATAAGCAAAAGTTGGTTTTAAACTTTCTAAAAAACCACACGAAGGCAAGCATGAAAGACATTTGTAGTTTCACAAAGGTTAGCAGTTCAGTTGTTAATTCTCTTTTGAAAAAAAATCTTATCCAAGAAGCTCTTGAAACAACTTCCATTGCTCAGCCTTTATGCGTTGAAACCCAAAGTGAACTTAGCAACGAACAAAATAAAGCTTACAAAGACATCCTAAAAGAATATAATTCCCCACAACCTCGGCCCGTGCTACTGCATGGAGTAACCGGTAGCGGTAAAACACAGGTTATTTTGAGTCTTATCGATTACGTTTTAAACCAGGGTAAAAGTGCAATATTTTTAGTTCCGGAAATTGCTTTGACTCTTCAGTTTATTAAAATTTTTACCTCAAAATACAAAGAAAAAATAGCTGTAATTCACAGCGGTATTTCTGGTTCTCAAAAAGCTGAAACTTGGAGAAAAATTAAAAATGGTGATATCAAAATAGTTGTGGGTGCTAGAAGTGCAATATTTGCACCATTTGAAAATTTAGGCCTAATAGCCGTAGACGAAGAGCATGAATTTACATATAAATCTGAATTTTCTCCCAAATTCGACGCACGAGAGGTGGCACGATATAGATGTAAATACAATAAATGTATCTTAATTTTTTCCTCCGCAACCCCCCTAGTGGAAACGTATTACATGGCAAAGCAGGATAAATACCTTTTGTGCACACTTAAAAATAGATACGGTAATTTGAAACTGCCCGATGTTAAAATAATTGATATGAATGGTAAATTTAACTACGAAGGTCAAGTGTTGTTTAGTGAAGAAATTTTGAGTGAAATAAAAAACGAAATATCTCTCGGCAACCAGGCTGTTTTGCTTATAAACCGACGTGGCTTCAATACTTTGGTTAAATGCATGAATTGCGGTCAAATTCAAACCTGCCCTTACTGCAGCGTCTCACTTAATTACCACAAGAAAGGGAATCTGCTCCTATGCCACTATTGCGGATACTCCAAAACATATACTGAAGAATGTGAGTTTTGCAAAGAACACAACCTCGTGTATCTGGGATTCGGAACTCAAAAGGCTGAAGATCAACTAACAGATTTTTTCCCGAACGCTAAAATCGCTAGACTCGACTCAGATACAAAAACTTCCGATGAAAAAGATATCATAAAAAAATTTGAAGATAGTCAGTACGACATACTAATAGGAACCCAAATGATATCCAAAGGATTTAATTTCCCTAAAGTTACTTTTGTAGGTATTTTGATAATAGACCAATATCTTTTTGGCAGCGATTTTAAAAGCACCGAAAGAGCATTTGCTTTAATTACTCAAACAGTTGGCCGAGCCGGACGAAAACATAGTCAAGGTAAAGCGTTTATTCAAACTTTCGTCCCGGAAAATAACATCCTTCAACTAGCCGCAAAGCAGGACTATGAAAAATTTTTCAACGAAGAAATAACTATGAGAAAATTAATGCTTAACCCTCCTTTTTCAGATATATGCGTGGTTTTGTTCAAAGGAAAGCAAGAAAAAACAGTCTATAGTTGTTGCGTGAATTTTTTCAATAACCTTAAAGCAATAGCCAAAGAAAAATACTCAGATATCCCCCTCATGATATTCAATCCATCCCCGGCTGAGATCCAAAAAATCGCCGGAAACTACAGGTATAAAGTGGTTATAAAATGCAGAAATACTAAAAAATTTCATCGCATGATAAACGAATTAGTTTTAGATAAAAAATTTAAATCATGTTTGAAAAAAGTTTCAATTAGCATTGATTTTAATCCCGCAACAATTTTATAAAACTTCTTATCAAATGAGCAGCATTTCTAGAAGAACTTTCAACAAAAGATTCAAAATCAACAGTGCTTGCGCCATCCGAAATAGCACGAGTGATACCAAATTTCACTCCATTTAAAAAACAAACTTGTGCTATACTCGCACCCTCCATCTCACAAGCAATGCCTCCAAATTCTGCTTTCATCCTACTTGATTTTTCCGAAGACTCTATAAACTGATCACCTGTTAAAATTATTCCCGAATGAAAGTTGATGTTATCAAAATCCTTGGCACATTGCTCCAATTTCAAAACAATTTCAGGAGTACAGGTTATTTTAACTTCATTTATTCCTGGAATTTCACCTTTTTTTCTATGTGAAAATGCAGAGATATCGAAATCGTGCTGAATGCAGCCCGTAGCTACTACTATATCTCCTATGTTGATATTTTCATCCAGTGATCCGGCCACGCCGACGTTTAAAATAATATCGGGATTGTAAGAGCATATCATAAATTCAGCACCCATAGCTGCATTAACTTTCCCAACTCCGCATTCCATAACTACACATTTAGTGTTTTCGATTTCACCGATAGCAGTGTTAAATATTCCCCTTTTCTCCAAAACTATATCTGACATCAAAAACTTTATTTGGTCAAATTCTCTTTTCATCGCACATATTATACCAATCACACTATATACCTCAGCTTTTTAAATATTTATGAATTTCTTCTCTCCTTAATTCACATACTAGAATTATATCTCAAGTTCAAAAATATAACAAAATACCATACGAAAGGGAGTTGAATCCACTTGGATTATTTAAAGGCTTTTTTAGTGGGCGGAATAATATGTATGTTGGCTCAAATACTTATCGATAAAACAAACATGACCCCTGCTAGAATTTTAGTGCTTCTAGTTGTAACAGGAGTTGTGCTTACAGCACTGGGGATATACGAACCAATCGTCAAATTTGCAGGAGCGGGCGCAACAGTACCACTTTCAGGTTTTGGATATCTGATGGCAAACGGAGTCGTGGATGCAATACAAAAATATGGCATCCTTGGAATTTTAACAGGCGGCCTTACAGCAGGCTCTGCTGGAATTTCAGCTGCTGTTTTTTGCGGTTACGTAGCGGCACTTTGCTCGAGGTCTCAAGATAAATCCTAATACTTCTGAAAACCCAAACTTGAGTGGCTTGCGAAATGGCTAAACGCGTAACCACCGCATGGCCGGACATTAATATACAGCAAAACAACCATACAAAACTGTATGGCTGCTTTTTTATCTTTAAAACTAGGTTGAGCTTAACATATCTCTAAGTTTAATTAGCTTGGCTTCTGGACTCAGTTCCCCGGGTTTAAGTTCATTGACCGCTCTTTCGATTCGTACATCACTATAGCGGCTAATACCCGTACCGGCTGGAAGCAATTTACCTATAATTACGTTCTCTTTAAGCCCAATTAGCGGATCTACCTTACCCTTGATAGCTGCATCCGTTAAAACTCTAGTGGTTTCTTGGAATGATGCCGCTGAAAGGAATGATTCCGTAGCAAGAGATGCCTTCGTAATTCCCAGAAGTATTGGTGTACAGGTTGCTTCGCGTAATTCAGTTTCACCTAAATCTTGTCTGGAACGGATACTGTCATTTTCGCGCATAAATTCACTTTTATCAACAAGAGAATTTTGAATAAGTTTAGTATCTCCGGAATCATCAACCCGAACTTTTCTCATCATTTGACGGACGATAACTTCAATGTGCTTATCGTTGATATCAACGCCCTGTAAGCGGTAAACACGCTGTACTTCTTGAATCAAGTAGGCCTCAACTGCTGCCGCACCTTTTATCGCTAAAACGTCATGAGGATTTACCGAACCTTCAGTAATCATATCTCCTGCTTCAATAAAGTCGCCTTCTTCAACACAGAGTCTAGAACCAAAAGGTACCAAATACGTACGCTCCGTGCCTGTTTCTCTATTGCGAACCATAACGTGTCTACTTTTCTTGATTTCCTCAAATCTAACGTCACCTGCAATTTCACTGATAATTGCCAAATGCTTAGGTTTACGTCCTTCGAAAAGCTCCTCAACCCTAGGCAAACCTTGAGTAATATCTTCTGTACTCGCAATACCGCCCGTGTGGAACGTTCTCATCGTGAGCTGGGTACCGGGTTCACCGATGGACTGGGCCGCAATAATACCAACTGCTTCTCCTACCGCTACAGGTAACCCGTTAGCAAGGTTTGCACCATAACATTTTTTGCAAACACCTTGTTTAGATTTACAGTTCAAGATAGAACGAATTTCGATTTTTTCCGTTCCCGACTTAACAATAATCTCTGCATCTTTGTCGTCCATGAGCTTATCTTTAGAGACTAAAACTTCACCGGTCTCAGCGTCAACAAAATCCTTACACAGATAGCGCCCGACGAGTCGTTCTTCGAATTTTTCGATACACTCTTTACCGTCTTTAATTTCAAAAACCATAATACCTTCTGTTGAACCGCAATCATCATCTCGGATAATAACGTCTTGAGAAACGTCAACTAAGCGGCGAGTAAGATATCCAGAGTCTGCTGTACGAAGCGCGGTATCTGATGAACCTTTTCTCGCACCACGTGAGGAAATAAAGTATTCAAGCACGTTTAACCCTTCACGATAGTTAGCACGAATAGGAATTTCAATCGTAGCACCGGAAGCATTTGCAATAAGACCACGCATACCTGCAAGCTGTTTAATCTGGCTCATTGAACCACGGGCTCCGGAATCGGCCATCATGAAGATAGGATTGAATTTATCCAAATGGTTCTGAAGCGCATGAGAAACATCTTCTGTGGCTTGTTCCCAAATCTTGAGTGTATGAGTTCTTCTCTCTTGGTCAGAAAACAAACCGCGTTTATATTGTCTTAAAATAGAGTCGATCTCAGCCTCTGCTTTAGCAACAATCTCTTTTTTCGCCGGAGGAATAACAGCATCTCCAACTGCAACCGTTATTGCTCCTTTAGTAGAATACTTAAATCCTAAAGCTTTTATATCATCAAGGACTTTAGAAGTCTTTTTAGTACCATGCAATTTTATGCAAGCATCCACTATCAATCCGAGTTGCTTTTTGCCTACTAAGAAGTTTATTTCTAAATCAGCAGCGTGCATTGGATTAGTTCTGTCTACGAATCCTAAATCTTGAGGGATAGAAGAGTTGAAGATTATGCGTCCAACCGTCGTGCTAATTATTTGAGTTACTCCCTCAGAAGATGTGTGCCGCACTTTTATTTTAGCATGGAGTTTTATATCGCGGGCGTCATAAGCCATTAACGCTTCATTGAAATCACGGAAAACTTTGCCTTCGCCGACTTCGCCTTCTTTTTCCATAGTAAGATAGTATGAACCTAAAACCATATCTTGAGAAGGAACAGTAACTGGTTTTCCGTCCGAAGGCTTCAGCAAATTGCCCGAAGAAAGCATTAAGAGCATTGCTTCAGCTTGAGCTTCCGCAGAAAGCGGAACGTGTACAGCCATCTGGTCACCGTCGAAGTCTGCGTTGTAAGCAGAACAAACCAATGGGTGCAACTTAAGTGCACGGCCCTCAACCAAAACAGGTTCAAAAGCCTGGATACCTAATCTGTGAAGCGTTGGTGCACGGTTTAACAGCACCGGATGATTTTTTATAACAATTTCCAAAGCATCCCAAACTTCAGGTTTACAGCGATCAACTGCTTTACGAGCAGCCTTAATATTGTTTACCGCGCCTACCTCAACAAGCCTCTTCATTACGAAAGGTTTAAAAAGCTCGAGTGCCATTTCTTTTGGCAATCCACACTGATATATCTTAAGCTCCGGTCCAACAACTATAACCGAACGTCCTGAGTAGTCAACACGTTTTCCCAAAAGGTTCTGTCTAAACCTACCGTGTTTACCTTTGAGCATCTCAGAAAGTGACTTCAAAGAACGATTATTTGGTCCCGTTACTGGCCTTCCGCGACGACCATTATCTATGAGTGCGTCCACTGATTCTTGAAGCATTCTTTTTTCATTTCTGATTATGATATCCGGAGCGCCAAGGTCCATAAGCCTTCTAAGACGATTGTTTCTGTTTATTACACGTCTGTATAGGTCGTTTAAATCAGAAGTTGCAAACCTTCCTCCGTCCAGCTGAACCATTGGTCTTAAATCGGGAGGAATAACCGGGATAACATCCAAAATCATCCATTCAGGACGGTTATTAGAACTTCTAAAGGATTCCACTGCCTCTAAACGCTTAAGAAGACGCAGTCTCTTCTGACCTACGGCTGTTTCTAAATCTTCTTTGAGCTCAGAGGAAAGTTTATCAAGGTCTATGTTCTGAAGCAATTTTTTAACAGCTTCAGCACCCATACCCGCTTCAAAGTCGTCCTCGTATTTTTCTTTCATTTCGCGATATTCTTTTTCGCTTAAAAACTGCTGATTAGCAAGCTCTTTAACATTTCCCGCATCTATTACAACATAAGCAGAAAAGTATAGAACCTTTTCAAGCATTCTAGGAGAAATATCCAACAAAAGTCCCATGCGAGAAGGTATTCCTTTGAAATACCAAATGTGGGAAACAGGGGCAGCTAATTCGATATGCCCCATACGCTCTCTACGCACCTTGGATTTAGTAACCTCAACACCACATCTATCGCAAACTTTACCTTTATATCTTATTCTTTTGTATTTTCCGCAATGACACTCCCAGTCTTTTTGGGGCCCGAAAATACGTTCACAAAACAAACCGTCTGTTTCAGGTTTTAAAGTTCTATAGTTTATAGTTTCTGGCTTCTTGACTTCTCCATATGACCAACTGCGGATTTTGTCTGGAGAGGCAAGCCCTATTTTTATTGATTGAAAAATATTAAAATCCATACTGCAACCCCTTAAGAATTATTATATTTAGGTAGCTCACCAAACAAGCTTTATTCTTCATCATCTTCGTCTTGGTAGTCTTTTTCGTCTTCCTCTTCTTCGTCCTCTTCTGGCTCTAAGCCCTCCAAGTCACTTTCTAAGAAGTCATCATCATCTTCGTAATCATCAAGACTCTGAATATCATATCCTTTATCATCGTCTGTCATCACATCAGGACCGAGTATATCTTTGTTGATAGAAAGACCCATGTCTTCATCTTCATCAAAATCACGTTTTAAATCAAGTTCTTTACCTTCGGCATCCAAAACAGAAAGATCAAGACCGATAGATTGAAGCTCTTTAATCAATACCTTAAATGATTCTGGAATTCCTGGTTTGGGAACGTTATGTCCCTTAACAATAGATTCGTAAGTTTTTACCCTTCCAACTACATCATCGGATTTAACAGTTAAAATTTCCTGTAACGTATAAGCTGCACCGTATGCTTCCAAAGCCCAAACTTCCATCTCTCCGAACCTCTGTCCACCGAACTGAGCTTTACCTCCTAAAGGTTGCTGAGTGACTAGTGAATATGGTCCAGTAGAACGAGCATGGATTTTGTCGTCAACTAAGTGGTGAAGTTTAAGATAATACATATATCCCACAGTTACAGGGTTATCGAAATACTCTCCTGTACGGCCGTCCTTAAGCCAAACTTTACCGCTTTCATCGTACCCCGCTTGCCTCAAGCATTCAAAGATATCGCGTTCATGGGCACCGTCAAATACCGGAGTGGCAACCTTCCAACCTAAGGCTTTAGCTGCGTATCCTAAGTGAACTTCCAAAACCTGACCGATATTCATACGCGAAGGAACACCCAGCGGATTTAAAACTATATCAAGTGGAGTTCCGTCGGGCAAGAATGGCATATCTTCAACAGGTAAAATTCTAGAAACAACACCCTTGTTACCATGGCGTCCGGCCATTTTATCTCCTACTGAAATTTTTCTCTTCTGAGCAATATAACAACGAACTTTCTTGTTTACACCTGGTTGAAGCTCATTTTTGCTATTTTCGCGAGTAAATATTTTTACATCAACCACTATTCCATATTCACCATGCGGAACTCTTAAGGATGTATCTCTAACTTCTCTGGCTTTTTCACCGAAAATAGCCCTTAAAAGACGCTCCTCGGCCGTGAGCTCTGTTTCTCCTTTTGGAGTAACCTTACCCACTAAAATATCTCCTGCACGAACTTCCGCACCAATTCGGATAATTCCGTCTTCATCTAAGTCTTTTAGCAAATCTTCATTTACATTCGGAATATCACGTGTGATTTCTTCGGGCCCTAGTTTAGTATCTCTGGATTCCAATTCATACTCTTCTATGTGAATTGAAGTGTACACGTCTTCACGAACTATTTTTTCACTTATCAAAACGGCGTCTTCGTAGTTGTAACCTTCCCAAGTCATGAAACCGATGAGTGCGTTTTTACCTAAACTGACTTCACCGTTGCACGTTGCAGGGCCATCAGCTAAAACATCTCCCGTTTTGAACACGTCACCCGGGGAAACAATCGGAACTTGATTGATACAAGTACTCTGGTTAGAACGAACAAACTTAGTTAAATCAAAACGTTCTCTACGGCCGTTATCGTATTTAACAATTATCTTGTCGGCACTGACACGCTCAACTATTCCATCATTTTTAGCAACTATACAAACCCCTGAATCAACACCTGCTTGATATTCCATACCTGTTCCAACTATCGGAGCTTCTGATTTTAACAATGGTACGGCTTGCTTCTGCATGTTTGATCCCATCAAAGCACGGTTCGCGTCGTCGTTTTCAAGGAAAGGTATCATAGCAGTTGCAACTGAAACAACCATTTTCGGGGAAACGTCCATGAAATCAACTTTACTGCTCTCCGTTTCCAAGAACTGGTCCCTATATCTACAGTTTACTTTTGCATTAATAAATTTACCATTTTCATCTAATGGTTCACTTCCTTGAGCAACTATGAAGTCATCTTCTTCGTCAGCGGTTAAGTAAACAACATCAGAAGTAACCTTTCCCGTTGCTTTATCTACTTTTCTAAAGGGAGCTTCAATAAATCCGTACTCATCAACACGAGCAAATGTTGAAAGATAAGAAATCAAGCCTGTGTTAGCACCTTCCGGAGTTTCAATCGGACACATTCTTCCATAGTGGCTATAGTGAACGTCACGAACTTCAAATCCTGCACGATCCCTTGAAAGACCTCCAGGTCCTAAGGCAGAAAGCCTACGCTTATGCGTGAGCTCAGAAAGGGGGTTAGTTTGGTCCATGAACTGTGAAAGCGGCGATGAACCAAAAAACTCTTTTATGGCTGCCACTATCGGTCTGATATTAATAAGTGCATTTGGAGTTATAACTTCAAGA
>CAKVBG010000026.1 GCA_934725345.1 uncultured Eubacteriales bacterium
GAATAGACTACGGCGAACTAGGTCGTATTGCGGCCACTCAGGCTTATAGAATTTTAGAGGGAGCAAATCCTGCAAAAATGCCTGTTGAACACGCAAAAAGCACTAATTTGGTTATAAATTTTGAAGCACTAGAAAAGTTAAATATTCAACTTTCAAATGATTTAAAGGAGGAATTATAAATGGAAATTTTGATATCTACATGTTTCCAAGGATTTATATATGCAGTTTTGGCACTTGGAGTGCATGTAACTTTTAGAATTTTAAACTTCGCAGATATGACAGCTGAAGGAAGTCTTGCACTGGGAGGTAGTGTTTGTGCGATACTAGTTGCAAATGGAATGAACCCTTGGCTAAGTACAATAATTGCAGCAGTGGTTAGCTCTACAGCAGGACTAATAACTGGAATTTTACATACTAAACTAAAAATTCAAGCTATACTCTCCGGTATTCTCACTATGATTGCCCTATACTCTGTGAATATCAGAATTATGGGAAAAGCCAATGTTTCTTTGTTGGGTAAAGACAATATATTTAAAAGTTTTGAAAATGCTATCGGTTTTGAGGACTTTACTCAAATTTCTTCTCTTTTGCTCAGCGGTCTGATATTAGTTGGAATTGTTTTGATGCTTAGTTTATTTTTTAAGACGCGGTTGGGTTTATCGATCCGAGCGACAGGTGATAATGAACAAATGATGAGAGCTTACGGAGCAAACACCGATTTCAAAAAAATTTTATCTTTAATGCTTAGCAATCTAATCTGTGGACTTTCTGGTGCGTTGATTGCTCAAAATCAAGGATATTCAGATGTTAACATGGGCACTGGAACTATAGTTATTGCTTTATCGTCCATAGTAATAGGTGAAGCGTTTATAAAAAGAGAAAAGTTTTGTTTTAGGGCGCTCTCCGTAATTTTTGGTTCTGTGATTTACAGATTTGTAGTTTTAACAGTACTTACTTTAGGGATGAATCCCAGCGATTTAAAATTGTTTACCGCTTTAGTAGCTGCTATCTTACTTGCCTTACCTGAGGTCAAGAAAATTTTGAAAAGAGGTGTAAAAGATGTTAGAGGTTAAAAATATTTGTAAATCGTTTAGGCCGATTGATGGAGAAGAAAAAGTTATTTTTGAAGATTTAAGTTTCACGATAGAAAAAGGGGATTTCGTGACTATAGTAGGTGAAAACGGCACTGGTAAATCTACACTTATGAATTTAATTGCCGGAAATGTTTTTCCAGACAGTGGGAAGATTATTTTAGATGAAGAAGATATCACTTTTATGCCGGAATTTAAAAAATCTAGGTTCATTGGAAGAGTTTTTCAAGACCCTTTAAAAGGGACTTCTCCTAATCTTACGGTTGAGGAAAATTTATTACTTGCATCATTTAGAAATTCAAAAAGAAATTTGCTGTGGTGTAGAAGAAAGCCTGACGTCAAATTTTTCAAAGAAGAACTTTCTAAATTAAACATGGGACTAGAAAATCGTTTAGGTGATAAAATTGGGTCTTTATCCGGAGGACAACGGCAAGCTTTAACACTTTTGATGGCAACGATTGTAACTCCTAAAATATTACTTCTAGATGAACATACTGCCGCACTTGATCCTGTTTCTTGTGAAAGAGTGCTTGAGCTTACCAAATTAATAGCTCAAAAACCAGGTATGATAACTTTAATGATATCTCATAACTTAAGTTTTATTGAAAAACTTAGAACTAAAGTCCTAAAAATTCAGGGTGGAAAAGCTAGTATTTCGAGCCCTTTTGGAGAGAATAAAAAATTATAGTGAAAAATTATCATTGAAATGATTTGAATTAGCATATAGAATATATGTAGTTGTCTTTTTAAGGCCGAAGAGAATTTTTAGGAGTGAAAATTGTTGGAGAATACCTGTTGTGTGGTACTTGCCGCCGGAGAAGGAAAGAGAATGAAATCCAGTATACCTAAGGTACTTTCATCTATTTTGTTTGAACCTATGGTCGGATGGGTAATAAATTCAGTTGTTAATTGCAACATTAAAAACATCTGTGTTGTTGCCGGATACAGACACGAATTAGTTCAGGACTACATTAAAAGTTTGGAATATGACCTTGAAGTCATAATACAAAAAGAACGCAAAGGAACCGCTCATGCAGTAATAACTGCTATGCCTTTTTTGCGCCAACATTCTCAAGGGGACGTCTTAATTTTAGGTGGAGACTCCCCTTTTATAGATAAAAAAACTATTACTAAAGCTTATAAAATACATAAAAATTCAAATAATGCCGCAACTATTATATCTTCCAGGTTGGAAAATCCTTGCGGATATGGTAGAATTGTAAGGAATAATGAAGATTACAATGTCGAAGCAATAGTCGAGGAAAGCGATGCAAGTTTCAGCCAGCGGTCAATAAAGGAGATAAATTCCGGAGCATACTGGTTTAAAGTCAGTGAACTCATGAATTATCTTGGCAAGATTACAAATGAAACTCATCAAGGGGAATATTATTTAACCTCTATAATTGAGCTTATGATTGATGCAGGTTTGAGGGTTGATGCTTTCGAAACTACTTCGAGTAATGTTGCTTTAGGGGCGAATGATGTATGTCAGCTCCAGAAATTAAATGAAATTGCCCGAAATAAGGTTATTGATGGTATGATGGAAAATGGCGTGAAAATTCCTTGCAGAGATGGTATAATAATAGGGAAATGGGTAGAAGTAGGTTCTGGCACAACGATTCTACCGGGAACTATTCTTAGTGGTAAAACTAAGATAGGCAGGGAATGCGTGGTAGGTCCGAATTCACAAATCATTGACTGCGACGTTGAGGACAATGTGAATATTACTCAGAGTTATTGTTTGAACAGTAGTATCAAAAGCGGTGCAAATATTGGACCTTTTGCGTCCTTAGTAAATCAGATAACTCAATGAAGTTAAATTTATAGAAGTTTAAAGTTGAGGAGAGACTGTATGGAACGACAAGGAAGAGAAATGAAAATTTTTGTAGCAGGATCTAATCCTAAATTAGGCGAGGACATAGTTGCTGAACTTGGGTGTGAGCTCGGGAAATCAGAAATAGTTAGATTTAAAGACGGAGAAATTACCGTTGATATTCATGAATCTGTAAGAGGTTCAGACTGTTTTATAGTTCAATCTACAAGTACGCCGGTTAATGAAAATTTGATGGAATTATTAGTAATGATAGATGCCATCAAAAGAGCATCTGCAGCGAGGATAACTGCGGTTATTCCGTATTTTGGGTATGCTCGTCAAGACAGAAAAGCAAAACCTAGAGCACCCATATCAGCTAAATTGGTTTCAGACCTTATCATGACCGCGGGTGCACACAGAGTTTTAACCATGGAGCTTCATGCTTTACAAATTCAAGGATTTTTTAATATTCCCGTAGACCATTTAATTTCTGCTCCACTATTTGCATCATTTATAAGAGAAGCCAGTGAGGTTAATCCCGAAGAATTTACAGTTTTAGCACCTGATTTTGGATCAGTTTCACGTGCACGTCAATTCGCTACGAGATTAGGCTGTCCGCTGGCTCTTATTGATAAAAGGCGTCCCAAACCTAATGTTAGTGAAGTTATGAACATAATTGGGGATCTTAAAGGTAAAAAAATAATTTTAGTTGACGACATAATCGATACCGCAGGAACTATCTGTAATGCAGCTAAAGCGGCAATTGAAAAAGGCGGAGCAAAAGAAGTTTATGTTTATGCTGCTCATGCAGTACTTTCAGGCGATGCAGTTCAAAAGCTTCAGGACAGTCCTATAAAGAAAGTTGTTTTACTCAACACCATAAAAATTCCTAAGGAAAAAATGATAGACAAATTTACGGTTTTAAATATTGCTCCTGTTCTTTCTGAGGCAATTAATCGTATTCATAAAGATACGCCCGTATCTACTATGATTTTAGAATAGTTTGAGGGTTTTAAGATGAGTATTATCATTGCAGGTTTAGGGAATCCCGGAAAGCAGTATGAATTCACTCGCCATAATTCGGGTTTCCTTGCCGTGGATTACATTTCCAAAAAATTAAATTGTTCAGGATTTGTTTCTAAATTTGGAGGACTTTGTGCATCGGTTAAAATCGGATCTGAAAACGCGCTGCTTTTAAAACCTCAAACCTATATGAATTTAAGTGGTGACTGCGTAGGTTTGGCGATGAAGTTTTACAAAATACCTCCTGAGAATACTATTCTGATTTTTGATGATATTTCTATTCCTTTTGGTAAAATTAGAATAAGAAAAAAAGGCTCTCACGGAGGGCAAAACGGCGTTAAACATATTTTAATGGTTTCAGGTTCTGATGCATTCCCTCGGATAAAAATTGGTATCGGAGATAAGCCAAATCCAAATTGGGATTTAAGTGACTGGGTAATTTCTAAGTTTTCAAATTATGAAATAAAATCTTTGGATGAGGTATTTGAGAAGGTTTACGAATCGGTAAGTTTGATATCTGAAGGGAAAATAGACACGGCCATGAATTTATATAACTAGTTTATTTTGTGTAGTATTAAAAGGAGAAGACATACTAAATGTAGGTTTAGTATTGATTGCTTATGAAAGAACGTCTTGATGTATTATTAGTCCATAAAGGGTTGGCAGATAGTCGGGAAAAGGCCAAAATTATGATAATGGAAGGCACGGTTTATGTTAATGATCAAAAGTCTGATAAGCCGGGCACTTGCTATGAAACAGATGTAAAAATAGAGGTTAAAAGTAACAAAGCTAAATATGTTAGCCGAGGCGGATTTAAGCTGGAAAAGGCGATAAATAGATATGGGATATCCCTCGAAGGATTGACCTGCATGGATGTGGGTGCTTCTACGGGAGGGTTCACGGATTGTATGCTTCAAAATGGTGCTTCAATGGTTTATTGTATTGATGTTGGATATGGACAACTTGATTGGAATTTGAGAAACAGTCCTAAAGTTGTAAATCTTGAGCGAACTAACGTAAGATATATTGATAAATCAATTATAACTCATGAAGTTAATTTTTTTAGCGTTGATGTTTCATTTATCTCCTTAACTATCGTTTTACCCGTAATAAGAGAAATTATTTCCCCCAACGGACGCGGGGTTTGTTTGATAAAGCCTCAGTTTGAAGCAGGAAGAAACAAAGTTGGAAAAAATGGAGTTGTTAGAGAAAAATCGGTCCATATAGAAGTTATAAACAAAATATGCGAATTTTGCATTCAAAACGGATTTTCAGTTTTAAATCTTGATTATTCTCCAATCAAAGGACCAAAGGGGAATATCGAGTACTTAGTTTATGTTGAAAAATCTGAGCATCCGGTGATGAATGAAGATATAAACGCTAAAAGTGTTGTGGAAGAATCTCATGAGAAGCTTTGAAATTCATATTTAGCTTAAGTTAAACAGGAATGAGTTCATTTGAAATTAGGTATTATATTTAATAAAGAAAATAAAATTGCAATTCAAAATTTAAATTTACTGTTTGAAGCTATATCATCTTTTAGTGTGGAGATTTTGGTATCCGAAGAGGTTGGTTCTGAAGTTATTTTTAAAGAGGTTAAAGTTTACACTTGCCTTGAAGAAGTGGTGAAAAATAGTGATATTGTCATCACTTTGGGCGGTGACGGAACTCTTATTGAAACATCCAAAATTTCTGCTATGTACGATAAACCTATTTTAGGAATTAACAGCGGCCATTTGGGATTTTTAGCGTCAATAGGTAATCAACAAATTAATGAAATTAAAAGAGTCGTAGATGGTAATTTTAGAGTCTATTCTAGAATGTTTTTAGAGTTGCAAGGAGAAGATGACTATAAAAAGTTAGCACTAAATGACGTTGTTATAACCCGCGAACCTGACTCTCATATTTCTAACTATAAAATATTTCAAAATTCACGGATGGTATGTAAGCACTATTCTGATGGTATTATACTTGCAACTCCTAGCGGCTCAACAGCATATTCTTTTTCAGCTGGAGGGCCTATCGTAAACCCTGAAGTGGAATGTTTGACAGTAACCCCTATATGCCCGCATTCACTAAATTCAAGAAGTTTTATTTTAAGTTCAGATAGTGAAGTTGAAATTCAGTATTTGCCGAGGGAAAATTCAAAGGTAGGTATATATGCGGATGGAAACTTTTGTTTCTCGAGTGCACATGTTGGTAAATTGAGAGTGAATAAATCAAGGCTTAAGGCTAAGTTTATTGATTTATCTCATTTCAATTTTTATAAACTGGTTCACGAGAAGCTTTTTCATCAACCCTATAATTAATTTTTTATTTTAGGAGGAACAAAATTGAAAATCAAAGTTGAGGTCTCAGCCAGACACGTACATTTATCAAATAGTGATATGGAAGTGCTTTTCGGAAAAGGGTATGTTCTTTCTCATAAAAAAGAATTATCTCAGCCCGGACAGTTTGCATGCGAAGAAAGAGTGGAAATTGAAGGGCCTAAGGGAAAAATTAGTGGAGTGATAGTCTTAGCGCCTTGCAGAGCAAAAACACAAGTTGAACTATCGATAACTGACTGCATTAAACTTGGAATTAAGCCGGTTGTGAGGGAATCGGGAGATTTGAGTGGAAGCAGTGGATGCAAGATTATTGGGCCAAACGGAGTTGTTAATATTGAAGAAGGGGTTATCGTGGCGCATAGGCATGTTCATATGAATGTAGAAGAAGCAAAAATTTTGGGCGTTAAGGATGGACAGATAGGGAAAATTAGAATTAACAGTGAATACAGGAGTTTAATTTTTGAGGATGTTGTTATCAGAGTAAATCAAAATTACTCTTTAGCTATGCATATCGACACCGATGAAGCCAACGCTGCAGGCCTTACTCAAGGAATTTTAGGCGAATTTTTATGTTGTAAATAAATAGTTATTAGTCACTTTGGGCGAATTTTTATTCACGTTAACGAAAGTTGCGGTTTTTGTGTAATTTAGGTTGAATTGCTATAAATAGATAGAGTATAATTGAAAATATAGTGGTTTTCTGAAAATTTTTCAAAAAAGGAAGGTAATAGTTGGAATTCAATCACAAAACTGTTTTGATTTCCGAGACTCTATCGTTATTAGACGTGAAGAGTGATGGAATTTATGTTGATGGAACAGCAGGAGGCGGTGGCCTTTCAAAGGAAATTGTTAAAAGAAATCCTCAAGGGAAGTTAATCTGCATTGACAGAGACCCTGATGCGATAGAAGTTTGTAGAGAGCGTCTTGCGGGATTTGATAATGTGGAGCTCGTGAATGGGAATTTCTCTGAGATGTGTGATATTGTACATAATTTGGGTATAAAGCAGGTTGATGGAATAGTACTGGACTTAGGTGTTTCCTCTTATCAATTGGACACTGCGGAAAGAGGATTTTCATATAAATTCGATGCTCAGCTAGATATGAGAATGAGCAAAGAAGGCGAGTCGGCTTATGACGTTGTGAACTTCATGGATTATTCCAAACTCAAGGAAATTATAAGTACATACGGTGAAGAACGTTTTGCTGCTCGCATAGCCAGAAACATATGTGAAAAACGTGATAGAAACCCTATCAAAACTACTTTAGAACTTGCTGAGATTATAAAAGACTCTGTTCCGAATGCAGTTAAGAGAGCTCATGGACATCCGGCCAGAAAAACTTTTCAAGCTATTAGAATTTACGTTAATAGAGAACTGGATTCTTTAACTAAAGGTATGGATCAAGCTTTGAAGCTCTTAGCGGTTGGAGGCAGGCTTATAGTCATAACATTCCATTCACTTGAAGATAGGATAGTCAAGCAAAAAATGAATGAGTGGTATAGACCTTGCAAATGTCCATCGGATTTTCCGATTTGTGTTTGTGGCAAAAAACCAGAAGTTGAAATTATTTCCCGAAAACCAATATCTCCTTCGGAATCAGAAATAGAGTTAAATTCCAGGAGCAGAAGTGCAAAATTGAGGATATGCAAAAAAATTTAGAAGTTTAAAAAGCGGGGGTAAGCTAAAGGGTGCAAAGTTATAGTAATGAAGCATACGATTTTGGTATATTTGAGAGCAGTAGTGCTAAAAAATTAGCGCAAGTAGTTGAATTACCTAATGTGGGGTCGCGAAATAAGTCTAGGTATGTTCAAAAGTTAAAAGTTTGGTCGATGTGTTTTTCGGTTTTTTTGACTGCCGGAATAGGAATTGGAGGAATTTTGTTTTCTCAAGCAAAGATAGCTGAATACACATACTGCAAATCAGAGAGCTTGAAGAAATTGGAAGAGTCGAAAAACAAAAACGAACAACTTCAAATCAGATTAGCTTCTGAAAATAATGTTGATGTTGACTTAGAGGCTTCTTCAAAAGATAACTACGTTGAAGTTTTAGCAATATCTGCAGGCGATAAATCAAAAATCAAGTAAAAATTAATGTCCATCCGTTGTGGGTGGACAAATTTGTTTAGTTAGTATATATTGAAAATTTTCTGAATTTCATAAATATCATTTGTTTGCATAAGTGCTAAGGAGAGTAATATTCGAGATTTTTGAGCGTTTAAGTTATTTGAGTAAATTCCCTTAGCGCAAATTTTATCTTCCTCAAAAGTAACCAATCCGTTTCCTATTCTAGAGGTTCTTACTATAGGATATCCATCGTTCACGAGTTTTTGAATTTTTTCTTCCCACTCATTGCTGGTGCCTCCGCAACCTGCACCTGCAACTACCAAACCATCCGCGTGGCTGGCGGCAAATTCAAGGATTTTGGGGTTAGCACCCAAATAGAAGTAAACGATTTCAACTGTGGGGATTTTAGAATTAGCAGATATCTCAAACACACTTTCAGTAGTGTGTTTTTTTAGAGATGAGCTATAAAAGAAAGCCTTTTGGTCTTGCATGTATCCCAAACAACCTAAATCTCGCTGGCTAAATGCATCTGTGCGGAAAGTGTTAATTTTACTAACATCTCTAGCTCCGTATATTCCATCGCACAATGTTACGAGTACGCCTTTCCCTTTAGCATCCTCGTTGGCCGCCAATGCTACCGCTTGACATAAATTAAGTGGACCATCTGCACTTAGGGCACTTCCGGGACGCATGGAACCTGTTAAAACTACGGGTTTATCAGTTTTTAAAGTAAGGTTTAAGAGATAAGCGGACTCTTCCATGGTATCTGTTCCATGAGTTATGACAAATCCATCGACAGTGTCTTTTTTGGATTCTGCGTTTATATATTCCACCAATTCTTTGAGATTATCAATGGTTATATCGCAGCTATCAACGCTGAATAGGTCTTTAGACTTAACATTTGCTATAGATTTTATGCCGTCTATTTCTTGGATTAAGTCTTGTATGTCAACTTGAGCTGATTGATATCCGGAAGTAGTTCCTTCATGACCCAGCCCGGCTATTGTCCCTCCGGTTCCTATAACTAGTATATTTTTTTTTGTGTTTGACGATTTAGTTTTAGACATAATAAATCCTCCTTGATTTTGCTATTGAAAATGAGTACTTATATATTATCACAAAAGTGGAAAAATTTCATATCATAATTGTTTAAAATGCATTTATAAAATATACACTTACTTTTTTTGTAATTGATGATATAATCAAAGTTGGCAATTTAAATTTATTATGCTAGTTTTGATGGAAAGTCTGTATAATTTTATTCTAGGTATGATATTTATAATTAAACTATGTTAGTGGAAATATTCCATAGAATTCTTAAAAGTTTAGATAATGTAGAGTATAGCTTTCTCAAATTATACAGCTGCAAGGGAGGTTTTTATGAAGAGTAATCAAGCGGTTGGAGTTTTTGACTCAGGGATGGGTGGTTTAACGGCGGTGAAGGCAATAAGGGAGCTGTTGCCTCATGAAGACATTGTTTTTTTTGCGGATACTCTCAGGATGCCCTATGGAGATAAACCAAAATCAACCATTATAGAGTATGCCAAGCAGAATATAAAATTTCTAAAATCTTGCAACACAAAAATTATTCTAGCGGCCTGTGGGACTATCAGTTCTTACTTAAGTTTAGCAAAATCGGGAGAAGAAGTTTTAGGGGTTATAGAGCCTTCATGTTTAGAGGCGGCTCAGAAAACGTCTAATCGAAGGATAGGTGTGTTGGCAACTAGAGCAACTATTGAAAGCAACTCCTATATCAAATGCTTAAATAAGATTGATAGCAATATTCATTGTTGGCAAAGAGCTTGCCCCCAGCTTGCACCTCTCATAGAAAACGGTAATATTTCAGTTCAAGATAAAAATTTAGTGTCCACGCTCCAAGAATGCATAACTCCGCTTCTAGAACAAGACGTAGATACGATTATTCTAGGTTGCACGCACTATCCCATAGTTGAGCCTGTAATCAGAGAAATTTTTGGTAATGAGCTTAATCTGATAAATTCCGGGGAACAGCTTGCAAAATCTTTGCAGGTTACTCTCAAACAAAAACAACTTGAAAGTGGTTCTCATGTGGGAGAACCTAGGTTGAGAATCTGCGTTAGCGGAGATGAAAAAAGTTTTTTGAAAAATGCCCAGCTGTTTTTGGGAAAACAAGAAAAGTTTAGTATTGAAAGAGTTTCAATAATTTAGGGAGGGATTAAAATTAGAGATAACTATATAATAAAAATAAGAACTATCCAAAATGCAGTGGATAATAGGGAAAACATAGAAATTGACTATAGAGGAAGCTACATTCAGAAGAATAATAAAAAGTATATTGTTTATAAGGAATGTAATGAGGGGCATCCTGACAGTTACAATTTTTGCATCATAAAGGTTGAAAATAATAACTTAGTTACTCTCACCAAAAACACTAAACATCAAACGAAGATAATACTTGAGAATGGTGTTAGACATTATAGCCCTTACTACACAGAGTATGGTCTTTTGACTATGTCTGTTTACACTCACAGCATTAATAATAAACTCGATAAAGACGGCGGAATGTTAAACGTAAAATATTCAATAAGCTTAAACGCCAATCTTTTGAGTGTGATTGATATTACTATAGAAGTAGAAAAAATAATATAAAATGAGGAATGATATATGTATATTTTTGAAGAGGCAGTCTTAAAAATAAAAGATGCGATATCGTGCAGTTTAAAAGAACTCATCAGTAAACAAGGCATAGATTGTAAGGAGTTACCTAATTTTGAGGTTGAGCCTCCAACTGATGCCGGGCATGGAGATTTGTATTCAAATGCAGCTTTGATGTGTGCGAGGATATTTAAATTGCCACCTTTCAAAATAGCTCAAATGATAGTATCAAATTTAAATCTAGAGGGAACATATGCAGAAAGAGTTGAAGTTGCAGGTCCTGGGTTTATAAATTTTTCTTTTTCTCAAAAGTTCTTTTCTGATGTTGTGAAACAAATTTTAGAGCTTAAATCAGGTTATGGTAAAAATGATTTGGGCAAAGGTAAGAAAATAATGGTTGAATTTATATCTGCTAATCCGACCGGACCTATGCACATGGGTAATGCCAGACTTGGAGCATTAGGAGACTGCTTGGTAGAAATTCTTAAAACCTCCGGATATGATGTTTATAAAGAATTTTATGTAAATAATGCGGGAAATCAAATTGAAAAATTTGGTATGTCATTGGACGTGAGATATAGGCAAATATGCTTAGGAGAGTCTGCGGCTACCATGCCAGAGAACGCATATCACGGGGACGACATTACCGAATTAGCCCAAGAATTTTTTGACATCCATAAAGATAAGTATATCGATAAAGACGAAGAGACCAGAAAAAAAGCGTTAGTTGATTTTGCGCTCCCTAAAAATATAAACAGAATGAAATCTGATTTAGAAAAATATAAAATCATTTATGATAACTGGTTTTACGAAAGTGACCTTTACCAAGATGGCGAAGTGGATAAAATTATTAACATATTGAACCAAAAAAACCTTACGTATAAAAAGGAAGATGCACTCTGGTATAAAGCTACTGAGTTTGGTTCAGAAAAAGATGAGGTATTGGTCAGAAACAATGGTGTTCCGACTTACTTTGCAGCCGACATCGCTTACCATTACAATAAATTCATTACACGTGGGTTTGATACCTGCATAGATATTTGGGGTGCGGACCATCATGGTCATGTTGAGCGAATGAAATGTGCCATGGAAGCTCTCGGTATCAACAAAGAACGACTTCACGTTATATTAGTTCAGCTAGTGCGTTTAGTTAAAAATGGTGAAGTAGTGAAAATGAGTAAACGCAGTGGTAAATCGGTTCAGCTTAGAGATTTGATAGAAGAAGTAGGAGCAGACGCCGCAAGATTCATTTTCAACAGTCAGGAGTCCGGTAGCGGTATGGATTTTGACTTAGATTTAGCAGTTGCTAAGAACTCTCAGAATCCAGTGTACTATGTTCAGTACGCTCATGCACGAATTAACAGTGTTCTTAAAAAATTTGCGGATAATAAATCAAGCCAGCCCGCTGATTTGAGTTTGTTAGTTGAGGACTTGGAGAGGAAACTAATATACTTTATGGCTTTGTATCCTAGGGAGATAATTAAATCATCGAAAAGTTATGATTCGAGTAAAATTACTAGATATGCAATAACTCTTGCGAATTTCTTTCATAAATGGTACTCTTCGTGTAAGATAGTATCGGAAAATCAGGAACTAACCCATGCAAGACTCGAGCTTTGCAGTTGTGTGGGAAATATGATAAAGAATATACTTTGTCTTATGAATGTTGAAGCACCTGATTATATGGATTAAAAAACAGAAAGTGGTATTATAGTGGAGAAATTTTTAAAATATTTCAGTAAAAATTTCAAGAGGTTAACAGTTACTTTGTTATCGTCAGTTATGATGGTGGGATGTATTTCTTCTTCTACCTTTGCCCAAGATGAATATGTAACAAAATTAACTCAAGAAATGGATGCTAGTTTTAAAACCTTCGATAGAAATAAAAGAATTGGTTTGCTTATGACATGCATTTTTACCGAAGGATTTGTTGATTCCAAAGCTCATGATGCTATTAGTTTTGGTAGAAAAAAATCAGAAATTTCAATTACTAAGGAATGTGTAACAAGAGCTAAAAATTCACTTGAGTGTCTTTATGATAGCATATTGGAAAATAGTTCAAACGAAGAGATGGAGGGTCATTTGCTAGATGCTTGTTTTTACATGGGTGCAAGTTATCGCCACTTGATTAAGTCAAGAAAGTTATATACGTACTATTTTATGCTTCGAAGAGAAGAGCCTTGGAGATTTCTATACTATAATGGGATGATGGGATTTTTCGATGAAAAACAAATAGATGATATATATAACTTTTATGGAAATCCCTTGATGGTCCACTCGAGACTTGATAGATTAGTGGATTGCATTGATTTAATAATATAGAAATCGTTATTCGAATTTAAATTTACTTTAAAAACTTAAATAAAGAAAAAATTGGCTTACCAAATAAAATTGGTAAGCTTTTGTG
>CAKVBG010000027.1 GCA_934725345.1 uncultured Eubacteriales bacterium
GAGCAGCTTCATAGCCTTCTTTTAGAAATATTCTAAATCTAACCGTTTCATCAGATTTAATGCTTATCTTCCCTCCGGTAATTGTTTGATAATTCCCATTGGATTTAGAAATTTTTATCTGTGCAATTTCATCAACTTTCAAATTTTCAAACGATTTAAACGAAAAAGTTATACTATGATACGTTTTTCCAAATGCTCTAAATGCAAAAAACATCCCTAGAAACAAGACTGCAATCGTTAACAAAAAGCAATATCTTGCGTAGTTATTTGAAGTCCGCATCTTTCTCTTGAATAAATTAGCCATGACAACCACCATCCCCATATTATTTTACAAAAATTTACTTTAGATATCTCAATTATCTCTAGCTAAATTTTATTTTGTGAAGATTATATCATTTAAATTCTTAAAGTTCAATATATTTATGAAACAAAAATAATTTATTGAAATAAAAAATCTTCCAACCACAGCACCTACTGTTAAATTGGAAGATACATTTTAAATTCAGCTACATCAATTAGGATTCCGCACTCAGGACGTACTCAGCTGCACGGCTTCCTGCAACAGCTCCATCTGCCGTAGCGGTCACTATTTGCCTTAAAAATTTTTTTCTGCAATCCCCAGCAACGTAAACCCCCGGAATATTGGTCTCGCAGTTTTCATCAGCCAAAAAATACCCTTTATCGTCAGTTTTTATTTGATTTTTATACATTTCCAAATCCGGCTCGTAACCTATAGCGATAAAAATCCCGTCTGCATCCAAGTGCTGGGTTTCCATGCCTTTTCGCTCTATATCCACACCTGTTACGCAGTTTTCACCTTTTATCTCCTTAACTACACTCTCGAATTCTATTTTTATATTATCCTTTTTCTCCACGGCGTCTACTAGGAACTTTTCTCCCCTAAACTTAGGTTTCCTAACAACAATAGTAACTTCACTACAAACATTGGAAAGATAAAGAGCGTCCTGAAGAGCAGTATTTCCTCCGCCAACTACGATAACTTTTTTCGATTTAAAAAACATTCCATCGCAGGTAGCGCAATAAGAAACTCCCTTGCCTATAAGCTCCTTTTCACCCGGGCATCCCAAATTACGGCGTTTCAAACCGCCAGAAATCACAACTGTTTTTGAATCTAAAACAGAACCATCCTCTAAAGTTACGCTCTTTTTCTTATCTTCAAGGTCTACTTTAACAACTTTTCCAAAAGAAAACTCTACACCAAAATTTTCAGTTTGCTCATAAAGGTTATTGGAAAATTCTGCACCTGAAATACTTTTAAACCCAGGATAATTCTCAAGTTTTTCTATCATAGTGCATTGTCCACCATAAATTTTCTCTTCACAAACATTGACCGAAAGACCCGCTCGCGCGCCATATATTGCCGCAGTAAGTCCCGCCGGGCCTGCACCTATTATATTTAAATCAAACATCTTTTAATCTTTCCTTGTTAACTTTTTGAGATGAGCTTGGTATCGATCATATCACGGAGTTTGATTTCAGATACCAATCCTACCTGGCGTTCAACAACTTTTCCGTCTTTGAAGAGTAAAACAGTAGGCACGGACTGAATATTAAATTCTTTTACTAGGTCAGAGTGTTTGTCAATATCCACTTTAATCACTTTCAAATCAGAGCCGTATTTTTGGTGAATTTTCTCAATCACGGGGCTTATCATTTTGCATGGACCACACCAGGTGGCAAAGAAATCTACCATCAAAGCACCCTTGGAACTTTCAATTTCTAATCGGGGGTTTTCAACTTCTAAATTTTCACTTTTTTTCAGTAATTGGTTATCAATTATGTCACACAACTGACTCTCCGACATAAATCCCATTTCACGCTCGACTATTTTTCCATCCTTGAAAAATAGCACAGTTGGTATTCCCTTAATCTGATGTTCCTTTACAAAATCAGCGTGTTTTTGAATATCTACTTTTATTACTTTCAAGTCAGAGCCGTATTTTTGATGGATTTTCTCAATTACAGGGCTCATCATCTTGCACGGACCACACCAAGATGCAAAAAAATCCACTACTACGGGCACTTTAGAATTTTCAATCTCGGCTTTGGGATTTTCTACCTCCAAAACTGTAGTTTCTGAATCTGTTACGATATTCATAGTTAATCTCCTACCTTTCACTAATTAGTTAAAATTCCTTCAAAACATTCACCGGTATTATGTGTTAAAGTCGTGCTCAATATTTGCCCTCTGATATCCATATCAGACTCAACTTTAACAGGAATGTAATTCATGGTATGGCCCTTATAGAATCCACTATCGAAATTTTCATATAGAACTTTCATTTCACAATTCACAAAGCCATCCAAGATAAGTTTACTATTTTTATGAGAAATGTCAATAGCTTTTCTAACCCGATTTATTTTTACCGATTTTTCAATTTGATTATCAAAACCTGCAGCCATAGTTCCCGGCCTTGGAGAGTACGGAAAAACATGAACTTTCAAAAATTTCACTTCTGAAATTAATTCTAAAGATTCTTCAAAATGCTTATCTGTTTCGCCTGGAAAACCTACCATAAAATCAGTTGTGAAAGTAACATTAGGTATTTTACTTCTAATTAACTTTACCAATTCTAGATACTGAGCTTTAGTATATCTTCTCCTCATCTTTCGCAAAATTTCGTCACTACCACTTTGTAGCGATAAATGAAATTGAGGACAAAATTTGTTTTCTCGGGAAACAAACTCCACAAATTCCGGCGTGACCAAATCCGGCTCCAAAGACCCCAATCTAATTCTTTCTATTCCGGGAATATCAGATATTTTTTCAATTGCATTTTCTAAGGTTATTCCTAAATCCTTTCCATATGAAGAAAGATTTATTCCTGTTAAAACTATTTCTTTGTATCCGTTTTGAGATAAAGAGATAGCATCTCTTTCTATACTTTCCAGAGTTTTAGACCTTATCCTCCCGCGAGCATACGGTATTATACAGTAGGAGCAAAATCTATCACATCCATCTTGAATTTTAAGAAATGCTCTGAATCGACCGCTAAAAAAATTTTGAGGCCTGTCCTCGAAAACCTTCAGATTGCTTATATCATTCACTGAAAATATGTTCTTTTGATTTTCTATATACTCTTCAATTAATTGAGGTATCAACTGTTTATTTTGGTTTCCTACTACTATCTGAACGTCACTCAACTTCGCAGCAACCTCCGGAAAAGCTTGCGGCATACATCCAGTTAAAACTATTATGGCATTTGGACTTTCTCTTCTAACCTTATGGATAAACTGTCTAAGCTTTCTATCGCTTTCCGCAGTTACAGTGCAAGAGTTTATTATAGAAATATCTGCCTTGGAATTTGAGTCCAAAAAAGTATAACCTCTTTCCATCATGGCAGAGATTATATTCTCACTTTCCCCCTGATTTACTTTACAGCCAAATGTTATAACACTAAAAGTCACCAAAGTGTCCTCTCTTTAACTCTATTTTTTAATTAAACCACGCATATCCTGCGTGGTCATAAGTAATCGATAAACTATTATTCCTGGTGGACGTTAACGGACTTGAACCGCTGACCCTTCGCACGTCAAGCGAATGCTCTACCAGCTGAGCTAAACGTCCACCTACAATTTTAAAATACCACATTTTAAAGATAATTGCAATTAGAATGTAGGCATTAATTGTATTTCGGAATATAATACAATTTTGTGACTTAAATTATACAATTTTTATTAAATATGAATTTATACATTAAACTTTTCCAAAGACTGAAATTGAATTTTTCCTTTATAGTCCTCATCTACTTCTTTCGATTCATTGAATATCTTATTATTTAAGTCCTTCAGTTCATATCTCATCAGTGCTGAACCAAGTTCTGTGTTTTTGTTTGCCGGACGAGAAAAAGTTTTAGCAGTGTAAGAATTGTTAAAAATTTTAGAGTCGTGATAACAACTCAAGCATTGCGCATGGCGAGTATTTTGGTTATACCTGAAGTTTACCTCAAAAACAATAGATGCTACTGTTTCTCTAGAAGATTTCTCCACAAAAACAATATCTCTCACAACCTTCAGGTGTTTAAAATCACACTTGCTTAGTTCTCCCGGAAATTCGAAACCCTTTACACACACGGTTTCACTTTTGTCAAGACCAGACGGCAATTCTTCACCCATGTTATATCTGCTGTAAGATATTATTTCTCCTGCGGAAAGGGAATTCAAAGCACTAGCTTTAAGTGGACAAAAAATCAATCCTAATAAAAAAGTAAATTGTATTAATTTTTTAAATTGTAATTTCATCAAATATCCCTCCTCAAAATTAGCAAAGTTCCGTGTTCACACCTATTTCTCCACGGTTAGAACACAATAAATCTATATGGCCATCCATGAGGTAATCTCCAACGCCTAAGCTTGAATTTTTGTAAACTGCATATCTATCCGATACGAGACAAACATCTTTTCCTGGGAACACCTCAGTTGTAGTTCTTACTTTCCAGGCCTTGGTGTTATTTTTATCTGATTTGAGATCACCTGAGTTTTGTATTTTAACAAAAGATTTTTTATCGTATGTAAACGTGACGTCCAAACTTATAGAAGCCAGGGAATTCCATTCTGAATCTTTATCTATTTTTTTTAAGTCCTTTTTAGCTACAACATTTCTTTTATATAGCTTGTCCCCAGTTTCAGAAGGAACTTCAACCTCAGGATTCATAGTAATGTTATCAACGTCCAGATATTTCGAAGAAACTATCCTACCTTTATTTAAACTTGAAGTTTGAGACTTAGTTTCTGAAGTACTATCTGCAAAGGCCTTAGTAAAAGCCCCGCAGCAAAAAACACACAAAGCAAAAATTAAATATTTAAAACACTTACCAAATTTTTTCATATCTATACCTCCTGTTTTTATATATTACTTGAGTTAGCAGCATCTCTAACAAATAAGAGCATTAAGCCCGGCACTGCTTTGAGTGAATTGGTAATGCAGTTATAGGCTAGGTCGCGACTATGGTTGTCGTAAGATACATTTTCAAGTCTATAAAAGTTATCCATAGATAATACGGCTAAAGATTTTGCCATATCCTCAAGACTGTTATTATAGTAGTAATTTAAATTTTCCAGTGGAATATTTACCTTACATTCCTGCCTTATGTTATCGCAGACTTTTTCAAACTCAACATGCATCGGAAGTTTGACTACAGAGTCCATCACACAGTCATAACCTGTATGTACGCAAGCACTTAGGTCTTCCATAAAGTGTATGGACCTACCTAACTCTTCATATGCCAAAGATTTATTATTTTGTTTGAAAGCTTCTATTCCTGCATTATAGTGAGATAGACACTTTGTAAGTGCAGTTTTATCTTTTTCTCCCATGTAATTTTTCTCGGTAACAGGATTATAGAAATGTTTTTTATAACCTCCTTGATTTTCATCAATATCGGGTTGTAAACTATATTTTATAATATGTTCCTTATACTTACCTGAAATTTCATCAATGAGTTGATTTTCTTTACTACTAAAAGTATCATTTGATTTTTCAGTAAACTCCTTTACTTTTTTCAAACTCGACCTAGTAATATATGAATGCGTGTAATCATTAAACCCCGATACACCTACTCCCATAAAGCTAGTTGAAAAAATAAAGCTCAATAAAAAAGCTAAGAATTTAAAGATATTTTGTTTTTTCATTTAGTTCTCCTCCCATTCAAAATTATTTTTTCTAACATTAAAAATATTCATTCCCCCTTTTTATTCAAATCAACTAAAAAACAATATGTTTTTGTATTATTATATCATATATATATAATTTGTAAATATTTTTATCAAAAAATCACAGTTTTTTTGAAAAATTTCATTTTATGTGTAAATATTTCTTTTATGTAATTGATAAAAATTCCCCAAAAGCTTATTATTTATCCGTACAATCATAATTTTAACGGAGGTTCACTTATATGAAAATTGGAATAGTAGGTTTGCCGAATGTAGGCAAAAGTACCTTGTTTAATGCAATCACAAATGCCGGAGCAGTATGTGCGAATTACCCCTTCTGTACTATCGAGCCAAACGTGGGAATAGTTGCCGTTCCTGATGAAAGACTTAATAAATTAGCCGAAATTTATTCTCCTGAAAAAGTAACCCATGCCACAATTGAATTTGTTGATATAGCAGGGCTCGTTCAGGGGGCATCCAAAGGCGAGGGACTCGGCAATAAATTCTTAGCTAATATTCGCGAAACAGATGCTATAGTTCATGTGGTACGATGCTTTGAAAACGAAAATATCATACATGTTAATAACCAAGTAAACCCTAAAAGTGATATTGAAATCATTAACATGGAACTGATATTTTCCGATATGGAGCTCCTTGAGAAACGTATGGAAAAAATAAACAAACTTTTGAAGTCCGATAAAAAATATCTTGAAGAGTTGGAAACATGCAAAAAGGCTTACGAGGTTCTTTCAAACAATATGCTTATTAAATCCCAAAAATGGTCCGCGGAAGAAAAAGAATATCTTGATACTCTTAACTTACTTACTTTTAAACCCACTATATATGCTGCCAACTTATCTGAAAAAGATTTTATGAAAGATATAGAAAAAAACCCATTTTATTCGCAGGTTAAGCAGATTTCTAATCTTGAAAATTCAGAAGTGCTACCTATATGTGCAGACTTTGAGTCTCAAATTTCTGAAATGGACGATGAAGAAAAAAATATTTTCTTAGCTGATATGGGACTTGAAAGTTCCGGATTAGATAGATTGGTCTGCGCTTGCTACAAACTGTTAGGTTTGATATCTTACCTCACTGCCGGCAAACCAGAAGTTAGAGCTTGGACCATTTCAAAGGGCACTAAAGCACCCCAAGCAGCTGGAAAAATTCACTCAGATTTTGAACGCGGATTTATTCGAGCAGAAGTTATTTCTTTTGAAAACTTAATTTCTTGTGGTTCTATTGCTGCCGCCAAAGAAAAGGGGTTAGTTAGGTCAGAAGGTAAAGAATATATCATGCAAGATGGCGATGTAGTGTTGTTCAGATTTAACGTCTAGATTAAAAAACAAAAGAAAGGAATGATGACATGTACGACTCATGGGAAACACTCAAAGAAGAATGCTTAAAATGCAAAAAATGTGAGCTTTGTGCTCAGCGGACAAATGTAGTTTTTGGCTGTGGAAACCGAAATGCTGAAGTTATGTTAATTGGAGAAGGCCCCGGAGAACGAGAAGATTTATTGGCAGAACCTTTTGTTGGGAGATCAGGAAAACTACTTGACTCTATGCTTGCAGAAATAGATCTTTACAGAAATAAAAACATCTACATAGCAAATATAGTTAAATGCCGACCTCCTCATAATAGGGATCCTCTACCAGAAGAACAAGATTCTTGTATTGATTGGCTTAGGAATCAAGTTATGCTTATTAAACCTAAAATTATAGTGGCAGTGGGAAGAATCGCTGCAAACAAAATTATTGATCCTTCTATTAAGATAACTAAACAACATGGTGTGTTTTATAAAAAGAAAAAAATCTGGATGATGCCCACTATTCATCCCGCCTCGTTGCTACGCAATCCCATTCAAAAAGTATTCGTGAAAGAAGATCTCCATAACCTAAAACAAAAAATATTAGAAATATGCAATAGAACATATTTAGACTAAAACTTAAAATATTTTTATTGACATTTCATAAAATAAACTGTATAATGCCGGTAGTGTTCAAAAAGTTGTTATTGGGCGCTGCCGTATTAATTTATATATAAAAAAATCAGAAGAGAATGATAATTTTAATTAAAAATAGGAGGTAAATGAAATGATACCATTAGTTAAATTTAAATATAAAAAATCTGGTAAATCTATAAAATTAAAAGACATAGCCAATTCTATGATCGATTTCAGCAATAGAGTATCAGCAACGATTGCTTCTTCCAACTCATTATCTACTAAATTAGTATATTCATATTTTCTTCCCAATGAAATGAAAAAAATGCCGAGAGTTCTATAAGACTATTGGAGAAATCAAAAATAGACAGAATGTCATGTGCCCGAAGATTAAGCGGGGCACCTGATGGTAACACTGTAGGCAACGCAAAAGGAGGAACGGCCAATCTGCAATCGATGATTATAAAGCCTATACTGCTCTTAAAGGCAATAAAAAATATCTTAGGAGAAATCAAAAAGGGCAAGGATGTATCAGCCAACGAATATAAGCTCGATAAAACATTTGCAGAAACAGAAGAATATAGTTTTAAATTGACCGATAAACAAAAAGAAGAAATCAAAGAAAACATTGAATCTATGATTGAAGAGGTAAATGATTTTTTAATCCGCTGGAATGACCGTGCTAGTAACTTATATATTATCACACACGATTTGAGCTACGTCATCGAAAACAAACAACGAAAATCCGACAATAAAGATTTAATAAGAGCAATAAACCTTATAACGGATGTGGCTAAAAACATTGAAAAGGTATCAAAATTAATAAATAAACATTTGCCAAGTAAAGAGAAAAAACGCCTTAAAGTACAGGATCACCACAAATATACAAATAAACTCAAACACACTCTTGAACACGCTAAAGCAGTCCTCGAGCTAGTTGAAAAAAGACAGTACAAGATGCAGAAGCAGACAGATCCTGCTATTGCAAAAATTGAAAATAGAAAACAAGCTAAAAAAATACTATTGTCTAAAGAATACAAAGAGTTTGAACAAAATCTAAAACGACTGAAAGAGGCACGTGAATTACTTAATTCCTTAAAAAAATAAATAACGACTCCCAAGGCAAGCAGTAGTAGCTTGCCTTTTTTTATTTCAATTTTGGAGCCAAATTAGCGTAACAGTAAATCAGATAAATTCATAATATACTGAAAAAGGAGTGAATTTACATATGAAAAATAACTTTAAATCCCCAGAATTCTTTTTAGGAGCCAATACCCCTTTAGGATTCTTTTCCTTGTTTGATCAACTATACGATCCAAATGATGGCTGGTTTTGCCATATTTTAAAGGGCGGCCCCGGAACAGGCAAATCAACATTAATGAAAAAAGTGGCTGAAAAATCTTGTAAAAAGAAAATTCCACTAGAAATAATCCGTTGCTCTTCAGACCCAAAATCGCTTGATGCCGTAATTTTAACAGCTCACAAAAAATGTATCGTTGACGGCACTGCACCACACGTCATTGATCCAAAATATCCCGGAATTTCAGATGAAATAATAAATCTAGGAACTTATTGGGATACAAAAAAACTTAAATCTCACGAAACTGAAATAGTAAAACTGTGCCAAGAAAATGCAGCTTATCATGCAACTTCCAAAAAATATCTTTCAGCCTACGGATGCGCATACGATTCAACTTCAAAAATTATATCTGATAGTTTGAATTATGAAAAATTAAATGGGTTTTGTAAGCGATTTGCAAAAAAAATAATAAAAAAATCAACCTTAGAAAGACCTTCAGAAAAACTAAGGTTCATTAGTTCGGTAACCCCTGATGGATACGTATTTCTAGAAAAAACACTCTCCGAACTTTGCAACAAAATTTATATCATCGACGACAAATATGGCATAACCGGAAGCTTTATCTTGGAATTTTTAAGAAAACATGCACTTGACCTAAACCACGAAATCCTAACTTGTCCGTCGCCATTTGCACCCGAAAAACACCTTCAGGCCTTATTTGTAAAGGATTTAAAAATAGGAATAATCGTGCAAAATAAAAATTTATTCCAGCTTTCAATGAGTAAGCCAGGAATAGAATACAAAAAAATTAATGCTCAAAGATTTAACCAAAAAAATAATTTCAAAAACCTAATAAATTTTAATACCAAAATTCAAAAAGAATTCTTGAAAGAAGCAGTCTATAATTTGAGCCTCGCCCGCAATGTACATGATAAAATCGAAGCGCTTTATTCAAATGCTATGAACTATACTCAAGTAAATAAAATAACCCAAAAGCTCGAAAGCTTCTAGGCTAATATCCAGTTATTGTTTTGCACTCTCCGACTTTGTAAAAGGTAAATCATGCAAAGTTGAAGGTTTAATCGCATTAACCAGTGCAATTCCACCTGAAATTACTCCACAAAACGAAGTAAAAAGCTTTGTGAAACTTACACAGTCCTTCCATGCTTTGCTTACTGCGCCCTTAACGCCATCCATAAACAATCTTCCTTTCAATTAATTTTGCGATAACTACTACTAAATCAAACGGCCAATACAAGTTTTCAAACTTGAAAAGAAACCATCAAGCTTATTTATTAAATCACAAAAACAATACGCAGAAGTCAAAATTTCCATGTGTCAATCTATCCTTTCATAATTCAAGTTTTGTTTTTCACACCGCTAGATAAAGGCCCTAACACTGCAAAAACCTTCTTGCCACTACACTACCGAATACAATGTTATTATATCACAATTTTTACGTAAAGTCAATAAAAAACAAAAAATATCGTTACAAAATAAAGCTCTTTGGAGAAATATTTTTGTCAAATATTCATTATTTTTAAAAATTCTTCTATTCGTGAAATCTTACGGTTTAAGTAGAGATATCCAAAAACCGCTTCCAACCCCGTAGCACAGTAGTACACATTAGGCTCAACATTTTTTGGAACTCTACCGCTTCTAATATTTTTTCCACGTCTATAAATAGCAAGTTCATCTTCGGTAAATAGAGGTTCTAATTTTTTAAAAAACTCTGACTGCGCCTCGCAACAAACCTTGCTAACCTTAATATTATGAAGTTCGCCTATTTTGCCTTCTCTTTCTGTTACTATCCTCTCGCGAACTAGTAATTCATAAACTGCATCACCTAAAAATGCTAGCTTTTGTGTACTCATCTGCGACACTTTATCCATTTAAATATCTTCTTTCTCCGTTTGATTTCATTATAGTAATTAATCGTAAAATTCAAACTCTATTCCATCTACGTTTACGGTATCTCCTTGTTTTATGCCGGCTTTTTTAAGACTCTCCGATAACCCCGCCTTAGAAATATAATTTTGAAAATAATTCATGGAGTAGTAATCATCGAAATTAACCGACTTTATCAACTTTTCTAACCATTGAGCTTTTACATAATAAATACCATTTTCTTTTTTGATTTCCAAAGTATCTATTATCGGTTCATCTGGGTCGGCTGCATCTGGAGTAAACAAATAAGCTGGAGGCAAAGTGCTTAATTTTTCAGCAATCATATCTAGCATCTTCGAAATACCCTCATTGATGGAAGCGGAAACGGAAATATAGGGATATCCTTTACTTTCAACGTATTCCTTAAATCTACGTATGTCCTTTTCTTCTGCAATATCACTCTTATTACCAACTACTAACATCGGGCGTTTAACTAGTTCAGGATTAAATTTTTTGAGTTCCTCATTGATGTTATTAAAATCATTTATAGGGTCTCTTTCTTCACTACCCGACACGTCTACAACATGGACAAGCATTCTGCACCTTTCAATATGTCTTAAAAACGCATGCCCCAGTCCAATTCCCTTCCATGCGCCTTCAATAAGACCCGGAATATCCGCCATAACGAATGAAGTTTCTGCGTTATACTTAACGACTCCTAGTTTTGGAGTAATAGTTGTAAAATGATAGTTTGCAATTTGAGGTTTAGCCTCACTACACATCGAAATTATTGTTGACTTCCCCACGTTAGGATACCCAACTAATCCTACATCGGCTAAAAGTTTGAGTTCAAGTTTGAGTCTAATTTCTTTTACTTCTTCACCAGGTTTAGAAAATTTAGGCGATTGCCTAACAGAAGTTGAAAAATTCATGTTTCCTGCGCCTCCACGGCCTCCTTTGGAAACAACATAAGGCTCCTCCTTTGAAACATCGTGTAGGAGTTTCCCGGTTTCGGCATCTTTTAGGAGCGTACCGAATGGCACTTTAATAATTAAATCTTCTCCCTTTTTACCGCTCTTTTTGCCTGATGACCCATTTTGTCCATTTTTGGCAAAGAATTTCTTCTTATACCTAAAATTAGATAAAGTGGATAAATTGCTATCAGCTAAGAAAATTATAGAACCTCCAGCACCGCCATTTCCTCCGTCGGGACCACCATTTGCAGTATACTTATCTCTATGAAACGAAACAGCTCCATCTCCACCGTTACCTGCTTTAACAACTATTTCTGCAACGTCTACAAACATTCTTCTGCACCTCCCTTTATTATTTTATACATTTTACTCGATGTTACGCCTATTTTCAAATAAATTGAATAATTTACGCTTTTAAATGATAATTACTCAAAATAAAAGTGGACCTATCCAAAAGATACACTTAAGTAAAGTTCAATATATTTAATGCAAATCAAGCATAAACTTTTACGCACTTACGATCGCGGCCCATTCTCTCAAACTTTACAGTTCCATCAATTAAAGCAAACAAGCTATCATCAGACCCACGGCCAACATTTACGCCTGGATGAATCTTAGTACCGCGCTGTTTTACTAATATGTTTCCTGCTCTTACCATTTGCCCATCTGCACGCTTAACTCCTAAACGTTTGGATTCTGAATCACGTCCATTTCGAGTCGAACCCATTCCCTTTTTATGAGCAAAAAGTTGAAGATTAATATTAAACAAGGTTTTGCACCTCCTCATAACTAACCGATATATTTTTGGGATAAGCTTCTTCTAACATTATCAGATGTAATCTGAGTCCTTCCAAAATAACCTTGCCGCTATCAATAGCTTTGGGTTCAACCTGAAACCTCATAACTCCTACGCGCTCGTTTATTTCTGAATCACAGTGTACTTTGATTACTGTTGTTAAAGTATTCAAAGCCATATAAGCCGCGGATGATACTGCTGCGCAGACTATATCCTTACCAACTTTGTCGTACCCTGCATGACCGCGTATTTCAAAACCAAGTATCTCTCCGGAACTCAAATTAAAAACCTTGACTTTTATCATAATTAGAAGGATATTTTCTCGATCTGTACTTTAGAATACAATTGTCTGTGACCGA
>CAKVBG010000028.1 GCA_934725345.1 uncultured Eubacteriales bacterium
GAGTAACTTCGAACAATTGTTGACAATGCTTAGAAGTGGTTTGTTGACACTTGATGACGTTATTGGCGGAAACGAAAAAATGATTTCAGATCTTCGTAATATGATCAACCTTTACCGCGAATACCGTAAAACCAATAAAGGTGACCTACCTAAAGGAATCATTTTTTACGGTGCACCAGGTGTGGGAAAAACAACCGGATTACGAGCAATTGCTGCTGCTGAAAAGTTACCAGTAGTATTAGTTAGACCAGGTGGAACTGAAGAACAAGCAGTTGAAAAGTTAACAAATGCGTTTTCTGAAGCTAAAACCCTAGGAGCTTCACTTGGACCTGACGATGGACCGGCAATATTAATACTCGACGAAATTGATGCTATCTGCTCCCAACGCACGGCTGAGAAGACAAATAAATTGACTACCGCTATGCTCGGACTGTTAGATGATCTTAAACCAAAAGATAATGTTTTAGTTACTGCAACTACAAATCTCTTAGAAGCGGTTGACAGTGCGATTAGAAGAGCTGGACGTCTAAAACCAAAATGTGAAGTAGCTAAACCTCAGGAAGATGGAATTCGTAAGATTCTAAAAGTGACCTTCTCTGGATTCAAATTAGAAGGACAAATGTCTCTTGATGAATTCGTTGAAAACTTCGTAGGACCTCTCAGAGGTTGCACTGGTGCGGATATTTACGACATTGCTAACGATGCAATTCAACAACGTTTGAATAAAAGTTCAACCAAGATGTACAGCGATATCACTTTATATGTGAGTGACGTTAACGAACAAATTGAAAAATTACGTAATAATAAATAATAGTTTGATAGTACACTCGCTCCCCATGTTCAAACACAACATGGGGATATTTTATATTTAAATTTACACACAACCCTATAAAAAAAGACCGTACATAGAAAAATGCACGGCTTAAAGATAAAAATCAGCTGTTAAAATCTAACATCAGGAGCTCCATAAATGATCCTAAGTGGCACAACATACCCACCATCTAATTTGAAATTCAATGCTTTAATCAAATCAAGCTTAATCATGTTTTTTAACCAAGTTGTATCCTCGCGCAGTTTTTTTGCGAACCTTTTACAATTATCACATGTTAACCCTTGAGCAAAATTATTCATAACTAACTTAATCATATCTTGATCTACCATATAATTCTTATTGTCAAATCTGTGAGATTCAAAAATCACTCCGATAATCTCATTAAACAATAATTTCCTAGATAAATCTAAAAAATTGATAACTGTCTTGTCTTTAATCATACCAAATATAGGTCGGCGAAAATTCGGGTCTTCAGAAGATTTTTCCAAAGCTTCTATAAGATAATCTTGAATATTTATTTCTTCAAAAATATGCTTTTCGATCTTCTGGAGCTGATTCGAAATAAAAATTCTTCTACAACCTATATCTTCGTGTTTACTTGAAGACGAACTGATATCCCCCAAACTCAACTTTCCAGTTGATGATGCTTTAACTTTTGATCCAAGAACAGTACCAGTCATAAATAAAGTTGCCATTAAAAAAGATGCTAATCTTTTGCGCATATATTTCTATTCCTCCTGAATAGTATATCTTTATTAAACTAACACAAACACCCTTTATGGGTGTTTGATAAAATAGCTTAAATCACGCTCTTGCGAACAATTGCAGATTTTCTTCTTGCTGCAGTGTTTTTATGCATAATGCCCTTAGAAACAGCTTGGTCAATTTTTTGAATCGCAGCCCTAACAGCTGTAGTTTTGTTGTTTTCAGTTGCGTTCAATGCATTCTTGATCAGAGTTCTAAGTGAAGATTTGTAAGCTTTATTTCTTTCATTTCTTGTTCTCGAAACTCTAACTCTTTTTTTTGCAGATTTTATATTTGGCATAAAACTAAGTTCCTCCTCTTATATCTATTTTTATCTATGATCATTCATGAATACCAATGCCAAAGCTCCGGGGCCTGTATGAGTGCCTATCACGGGACCTATACTTGTAACAATAACTTCACTTGCTCCAAATTCTTCTTTCAGTCTACGCACTGCATACTGAGCGTCTTCTAAACATCCTCCATGCCCAACTATCAAAGTTTGATTATGAACACTAGGATTCAAGTTTGCAACTTTTGAAATTATAGAATCAAAAGCCTTTCGCCGCCCCCTCATTCGGTCAGAAATAGAAAGTTTTCCTTCATTGTCTAACTTAAGAATCGGCTTAACACTCAGTATACTACCAACCACCGCAACCGTAGGAGAAATTCTTCCTCCCCTTTTCAAGTGATACAAGTCATCTACTATGAACCAATGACAACACTTAAGTTTATTAATTTCAACCCACTCGCTAAGCTCTTCTATACTCATATCTTGCTTCTTTTTCAAAGCTGCATGATAAACTAACAATCCCTGTCCAATGGACGCTGACTTAGAATCCAGTATTCTAATCTTTCTCTCAGGGAACTGTCTTAAAAGTTCTTCACAAGCTCTCAAAGCATTATTATAGGTACCGCTCAAAGCACCCGAAAAACCTATATAAATTACGTCCTTGCCCTGTTCCAAATAAGTTGAAAAAAAATCTACAAATTCTTGAGTGTTTATTTGAGTCGTTGAAGGAAGCTTTTTTTCTCTGAGAAATTTATAAAACTCCTCGGTGTTGACATCTAAATCTAAATAGACATGATCATCTATCACGTACTTCATCGGGATTACTTGTATCCCCAATTCAGTGGATACTTGGCGAGGTAAGTCTGCTGTAGAATCTGTTACTATAACGTAGTCATTCATAAAAGATTAGGACCAATTCGTTGAAAAAACTAAAAGTCCCATAGATCCACCCTTCAAGAAAAATACTATCTCTTTGAGAACTGCGGAGCCTTTCTAGCTTTCTTAAGACCGTATTTTTTGCGCTCTTTCATACGAGGATCGCGGGTTAAGAACCCAGATTTTTTCAAAGGTAATTTAAGCTTTTCAGCATCAAACTTAAGAAGTGCACGAGAAATACCATGTCTAATTGCACCTGCTTGACCTGAAACTCCTCCGCCTGTAACATTACAAACGATATCAAATTTGCCTTCACTTTCAGTTAGCAAGAGAGGCTGACGAACTATAACTTTTAAAGTTTCAAGTCCGAAATACTCATCAATGCTTCTGCCGTTTACTTGAATCTTACCAGTACCTTTGTACATTCTTACACGAGCAACTGACTTTTTCCTTCTTCCCGTGCCATAAAAAAACGGACTTTTTTCGTACATTATCTATTCCCCTCCAAATCTTTCCATAACTCAGGTTTCTGAGCTTCATGCTTATGTTGAGAACCCACAACCGCACGCAATCTAACAATTTGTTGACGTCCGAGAGAGTTTTTCTGAAGCATTCCCTTAACTGCCAGCTCCATTGCTTTTTCAGGGCGAGTTTTCATCAAAGCATCGTATCTTATGCTCTTTAGATTACCAACGTAACCTGTATGACGATAGTAATACTTTTGGGTCAATTTCTTTCCCGTAAGTACGGCTTTATCGCAATTAAGCACTATAACATGATCTCCGCAATCAACGTGTGGTGCAAAAGTCGGTTTGTGCTTTCCGCGAAGTAAATTTGCCGCTTGAACCGCTATTCTTCCCAGCGGTTTGCCGGCTGCGTCTATAATATACCATTTACGCTCAACAGAGCCAGATTTTGGCATGTATGTAGACATCTTCATTCCTCCTATTTTTTATAAAAATTCTTAGCACTTTAGAGTTTACCACTGCATGATGGTAAATGTCAAGATAAATTTAATTTGTTTCGGATAAAGCTTCGGTTTTCTTTGCTATCTACCTGCTTTTCTCTTTTTTACTCCATTTCGGTTTTTGTTTTTAATGGTTTTAAGCTACATATGGTGTTTGAAAATTCCTGCAAGAGATGTATAATGGTTATACTTAAAAACTCAATAAAAAATAGGAAAGTGTGATTACTAAATGGATAAGCAAAAAAAGATGGTAGAAGAAATCACTTCAATGGAAGAAGATTTTGCTAAATGGTACACGGATATAGTCCAGAAAGCCGAATTGATGGATTATTCATGTGTTCGGGGTTGTATGGTAATTCAGCCCTATGGATATGCTCTTTGGGAAAACATGGTCTCCATTCTTGATAAGATGTTTAAAAAATTGGGACATCAAAATGTTTCAATGCCACTTCTAATTCCCGAAAGTTTGCTTCAAAAAGAGAAAGATCATATAGAAGGCTTTGCACCAGAAGTAGCTTGGGTTACTCACGGCGGCTCTCAAAAACTTCAGGAAAGATATTGTATCCGTCCGACCTCAGAAACGCTATTTTGCGAACATTATGCAAATAAAGTTCATTCCTGGAGAGATTTACCAAAACTTTATAACCAGTGGTGCAGCGTTGTAAGATGGGAAAAAACTACTCGTCCATTTTTAAGATCGGTTGAGTTCCACTGGCAAGAGGGCCATACCATCCATGAAACCGCTGAAGAAGCTATGAAAGAAACTAAACAAATGTTGGAGGTCTATGCAAACTTCTGCGAAGAGTATCTGGCGATACCCGTCATAAAGGGAAGAAAAACCGAAAGCGAAAAGTTTGCAGGTGCAGAGATAACTTATACCATAGAGGCATTAATGCACGACGGTAAAGCTTTGCAGTCCGGCACGAGCCACTACTTTGGGAATGGTTTTGCTAAAGCATTTAATATTTCATTCCAAAATCGGAATAACGAACAAGAATACGTGTATCAAACTTCTTGGGGCAGCTCAACTCGCTTGATAGGTGGAATAATAATGACTCACGGAGATAACAGAGGCTTGGTCTTACCTCCTGCGGTTGCACCTATTCAAGTTATTATCGTACCTGTTGCAATGCACAAACCCGGAGTTATTGAAAAGGCAGAGGAAATACTTAATACTTTGAATTCAGTGTGTAGAGTGCAAATTGATAAATCTGATAAGAGTCCTGGATGGAAATTTTCTGAGTATGAAATGCGAGGCGTCCCCTTAAGACTTGAGCTTGGACCAAGAGATATCCAAAACAATGAATGCGTTATAGTGCGTCGTGACAACCTTGAAAAAATAAAAGTTTCTCTTGATTCACTCGAAGATACTGTTATTAAACTACTTCAGGACGTTCATGAAGGTATGTATCAAAAGGCCCTAGAAAGACGTCAAAGCATGACGTACACTGCGCAAAATGAAAAAGAATTTGAAAAAATTTCACAAGAAAAAATCGGGTTGATAAAGGCGCCTTGGTGCGGAAGCGCTGAGTGCGAAAAAACAATAAAAGAAAAAACCGCCTTCACTTCAAGATGTATTATTGAGGAAACACCATCTGAAGGAAGTCGCTGCCTATGCTGCGGAAATAAACCTAAATACGTTGTTTATTGGGCCAAAGCTTATTAATAACCACTTAAGGAGTTGTAATAAATATGCAATCAAAACTAACCACCACCATGGATGGCAACTCTGCAGCCGCTTATGTTGCTTACGCATTTACTGAGGTTGCTGCTATCTATCCTATTACCCCATCGTCCGTGATGGCAGACCAGATGGATAAATTTTCTTGTGGCAATAAGAAAAATATTTTTGGCTCAAGCGTCCAAGTGGCTCAAATGCAGTCTGAAGCCGGAGCGGCCGGAGCTATTCACGGAGCACTATCTGCCGGAGCTTTAGCCACTACTTTTACTTCCTCACAGGGATTACTTCTCATGATTCCAAATATGTACAAAATAGCAGGTGAGTTGTTGCCGAATGTCATCCACGTAGCAGCTAGAAGCATCGCTACACATGCACTATCTATTTTTGGAGACCATTCAGATGTTTACGCTTGCAGACAAACTGGATATGCCATGTTATGCTCAAATAGTCCTCAAGAAGTAGCCCATATGGCCGCTATTGCTCACTTGAGCAGTATAAAAAGTAGTATTCCTTTTCTCCATTTCTTTGATGGATTTAGAACTTCCCATGAAATTCAAAAAATAAATCTTCCCAGCTACGAAGACTTAAAACAATTAGTAGATTGGAAAGCAGTAGAGAAATTTAAAAGCCGTGGCTTAAACCCTAGCCATCCTGTGATGCGCGGGACGGCTCAAAACGATGACGTCTTTTTTCAAAATCGAGAGACTACCAACAAAAACTACTTGGAAGCTGTAAATATCGTAGAAAACTACATGGAACAAATAAACGAAAGATACCACACCAACTATAAACCTTTTGAGTACTACGGTTCACCGGACGCAAAAAAAATAATTATAGCTATGGGATCTGTTTGCGAAACTATTGAGGAAACCGTTGACTATCTAATGGATAAGGGAGAGAAAGTAGGAGTTTTAAAAGTTAGACTTTACCGCCCTTTTTCTGCAAAACATTTACTAAACTCAATACCTGAAAGCGTAGAAAAAATTTCTGTTTTGGATCGCACTAAAGAATGTGGGTCGAGTGGAGAACCGCTCTACTTAGATGTCCTTAATGCAGTAAAAGACTTTAAAACTCATACGCTTAAAGTTTTTTCAGGAAGATACGGCCTGGCTTCAAAAAATACTACTCCTGATCAAATAATGGCTGTGTTTGAAAATATGGATAGCACTTCCCCTAAAAAAATATTTACGGTCGGAATCAACGACGATGTAACTCACCTTTCTTTGAGCGTATCTTCAAACATCAATACGATTCCTCAAGGAACTTATTCCTGTAAATTTTGGGGAGTTGGTTCAGACGGCACAGTCGGTGCTTCTAAAAACACCATAAAAATTATCGGCGATAACACCGATTTATACGTTCAAGGTTTCTTTTCCTACGACTCCAAAAAATCCGGCGGTACAACAATTTCTCATTTAAGATTTGGAAATAAACCCATAAAGTCCACTTATTACGTCCAAAAAGCCGATTTCTTGGCCTGTCATGCTTCCAGTTACGTATATAAATATGATCTTCTAAAAGACTTAAAACCCGGTGGAAAATTTTTGCTAAATTGTTCTTGGGATGACTCAGAACTAGAAAAACAATTGCCTGCAAACATGAAAAGAATACTGTCTCAAAAAAATATAAAGTTTTACATCCTTGACGCCGCAGAGATAAGCCGAACCTTAGGTCTGGGTGGCAGAGTAAACACAGCACTTCAAGCCGCATTTTTCAAAATAACTAATATCTTCGAGCCCGAAAAAGCCTTGAATTTAATCAAAGAGTACATCACAAAATCTTACTCCAAAAAGGGCATAGAAACCGTTAATATCAATTTCAAATGTGCTGAAGAAGGAATGAAAAGAGTTAGAGAGTTTGTAGTACCGAAGTCTTGGGAGAACGTCAAAGATGATGTCAATGATGATAATTTAAACCAAAATATCCAAAATAAAGAATTAGAAAATTACGTCAAAAATATAGTAAATCCTGTAAATAAATTAAACGGCAACGATCTGCCAGTTTCCGCTTTTTTGCCCTATGCGGATGGAAGTGTTCCGTTGGGTTCTTCTGCGTGTGAAAAGAGAAATATATCAGCTTTCGTACCTTCTTGGAAACCAGGAAACTGTATAGAGTGCAATTTATGTTCGTATGTTTGCCCTCACGCAGTGATAAGACCTTCCGTAATGAACCAACAAGAAACTACCGATGCTCCAACTTCAATGAAATATAAAAAAATGAACGGAGCTAAGGATTTGAACTTTTCCGTTTCAATTTCTGTGAGGGACTGCACAGGTTGCGGAAACTGCGTGGAAATTTGTCCAGGAATGAAAGGCAAAAAAGCACTTGAAATGAAAGAGTTCTCTTCTGAGATAGTTGCTCAAACCGCTTTCGATTATTCACAAAGTTTAGATACTAAACCCGAAATACTAGATAAATTTAAAAAGTCAACGGTTAAAGGAAGTCAATTTAGAAAACCACTGCTGGAATTTTCAGGGGCCTGTGCCGGATGCGGAGAGACTCCATACGCTAAATTAGCAACGCAGCTTTTTGGTACGCAAATGATAATAGCAAATGCAACCGGATGCTCTTCAATATGGGCCGCATCATTCCCCTCTACTGCATACACCACCGTTCACGGGAAAGGTCCCGCATGGCATAACTCACTTTTTGAAGACAATGCTGAATTCGGATTCGGAATAGCACTTGCTCAAAAGTATTTGAGAAATCCCTTGATTGATAAAATAAAAGAAATAGAAAGCTCCACCACAGATAACACTCTCAAAGATTATTGTAAAAAATATATCTTGAGTTTTGAGAATTCCTGTGAAAATCAAATCGACTCTGAAAACTTGGTAAACTATCTTACTTCAAATCCAATTACGGATATCTCCTCGGAAACAAAAAACTATATAATAAAAAACAAAGACAATCTATCGAAAAAGTCAGTTTGGATTTTTGGAGGAGACGGTTGGGCTTACGATATAGGATATGGCGGACTTGATCATGTTCTCGCTTCCCAAATGGACGTAAATATTCTAGTCTTTGACACAGAAGTTTACTCTAACACCGGCGGTCAAGCTTCAAAGGCAACTCCAGCAGGGGCCGTGGCTCAGTTTGCTGCAATAGGAAAATCAACTCCTAAAAAAGACCTAGCCGCAATGGCTATGAATTATCCGGGCGCATATGTTGCTCAAGTTTCATTAGGAGCAAACTTCTCACAATGTTTAAAAGCATTTATTGAAGCTGAAAATCATAAAGGACCTTCAATTATAATAGCTTACGCCCCTTGCATAAATCATGGTATAAAAGGCGGTATGAAAAACTCACTTTTGGCGGCAAAAATGGCCGTATCATCCGGATACTGGCCACTGTTTAGATATAACCCTTCTTCGACAAAAGATGGTGAATCTCCCCTGAAATTTGATAGTCCTAACATTTCAACTGATTTGCAGGAATTTACAAATATCCAATCTCGATACACAATCCTTAAAAACTCTATGCCCGAAAGGTTTAATAATTTAATTGAAGTTTCAAAAGCTAAATTGAAATCAAAACAAAAAATTTTGAAAGAATTTGAATCAGAAAAATAATTCAAAATAGTTTGTGACCATCCTTAACTTTCTTTTTGTTTACTTTCATTTTTTGCTTCTTCTATTTCTTTCTGTCGTTGCTTCATCAAGTTTAGAAAATAATTTTGAGTATTTTTACATAATTTATTAATCAACCCCTTAGTCTTTTGATTGTTTTCATCTGTTTGAGTTACGGTAATCTTGAAAAAATAAAATTTCAAAATCTCGATAGGTTTAAGTAAACCAATATCGTTCTCAGTTTTTGCTTTTTGACCTAGTATATGTTTCAAATAAACATTAGTGAATACTTCCGCACTTTTTTTAAATTTCTTAATTTTCTTCCTTGCGTCAGCATATAGGTCAAGTAGCTTGTCAGAATTATCGCATCTTGATATAGATCTTTCAAATCCCTCCAATTTGTTAAGCGTCTTTTGTTTGTCCGCACAAATTTTATCATAACAATCTTTAAACCAGGAAGTTTCCACAGGAGAAAGATTTTTAGCAAGTTTCGCAAGAGCAGACTGTCCACTGTCAGACTTTTCAATCAGATCCTTTGCTAAATCATCCCATTTATTGTAGGTTTCACTATAAAAAAGATCTTCGTCATTATTCGGATTTTCCAATTCTTGAAATTTGGAAATATAATTTTTTTGCAAATCCTTGAAATCTTGCTCGCCGAGTTTATTTGCAATACTCATGATTTTTCTTTTATCTTCGATAGTGTAATTTGTTCGTGCAATTTCTTTATAGTAATCATAAGTGTAATTTTTAATAAATCTCGTGGCTGCGTCTGTTCCTAGTTGTCCAAATTCTTTCAACTTTGATGGTAAAAGATTATAAAACATAAAAACTCACACTCCTTAAAAAATAAATTTGCCAAGAGGCATTTATCATAATATACCTATTTTTTCTGCTTGTCAAGATTTTTTTGTTCTATATTATTAAAAATTAAATTTAAATGAGTGCACTTATGTGCACTCAAATTTTACATGTAATATTTATTTTGCTTATCCTATCCAAAAATAAATTTACTTTTCCAAAAAATGGAGCGTCATGATTAAGGCGTTTTCTGTGGGATAGGTATAAAAGTTTTTTCTCACTCCACAGCTTTCAAACCCATATTTTTCATAAAGATGAATTGCCGCACCGTTGGATTGTCTAACTTCAAGAGATAAAAACTTTAAATTTAAAACTTTTGAATGATGAATTAAATTATCAATCATTGCTTTAGCTATCCCTTGCCCACGAAAAGGTTTGGTAACCGCAATGTTGTATACATATCCTTCGTCTTCAATAGCATACATTCCTGCATAACCTAGAATTTCATAATCCAGTTTAGCGCAAACAAAATAGTTCATTGGATTTTTTATAGATTCCTCAAAATTTACTAATGACCACGGAACTGAAAAACATTCTTTTTCGATTCGAACTACCGTTTCTAAGTAGGATAATTCCAAAGGAACTATCTCAATTTTTCGCATCAAACCATGTTTTCCCAACACTCACATTAACCTCCAATGGCACTAACAACGGAACAGCTGTTTCCATCTCAACTTTAAGAATCTCTTTTACTTCGTCAGCTTCACTTTCAGGAGCTTCTACAATCAATTCATCATGAACTTGCAAAATTAACTTGGAATTTTTGTTTTTAAGTTTTTCAAAAACATTTATCATTGCAATTTTGATTATATCCGCCGCCGTGCCTTGAATAGGCATATTTCTAGCCACTCGCTCTCCAAAACCTCTTAAATTGTAATTAGAGGATTGCAGCTCCGGGAGATACCTTCTACGGTGAAACATAGTTTCTACGAATCCTTCAGTGGCAGCAATCTTAATGACGTTGTTCATATAATCATTAACGCCTTTGTAATGTTCTAGGTATCTGTCGATATAATCTTGAGCGTCTGCGCAGCTTATTTTTAAATCTTGAGAAAGAGAGTATGCACTCATGCCGTAAAGAATACCAAAATTTATGGTTTTCGCTCTAGACCTCATCTCAGCAGTAACGTCCTCTAGGGAAACTTTCATTATTTCTGAAGCGGTCAAAGTGTGAATATCTTCTTGATTATTAAATGCACTTATCATATTTTTATCCTGAGATACATGCGCTAAAACTCTAAGCTCAATTTGAGAGTAATCGGCATCTATTAAAACATTCCCTTCAGATGCTTTAAAAAATTTTCTAAATATTTTACCTCTTTCAGTTCGCACAGGGATGTTTTGTAGGTTAGGCTCAGTAGAACTTATTCTGCCGGTTCGTGTTTCAGTTTGATTAAATGAAGAGTGAATTTTTCCATCCTTGCCAATTGATTTTATCATGCCGTCGCAATAAGTGGATTTTAATTTTGAAAGCATTCTGTATCCCAAGATACCATCAACTATCTCATGGCTTCCTCTTAGCTTTTCGAGAGTTTGAGCATTCGTGGAGTAACCAGTTTTACCTCTTCGGCCCTTTGGTAACCCTAATTTTTCAAATAAAATAACCCCTAGTTGTTTCGGTGAATTAATATTAAACTCTTCGCCTGCCGCATCGTAAATACACTTTTCCATAACGCATAATTCTTGCTCCAACTCTTCTGAGTATTCCTCAAGTTGATGTTTATCAACCACAAACCCAATATTCTCCATGCTGGCTATCACTTCAGATAACGGTTGCTCCACCTTTTCTAAAAGATAATTTTGATTATTCTCAAAAATTTTTTCTTTTAAAATTGGCTCTAAACTTGAAACCAAAAACACTTCCTTAGCCCTCTCGCACAATTCCAAAAGACTATTATCTTCACAATTTATACTTGGCAAATCCAAATTAAAAAGCTTAGAAATCTGTTCAATTGAATAATCTTTTTCAGAGGGCATAATTAAGTATGAAGCAAGCATAACGTCAAATAATTTACCCTTAATCTCAATTCCACGTTTTTGTGTTATGTGTTCCAGAATTTTCAAATTGTAAGTTACTTTTTCAATATCCTCAACCTGTGCTAGATATTCTAGCAGTTCACTTTGATGTTCTTCTAATGCATACACATTCCCGGAAATTTGAATTAAAATGCTTTTGACTGCCAAGTCTTGTATGTCCGCCAAAAACACTATCTTTTTTTCTTTTAAAGCTTCAGATTTAATCCACTCAATGCTTTTCGCTCTTTTGAAGGAAACC
>CAKVBG010000029.1 GCA_934725345.1 uncultured Eubacteriales bacterium
CCCTCCGATAGAGTTATTCGTTAAATTTCATATTCAGTTTTCTTTTCATTTTTATGGCTCCTTTTTCTAAATTTTTTCTCAGCCTCGCATGAATGCGATTAAAAAACAGGTCGGTCTTACTTTTTTATTTACTTTCATCTCGGTATCATTCCTTTTCTTAAAATGCCGACACTTACGTTTCCGTTCGGCAGGTTTTATTTTACTTGCCTTTAAATTTGTTGTTTGAAGTTACGCGGGAGCATTTTTGTTCCCTCTCTTGTTCTTGGCGACGACTTGCCGCCTGTTGTGCCGTAGCGAGTTCTTCGGGCGCGTATTCAAGCAAAGTTTTCAATAACTTTACCGCACCTTCGTTTGTCGTTGCCGTTTTTTCGTGCTTTTTAAGTTCCGCATATAAATCGCCGTTATCTTTGGCGAGAATATCGTTTTTGCGTTGTAATTCTCCGTTTTTCGTGCGTAACGCAATAATTTCCGTTTCTTTTTTCTTACCCGAAAACGGAATCTTTTCAGACTTTGCCGATTCGTAACTTTCAAGCAATTCTTTTACAGGCTTTGCGGCGACTTGCGCTTCTTCCGCTTCGCGAATCTTCGCTTCGGCGGCTTCGGTCATCTTTTTCGTTTTGTAAGCAATCGTATCCAAATGTTTCGCCGTGCTTCCTTCTTTACCGCGTTCCAAACCGTATTTCTTTCCGACGGTTTCGTAAAAATCCGTCTGCAAATCGCGTAATGCGGTTCGGTCGAAAAGTTCTTTCGCACATAATCTGCCGCCCGTTACAGGCATCAAATTGAAATGCAAATGCGGCGTGCTTTCGTCTAAATGCACGACAGCGGATACGACGTTTTCTTTTCCGTAGCGTTCCACAAAAAACTCCGTGCAATCGTCAAAGAAGCGTTTTTGTGCTTCGGGTGTGATGCCGGCGAAAAATTCTTTATCCGAACCTAAAATAAACGACGTAATAAGCACCGCGTCGTCTTTGATTTTTCGTTTAGGCGAAAGTTGTTTAATGCGCTCGTCGATAAACGAAAGATACTTTTTCTCATACGGTACGGTATGATAATTCAGACGCGTTTTCGACTTGTCGATTTGCGGATTTCGCGTGGACTTATAATTCTCGTCGCGTTCGTTTTCACGTTCGATTCCGACAACGTCGGCGCGTTTATATTTTTCCATGTGGCATACTAAATACGACGTAATTCATCACCTCCGTGGGTATTAAAATTTCTATCGGTAAGCGATAGGTATAACTCACTATACCAAACCGCTTCGCGTTTGGTGCCGTTCGCCCTTGCAGGGAGCTTGTTTTCGTTGAAAAAACACCGGCTTCGCCGTAGCAAGACGAACGAAGATTGAAATGTTTTTAATGTGGTTTTTATAACTGTTCTCTCCTTTGAAATTATTTTTTGTCGTGAAAATTTTATATCGATCACGGCGGGCGATATTGATTGTAATTTGTCATTGTTCTACCTCCTTAAAAACGACAAAAAGCCGCTGATATTTTTCTATCACCGACTTAAAACACGAGTATTAAATTCTAATTTTCGTTACATGAAGCACCTTCGATTTTGTATTTATGGATAAAAAAATCCGTGCGATTCCGGTTGCCTTTATAGGCTCGTTCTTCGCACGGATTTTAATCCCGATTATTTAATTTTTGGTCGATTTCATCTAAAAAATCGCACCACAACAAAACCCACGTCGAAATCTCTCTTTTTTAACGATTTCAACGCCCGTCGCGGAATTGCTACACTTAATAGCAACTCTATGGTAAGCGACGGTAATTCTACCTATTCGATTCCCCGAAAGGGAACGAACGGTCGGGCAATTTCTCCACGCCCGATACAACGAGAGATTAAGCGATATCAAACGCCTAACTCTCGCATTTAGTATTATACCGGAAATCAAACCCGTTGTCAAGCAAATACGAACAAATGTTCTCATTTTATCAAAAAATAAAATATGCCGCAGTCGGGATATTATATATCTATTTGCTTGATTAATTTTAAAAATTGTGCTATAATATAAAATATTATAATGTGGAGTTTGGCTATGAGCGTTTCATATAAAAAACTATGGAAAAAACTAATTGACGTTAATATGACGAAAACGCAGTTAAGGGAAGCTACTAATATGGGAACTACAACCTTAGCAAAACTTGGAAAAGATCAGCCCGTAAAGATGGAAACTCTCTTGAAAATTTGTAGCGTGCTCGATTGCGATATTTCCGACGTGTGCGAATTTATCAACGAATGAGGTGAATAATGAATGCAATCTCTTTATTTTCGGGTGCTGGCATAGATGAGTTTTATTTGTATGAGTCAAATGTTAAAGTGATATTAGCAAATGAAATCGTTAAAAGTAGAGCCATAGCATACACAAAGTTACATGATAATCAAAATATTATAAACGATGATATATGTAAAGACGAAGTAAAAAATAAAATAATCAAATTTGCGAAAGAAAATAACGTTCGTTTAATAATTGCCACTCCTCCTTGCCAAGGACTAAGTTGGGCGGGGGCAAACAAAACAGGAGAATCGCTCATTAAAGATAAGAGAAATTTCCTAGTTTTAAATGCATTGGAGATATTTGACGCCGTTAGACCCGATTATTTTATTGTAGAAAACGTTCCCAGGTTTCAAGAAATGCGCTTCCCAAGCAAAGATAGATGGGTAACTTTGCGTGAGTTATTAGAAGAGTCGTATTCCGACGATTACGAAATTTCCGTTAATGTTTTGGATGCTGCAGACTATGGCGTACCCCAAACAAGACTCCGAATTGTTTATCGGCTTTGGAAAAAAGGCTTAAAATGGAATTTACCTCAAAAAGAACCTCAAATCACTCTACAAGCTGCGATTGGTAACCTTCCAAGTTTAGAATCCGGAGAAACTAGTAACATTAAGAATCATTATGCAAGAATACATCCTTTAAGTCACGTCACCTGCATGAAATATACTCCCACAGGAAAATCTGCTTACGAAAATAAAGAGCATTTCCCTAAAAAAGATAACGGTGAAAAAATCAAAGGATTTAAAAATACTTTTAAGCGTATGCGTTGGGATCGCCCCGCGCCTACGATTACTATGAGAAACGAAATAGTGTCATCGCAGGAAAATGTGCATCCAGGAAGACAAAACGCAGACGGAACGTGGAGTGATGCGAGAGTTTTGACTTTAAGAGAATTATTGATCGTATCTTCTCTCTCGCCTGAATTAGACGTCCCTGACAATTTAACCGAGACGGCTTTCCGCCAAATTATAGGGGAAGGAATTCCTCCCCGCATGTTTGCAAAAATCATACAAGGAATAGACGAATAATATGAGCAGAATTAAAGCGTTATCTATGTTTTCCGGCGGCGGAATAGCAGAAACTTATTTTGAAGACGCTGGCGTAGACGTCGTAGTAGCAAATGAATTGATTAAGGAACGCGCTGAGTTTTACACGGCAAATCATCCTTCGACAAAAATGATATGCGGTGACGTTACAGACAAGGTAGTATTCGACGCTATTATTGAAGAATCAAAGAAAAGTGGCGTTAAATTTATTATCGCCACTCCTCCGTGTCAAGGTATGAGTACTCTCGGTTTAAAACAATACGCAACAGATAGCCGCAATACCTTGTTCTATTACGCTATGAACGCCATTAACGAATTGTCTCCAGATTTTGTCCTTTTCGAAAATGTGCCTAAATTTATACAGCTTAAATACTTGGACGACGGCGAAGAGTTAAACGTTGTTGAAATATTGCAAAAACATTATAGCAATTCATATAATGTAGAATATAAAATTTTAAACGCTATGCATTTCGGAGTTCCGCAAAGTCGTCCGAGAATCATTATAAAGATGTTCAAAAAAGGCAAGTATTGGCCTTGGCCTAAAGAAGAGCCTATTATAACTTTACGTAAAGCCATAGGAGACCTGCCTTCTTTGGAATCAGGGGAAGACAGCGGCATTAAATGGCATAAAGCCTTGGTGCACAGTCCCATGCAAGTTGAAGCATTACGGCATACGCCGGAGGGAAAAAGCGCTCTTACAAATCCCGTATATTATCCGAAGAAAAAGAACGGTGAAAAAGTAAAAGGCTTCCACAACACATATAAGAGAATGAAGTGGGATGAACCTGCTCCAGCAAGAACGACTAACAGCGCGTTAATAAGCGGACATAACAACGTCCATCCGGGCAGATTAAATCCTGACGGAACGTGGTCTGATGCTCGCGTATTAACGTTAAGAGAGTTAATTATCGTTTCATCTTTACCCCTTGATTGGAAAATCCCCAACGGATATAAAGAATCGTTCGTTCGAGAAATAATTGGCGAAGCTATCCCTCCTATGTTAAGCAAAAAAATAGTAGAACAACTCACGATAAATAATTGAGGTGGAAAATGTTACTAAATTATGATAGAAGCTCTTCTAAAGAAAAATGGACGATTATGCAATATCTGCGTAATTTCGATTTAATGACCGCTTTTGCTTACGCTCTCCGCTCTGCACCGAAAGAATTAACGGAAGAAAATTTACTTGAAGTAATGGGAAAACTCGAAGCGGAAGGCATATATCATCCTACAAGTAAAAAACCGATTAAAACCAATCAACAGGCGGAAAAGAATATTAATACCGCGTATTTCAGAAGCGCGCAAATCGCTTGGTATATGTTTGGTTATTATGATAAAAACGTTGAAAAGGGCGTTAAAAAGAAGTTTGTATTCAGCCCTCTTGGCAATTTATTGCTCGATAATATTCATGATAAAAGCAAATCGTCTAAAATCTTCTTAACTATGTTGTTTTCTTTGGCTTTTCGTCAGCAGTTCAGTATGATGAATCGCAAATTTAATATTTATCCCTACCGATTGGTATTTAAGTTGCTTACGGATGAACGACTCGGCGGATATATATTTAGCGACGAAGCAACCTATCTTGTAATGTTTTTAAAAAGCATCAATGCCTCTGATTATGAAAAACTTGTATCCGATATTTTAGAAATGCGTTCCAAAACGCCGCAGGAAAAATATGAACTGTTTAAGAAAAATGAAGGCGTTATGGCGTTAGCATTGCAGGAATGGAAATATTTTTGCGGCATGTTGCAATCTGCAAATATCATTGGTTGGGAAATCCCCAAAGAAGTTGTAGGCAATCTTGCGCAAGGAGTCGATACTAAACGCCACGCTAAAAAACCGACGATGAGAGCTTATAAAATGGATAAGATTTATATCTTACCAGAGAATCTTTCATATGTTAAAATTTTAGTAGAAAAGTACCCTTTCGACGTGCAGCCATACACAAAGGAAGAACAGGAATCTCAATTTGAAAAGGATATTATTTTTCGACTCTATAACTTCTATCCTGAAGAATTGCTAACTGAACTCGGAATGCCGAGCGAAAAAGAGAGAAAAATGCTTGCAATGCTTCAAAAAGTAGACGTGATAAACGAATATGCTTATAACAAATATCGCGATTTGACTGGATTAGGCTTTGAATTTGTTTTAAGAGATGCGTTTAACCTATTTGCCGACGTTGAGGCTGAAAAAATAGGCGGCGCAGGAAAAACTGATATCGAATGTCTCTATATATTGCCTAATGTAAAGAAAAAATTTGACGTAGAAGCAAAATCAAGAAATAAAAGACTAAGCGAATTAAATCCTCGCAGATTAAGAGAACATCGGGAAGCTGTGAGCTCAAGATACACTCTCGTAATTGCGCCTTCTTTTGCAAGCGGTGTGCGCGACGATATTGCGCGAGAATCTGCAGTCTTGATAGAATCAAATGTTTTATCTCAGTTTTTATACCAATACATTTGCTATCAAGCTAAACAAGATACTGACAACTTAGCAATTTCATATAGAGAAATTGAAAGAATGGCGTTAGAGAATTTAGGTAAAGATATGACTCCTGTATTAAGGGAATATATTTTTACTGAATACGGACATAACTGCTCTTTATAACCATGGCTGATGTGTTTAAAAAGGAAAAACGCTCAGAAATAATGAGCGCTGTGCACTCAAAACAAAATAAAACGACCGAATTAAGGCTTATTGAGATTTTTAAAGAACACAAAATAACAGGTTGGCGTAGAAACTATAAAGTCAAAGGACACCCTGATTTTGTGTTTCTCGATAAGAAAATCGCAATTTTTGTGGACGGTTGTTTTTGGCACGGCCACGATTGCAGAAACACTCGCCCTTCCGACAATCAAGAATATTGGCAGAAAAAGCGAGAAAGAAATATTCGACACGACAAAGAAATTACCGCTTTATTTGAGTCGCGGGGATGGACGGTTATTCGTATATGGGAATGCGAATTAAAAAAGAAAAACGAAACAATACTATCAAATAAGCTGCAGGAAAAATTAGGAGTTTAAGAAATATGGAAAAAGAAATAATAGAATTAATAAAAGACGAAGTAAATGATGACTATTCTGACGATTCCCTCTTTAATATATCTTCTTGGGGGGCAGATTTGACATTTCGAGAGTTAATTTCTATGTATGAGGATATTCAAAGAACTTTACATAGTTTGTGGTAAAAGCGAAAGCAAAAATCCGATATTGCGAATTATAGACAAGCCTACAAGATTTGAGTTTTTAACCAGTATTGCGCTTAAACAACATTTTGACGGTTTTGGAGTAAAACCGAATTATCATGTAGATGACGAAGGATTGCCGACCTTTACGGCAGCCGGAGGATTGGCTGATATTGAATGTTTTGATACGGATTGTAATCCTTTAGTGGAAGTTACATTAATGACTTCCCGAACACAAGCCACAAATGAAATGCCCGCTATTACAAGACACTTGCAAGAAGCAAAAGAAAAATATAAAGGCAAACTTATATTTTCTGTTTTAGTTGCACCGTCAATTCATGCAGATACAAAATACATGGCAGGCTATTCAAAATTTCAGTATAAAGTGGATATAATAACTTTATCTATAGGAGATTTTATTAAAGAAATCACAGCAAAACACAATATTAAGGATTTTATTTTTGTTTAATTTGAAAGGAGAAAATATGGATAATGTCTTGAGAATTATAAATGTAAACGAATTATCAAATTATTCTTTCTTTGTCCCAGCGTATCAGAGAGGTTATCGCTGGACAAACTTAGAAGTTAAAGATTTGTTAAATGATATATGTGACTTTAAGCCAAAAGAAATAGATAACAGCGATGAAAAAACATGGTATTGTCTTCAGCCATTAGTCGTAAAAAAACGTATTAATGATGAAAAATATGAGTTAATAGATGGTCAACAGAGATTAACCACAATTTACCTTATTTTGCACTACTTAAATCAAGATTATGTAGAGAACCGGAGAGATAAATTATTTGATTTAGATTATGAAACAAGAAAAGAATCAAAGAGCTTCTTGTTGAACCCAGAAAAAGAATCTAACGAGAATATAGATTATTATTATATTTCGCAGGCCTATAAAACGATTACAGATTGGTTTGAAAAAAAACCTAATCATACAAATTTTGACAAAAATGATTTTAGATCAAAAATAAAATTTAACACGAAATTTATTTGGTATGAAATAATAGAGGATTCAACTATCCCAGTTTTTTCAAGGTTAAACATTGGAAAAATTAGTTTAACTAATGCAGAATTAATAAAAGCATTGTTTTTAAATAGTTCGCTCTACAGTAAAGACTTAAGCATTAAGCAACGTCAATTTGAAATTGCGGCCGAATGGGATAATATTGAAACCGAGTTGCAAAATAATAGGTTTTGGTATTTTATTAGCAATGAAAAAAGACAAACCAATAGAATAGAGTTAATATTTAATTTAATTGCCAACAAAGATGATAATGATGTATATTCCACATTTAGATTTTTCTACAATGCTATGAATTCAAAAAATATTGACACAATAAATGAATACTGGAAAAAAGTAAAAGATCGATTTCAGCGCTTTTCAGAGTGGTTTAAAAAAAGAGATTGGTATCATAAAATTGGATTTATTCTATATCAGCAAATTGATTCTATTAATAATTTATTTAAAGTATCCTGCGAAAAAACTAAAAGCGAATTTTCATTATATTTAGATGAGTTGATATCAAAATATTATCAAAATACCCATCTATTAGATTTACAATATGGAGATTCAAAAACAAGATCAGTTTTATTGTTATATAACATTGCAACTATGCTAAATAATGATCAAGATGACTCTTATTTCCCGTTTGATACTTTCAAAATAGAGAAATGGGATATAGAGCATATTGCTTCTCTAAAAGACAATGATTCAATTCCCAAAAAAGAAGACAGAAAGCAATGGCTGGATGATTCTTTGTCATACATAGAAAAAAAAGATGGTAAGAAATTGTTAAAACAAATTGAAGAAACCGACATCAATAATGACAACCAATTTGAAGATTTATTCAAGAATATCATAGATTATTTTAACAAGAACATAACAAATGAAACAACTGGACAAATTGATGAGCCAAATGGGATTAGCAATTTAACATTATTAGATTCGTACACAAATAGAAGTTATAAAAATTCTGTATTCCCGTTAAAGAGAAAACGTATTATAGAACGAGACAAAAGTGGTAAATTTGTTCCATTGTGCACAAAAAACACATTTCTAAAATATTTTAGTGATTATCCCCCTAAAATTTCATTTTGGACAAAAGACGATCGTATTAAATATGAGGAAGATTTAGTGTCAGTACTTAAAAAATATATGGAGGTAGAATAATATGGAAAATGAACTTAAAGCCGATAAATATTCATTTTGGGAACTGATACAAAAATATTCAATCGAAATACCGATTATACAACGCGATTATGCTCAAGGAAGAGAAGAACATTCATCAATAAGCAATAACTTTTTGACAGCAATATATGAGGCATTAACAAATAATGAAGAACTTAATTTGGATTTTATTTATGGCAACGTTAACACTAATAGTAGATTTCAACCATTAGATGGACAACAGCGACTCACCACTCTTTTTTTGCTACATTGGTACGCCTTTAAAAAAGAATGTATTAATGATAATAACTATAAAAAAATCTTGACAAATTTTATCTATGAAATAAGAATATCGTCTCGTGAGTTTTGCAATTCTTTAATAAATGAAAATTATAGGTTGGATTTTAGTAAAAATGTTAGTTCTCAAATAGTTGATTCTAATTGGTTCTTTTTATCATGGAAACAAGATAGCACAATACGAGCCATGTTAAGAATGATCGATGATATTAACGAAAAATTTGCTAATGTTGACAACTTATGGAAGCTTCTTACAAAAAATAAAATAATAACATTTTATCACCTGATTTTAAAGGATTTTGGCCTTTCAGATGATTTATATATAAAGATGAATGCTAGAGGCAGATTACTTTCTCCCTTTGAAAATCTAAAAGCAGAAATACAAGAAAAATCATTAAAAAACTCATGGGAGCATGGTATAAATGAAAATGAAAGATTTCCAGTAAAAATTGATACTATTTGGACAGATTTTTTATGGAAAGACTATCAATTTGAACATAATATTGATATTTCTCACATGCGTTTCATAACAACAATCATAATGATCAATATAGCTTTGGGCAATGTCCAATTAAAGCCGAGCGAAAGAAACGAATTAATTCAGAGATTAGAGGTTGACAATTTTTATCGCGAGTTAATTAAATATATTGACAAAGAAGTATTTAATTCTATAAAGGATTATTATGATGTTTTTTCAAAATTAAATATTAGTGATTATTCTTTAAATTTGGAAATGTGGCGACATCAACCACGCAAAAATCTTTTATTTGAAATTATGGTTGCAGGTTCTAATCCAGCTGTAGATAGTTCTTCATATACTCAAAAAGGTTCTGTTTTATGCTGTATATTTATATGCAATAAATAATAAAGAAACTTTTAACAAAGAGTTGTTTTTGGATTGGATAAGAGTTGTAAGAAATATTGTTTCAAGAGGCGACATTGATCAAAACGGGAAAAGGCCGGATATTGTTAGAAGTCCAGAAACTTTTATTGGGGTTATCAGGTTAATTCAAGAATTATCAAATGGATGCTCTAATATTTATGAATACCTAAAATGCAATAATGTAAAATCAACTTTTGCAAGAGCACAGATCCAAGAAGAAAAAATAAAATCTGAAATTATAAATAAATATCCTCAACATAAAAATTTGATTTTCCAAATTGAAGATAATGAATTGTTAAGGGGGCAGATTTCTTTTATTTTAAAAACTTCTGGGTTTGATGGCGAAAACATAGATACAATTGACTATGAGTTATTAGACAAGTTGTCAAGAGTGCTCTCTGTTTACTTTGCCTCGGAAAACGACTTAAATGATAATTTGAGACGTGCCATGTTGACAATTGAGGTTAATGGTAAGTATGAATTTTATAAATACTGGTGGTCTTATTGGGTAGTTGGTAACGCAACTAAAAGGAAACTTTTTATCCAATTTAGGGAAATAGAATATTTTATGAATTGTGAAATGAATGAGTATTTTAGTAACCTTTTGTTAAAACTCACAAAAAACAAATTAATAGAAATTATTAATAACTTTATTCCTCCTAAGAATATGGAGAATTGGCAAATTAGATTAATTAAAGAGCCTGATTTATTGGAAAAACACTGTAAATCGAAATATATTGCTATCCCAGATGACAATTCTTTTTGTTATCTTTTAAAAAGCCAAAGACCAAGAGATTTAGATGGTGGAATTAAAATAGAATAGCGCTTAATCAAGTGGGAAAAACATAAAAAACAAACAAGTGTGAACTTAAGGGGATGTATTAATGAAAGCAGTAATATATGCGCGGTTTAGTTCGGATAAGCAGAACGAAGCAAGTATCGAAGGTCAGCTTCGCGAGTGTATGCAGTATGCCGAATATAACGATATGCAAGTCATCGGCAATTACATAGATCGCGCATTTTCTGCTAAAACAGATCACCGCCCCGAATTTCAGCACATGATTAAGGACAGTTATAAAAATCTGTTCGATATCGTTCTCGTGTGGAAATTAGATAGGTTTTCGCGCGACCGCTACGATTCCGCTCATTATAAGCGAATATTAAAAAAGAATGGCGTGCGCGTCATCTCGGCGACGGAAGCTATATCCGAAAGCCCAGAAGGAATATTGCTTGAATCGCTGCTTGAGGGCTGTGCCGAATACTACTCTGCCGAACTTGCCGTAAAAGTCAGACGCGGTATGACCGAAAACGCTTTAAAAGCCAAAGCAAACGGCGTCCGCGCTCCGTTCGGTTATTATATCGACGGCGACGACAAATATCAAATAGACGAATCTCTCGCGCCGGTTGTAAAAGAAATTTATTCGCTTTACCTTGAAGGAAAACGCGTAAAAGATATTGCGATGTTGATGAACGCCCGCGGAATAAAAAATCGCGGCTACGATATGAATTACAATTCGGTATTTCGTATCCTTACAAACCGAAAATATATCGGCGAATATAAATTCGGCGATATTTTTCTCCCCGACGCTATTCCTGCGATTATAGATAAAGATACATTTGACGACGTGCAGCAACGGCTTAAAAACAATAAAAAAGCCCCTGCAATGCACAGAAGCAAAGACGATTATCTGCTGACTACTCGGTTATTTTGCGGTAAATGCGGCGCAATGATGGTCGGCGAAATCGGTACAAGTCACACGCAGTCGAAATACCGTTATTACAAGTGCAATCAGGCAAAAA
>CAKVBG010000030.1 GCA_934725345.1 uncultured Eubacteriales bacterium
GAAAGTAGTGAAATAAGGCTATTTATATCTAAATCCATAGCTATACCATCTATATTTCACCTTTAGTTTTTAAATACTCTTGTAGAGCTTGTAAGTCTTTGCTGTCCACCTTGCCGTCGCCATTCACATCATAATTATAGTTAGAAGTATCTTCTTTAATCGGTTTAGAATAGCCGTTAAATCCATTGGCTTTTATAATACTTGGATAGTCTATGTAGCAATTATTGAGGTCAACTGTTCCTTTAACTCCAGATACAGAACCCTTAAAACTATGTTGATGTATTCCATAAGTTTTAACTCTTTGTGGAACGTTTGAAGTATTAGCTACCCAGAGTGAGTATCTGCTTTGAACGTCTGTAGACACTTTGTTGAAAAAACTATCATAAGAGTATACACCTACAAAATAACCTTGAGTTTCTAAGGTGCCACAAAAAGCCTTAATCATTGCATTTAAAGTTGTGCTTGATAAGTTAGCTTGAGATTGTTCTTCGATATCTAAGTAAACAGGATACTCAAAATTTTTACCCTTGATAGTTTCAAGAAATACTTTTGCCTCTGTTTTGATATCAGCCACAGTTGTGGCATAAGAGTACCAGTAAGCTCCACAAGGAATAGCATTATCCTTGCAACCTTGATAGTTTTTTTCAAACTTTATATCCTTTTGAGATGCCAAGCGACCATATCCAGCACGGATAATAGCGAAGTCTATATCTTTTTTAGCTTTAGACCAATCTATAACACCATTATGTTTAGATACGTCTATACCTTTAGTTAAAATGTTAGCCATTACATATCACCATACTTTTCCTTATTCCAAGCGATTTGTCTATTGATATCATCAGCATATTTTATTTGAATTTGCTTGATTTCTTCAACAAAAACTTCTTCAACGTCTGCTATTTCCTCAGCAGACATTCCAAAACTGAAACTTTTTATAATTTCTTTTATTTGCTCATTGGTCATAAATAATCAATCCTTTCTAATTTTTTTCATCGTTATTGTTCATACTATATAGTACCGATAGTATCTTCTTAGGGATTGGAACCCCCAGTTTTGCGATATTTTCAGTAATGCTAATCATTTCATTTGCTATGTAGTATGTACAGGATATTGAATACAAAATATCGTTGCCGAAGTAGACTTTATCAATGCTCCAAGCTAAAACGATAATTAAAACGATTAAAAATTTTTTGTATCCACCATTTCTAAATATCGCCGATTTTAACGTGTGAGTTTTAGTAGCCTTTATAATTCCAGTAAAGATATCTACTATTATTAGTATCCCTACAAAGACTATCAGCTTATTTGTAATTAAAAAATCAATCATTTTATCTCCTATGAAGTTGCCGTATTAACTAATACCATTAGTTGTATAACAGTTTCGCCTACTGGTAAATCGGACAGTGTCGTAAATGTGTGATTAGCACGATGATATAGTCCAGTTTGTGATACAGTACCTTTGACTACTGGACACCATTGTACAAACTCTACTGGTTTCGGGGATACATCATCAGCGAATTTTAGTACAGCAGAACCAGAAGTTACAGCCTCAGACAAGTTAAAAGTTATCTGTGCGTGTAATAGTAATGTTTTACCGCTGAAATCAACCATGGCTCTACTTGTAGCAGTTACACCGTCTATTGTAGGTACTATCCATGGTACATCAGGTATAGATATATCAGCTTTAGTAGATAGTAGAGCATTTACCTCTGCTTTACTATAGCAATTGCTTATCTGTTGCCTTGCAGAAGTATCCTTAAGACTATAGACAGTATCATTGAGTTTAATGCTATACCTTTGCATTTTGGCTACTGTGTTTGCATATAAGGCACCATATAAACTACCGACCACGTATCCGCCAGATATTACATGGACTGGTAACGTAGCAAGATAACTGGCAGTATTGACAGATGTGGCAGTACTGCTTTTAGCTACGTATTCGTTGCTTGCTGCAACAAGCCTGCCAGTGTATAGTACCGCATCTACTAAAGTACCATCGAGCATTTTTATAGATACATTAAAGCCAAGTGTAAGGCTATTATTCAAAGTTATGTCAGGTAAGACGTTGTTATAAGGTGCAAAAGCCACATAAATACCATTAGACGTGGATACTGCGGTCATCTGTATTTTTCTTGTTTTGTTTTCGGTAGCAAGATATGCACCAGATGCATATTGCAAGGTGGTGTAGCTTGCAAGCTGTTTACTATTAGAATCATATAGCTTCCAAGCGATTTTGAAGCCGGTAGCTGTACTATCAGCTATAACTGTCTCGTCCGCAAAAGTTATATATCGTCCTGCTTTATCAACTACAAAGCTGATTGTATAGTCACCACTATCTTTTAAAGTCCAGTCAGTCACCTCTAAAAGTGTGTCTTTTAAGGCACTAAAAAAATCCGCTAAAGTGCCAGTGTTTTGAATTGTAAGCATACAACTTTTTGCCATAGCTATTCCTCCACTTCTGCGACTACTACATCGCTCTTATTTATAATATTAGACCCCATATCTACGCTACTGACATTCTCACGTATAGTGGTGGTGTCAGTATTTATCACCAGCATATCACCGTCTGCATAAATTTGTACCGTGCTTCCGCTACTGCCACCGCTACCACCTCCTTTACTGGAAGAGCTAAAAGGGTAGTTGGTGGTGACTATTTGCACCTTACCAGTACCTAAGGCGTAGATAGTTCCATAGTAGTCTACGACACCGTCTTTTACATCTGTGGTAGCCACATCGGTTAAGACGTTGCTACTACCTCCATCTATAGCCATAACGCCTTCGTCATCAGGTGTGATGTCGCTATGTTTAGATACATAGACAGTACTATCACTACGATTTTCAATACGAGCATGAGTTCCACCCGTGAGAGTGATTTCCTTTTCAGCGCCCTCTAAGGTCACATTTATAACGTTCATAATTCAACCTTCCTTTCTACTTTATGATTAAAAATTGGTCTTTAAGTGCGTTACCGTCGCTATCAAAAGCGTTTGGATTGCCTTTATATGTTGTTCCGTCTTCGAAACTTCCTGTTTTGCATGGATTTATGATAATGCCGTCGTCACAGATAACACGTGTTATGTGCCAGTGGCTATAAAAATCCTTAGCCGACACTTTGCAATTGGTATAAAAGTCAGTATAAGTTAAGTCTGTACTGCTACTCTCACCATTTACAAAGGACACACAGTCAAACCAGTCGGCTACTGTACCACGATATACCACACTGTTGTATTCAAGACGACCTATACCCGCCAACGAACTATAACTCAAGACTATGTTTTTAGGTAAAGACACCGTTAAAGCAAAGTATCCGTTAAAAGCATAATTGCCTATGTATTCTACGCTGTCGGGTATCGTATACACTCTGTACTGTGGCTCTCTATACTGAGTTACCCACGTAGTATAAGTATCTTTTGGTGCATCTAAGCACCAGTCGTTAGTACTTGTATCTATAGTAGCGTCATATGATACTAAGTCTTCTGATACGTCCTCAAAGGCGTATTCGTGGATATACTTTAAGCCACTTGGTAATTCTGGCATCGTCATTTTCCCGCACCTACTAAAAGCATCAGACCCTATGCACTCCAAAGCAAGTGGTAGGTTCACAGTCTTTAAGGTTGTGCAGTCTTTGAAAGCAGACGCTCCTATGCACTTTACCTTATCCGATATAGTTACAGTTTTGAGCCTCTCACAATTTGAAAATACACCTTTGTAGATGTTATAGTAGCTTTGATAAGTCAAGTCATATGGCTTTATAGGATAATATAGACTGCTTAGACCTACTGCTTCTACTGTATCGGGTATAGCTACTTCTTCAAAGTTTCCGTACGAGGTAAAGCTTTGCAACCAGTTCATCTTTTCGCCAAAATTGACTTGCTGAACCACATTATCGAGCTTAGAACTTGCTGAAAATAGCGAAGGATAGAAGTACTGTACACTATCCGCCACAGATATGGATTTAAGGTATAGAGTTGGATTGTAGCTCTCATCGTGTAGAAAAGCGTAGTTAGATATGTACGGAACATCACAGTATATTTTAATCGTAACATAAACCCCGTTATCATCTGTATGTTTAGATACGTATTCGGCACTATAGGTATGCTTTGCATATGTGTAGTTGCCGTCACTATCATATCCAGAGTGATACGTGTCTTTTTGACCGTCACCCCAGTCTATAGCACCTATGATATCGATTTTGTTAGGGTCTTTGTTAGGATAAAAGTAAGATGACATGGGCGTGAGAGCAAAGCCTATGGTATTCCCTTCATCGTCAAAAGCTGGCATAGGTACGGCTTGAAAATACCTTGTCAGTCCGTCTATAGTGATACTATGGTCTGCATTTATAAGGTATCCTGTGACTATGGTTACAGGATTAGATACGTCCCAAACTAACACAAGATTGCCATTAATTTTAGTATAAGCCTTTTTGATATCATGTAGATTGTTATCCACCTTGCGTTTTATAGTGATAGGAGTATCACTAAAGGAGTTTCTGTGAATATTTTTAATAGACATAAACTGTTTGTCCCTCTTTTATAGTAGAAATATCTAAATTTTTAAAATCTTCTTCGGTAATATCAATGCCTTTAATATCATTAATCTTTTTTTGAGTAGTTTCGGCTAATCGGGTAGTTTGATTTCTAACATTACTGCCCAGAGTTCTTGTATCTTCGCCAACGCATTTAAGTGATTGCATACCTCTTGATTGCCATGATATATTAGTTATTACCGAAATAAAGCTATTACCATGTTTATCGAAAATCGTTATACAGTCGCCTAATTCCAAAGCAGGATTGCCTATGATTGAAATATCATAAGGAATATATGGTATACTTCCAACAGCAAGACATATATTACCTACACAGTCCATAGGTAAGTCGTTATCTTGATAGTAGGCTTGTAAGAATAGGTTATTAGAGGTATCTACAATGATACTATTAGCTAAACCCTCATAGGCAGGATACCACACCTTACACCATGAATTATCTTCATCTTGATAGTATCCGCCATATAGTTGCATTTCAAACTTGCTTTCTTGCAAGCCATCTGTAGCAACTTGTGAATAGTCTATAGTATAGGTAGCAGATGTACTGAAGCGTTTAATTTTTATATATCCATTGCAGTCCGCATACGCAAAACCACCCAACAGTTGTGCTATATAAGATAAAAAATCACGTGGCGACGCCGTAATCGTACTGTTTTCTATCCTAAATAGATTGCTTTGTCCTGTTTCATAGAGTTCCAAAGCCTGTATTTCTTCTTGTGTTTGACCTAAAGTAGCGTTACAGCTATTACATAAAAACATCAGATGATTATATAAAGTTTCCAAATTGGATAAGCCAACCACTATAGTATTCACACGATTGTTATAGTCGTCGCTATCATAAAAAGATTTATCAAAGCGTTTAATATTGTCACTACCAGATATGCTTATAAAAGAGCCACTCTTGGTAGCTTTAGTTACAGTGAATACGCCCATATTTAGCCATTCAAAGCCGGTTTGAACATATATTCCATGTTTAACTAAGACTGTAGAACCTAATAATATATTTTCATCACAAGCGTTGCTATCTATTGAGAATGATACTTCACTTATACAAGCTGAGCCTAAGTTAAACCCATTACCATCTACGCATTGTGAAGATATTGTACAGTTTCCCTTAGTTGAGCTTTCGTTTATAGTAAAAGAAGTACCATCGTTAAGAGTAAAAATATACTGCGTTTGAGTAGTTCTGCTGTATTGTTTTGTAGCCGATAAATATTCATTTGATACATTCTGCATATTAAATCTCCTCACAGTTTGCCGAAAAGAGCCATAAACCGTCGTTTAGAATGCTAATACATTCACTTGACGTTTTGGAGCAGTACATAGTTTTAGTCACAAAAGTGTTGCCGTCTAAAAAAGTGAAGTTTATATTAGGAGCTGACAGTAGTAGGTTTTCCACAGTATTTTTTTGTGCACTATTTAAGTGCCATGTGCAAGATACCTTATACACACCAGTTCTAATGCGTTCACGGAACATATAGCCATTGTCTAATCTGCCAGTTTGAGAACTATCTATATCGTTACGTTCAATTTTATAGCTATCTATGTCAGGTGAGGGGATAGCATATCCGTTTATATTCCAACTCATAGTTATTTACCTCCAGTTTTGACGTTATATCTTAACATAGCATTAGATATATCATTATCCGATAGCATGACTGTTACTTGTGGTTCTTTTTGACTTATAAGGAGTTCTGCAATGCGTTCTAAAGCATTTACTATATCAGCATTATTGTCTTTAGAAGCCATTAAGTTTGTTAATCTATCAAGTGGAGCTATAACTTCAGGATTAGAATTTGCCCCAGAATATTCACCTACCATAGCTAAAGTAGGTTGTTTTACTATACCACCATTAGCAAGCCTTGGAATATTTGGAATGTTTAATCCAAAAGTTTGTAAGCCAGTTAGTTCTGTAAGCCAATCAGGAATATCAATTTGAAAAGAGTTCAATCCATTTATTGCTACATTTACCCAATCTATAAGGGTGTTTAAGCCACTTTTAACTATATTAGTTATGCCACTCATTATGTTATCAAAGTGTGATACGATAGTTTCTAAATTGAAAATATCTATTATGCTGTTAAAAGCATCTTTAAATATAGATTTAATGGTATCTACTAATGAATAAAAACTATCTATCATTCTATCGATGATATTTTTTAGAGCGTTTTTGACTTTTTCTCCGTCGCCAGTTACAATTCCAACTATTATTGATATATAGTCTCCTATTATTCCAACCAAATTTTTCAAGATATTAGCCATATAACCTGCGATATCAATCATTGTGCTAAATAAAAATTTGAATGCAGAGGTAATAGGTGGAACTATAACTTTGATAACAGAGTTTGCCATGGGTTTGATTATAGTATCTATAAAAATGGAAATATCTTCAACTATTCCACCAAAAGTATTTATAATATCTTCTATAGCTGGCTTGATATATTTATTGGCTATATCTTGAAACTTATTGGCTAAGTCTTGTAGTGCAGGATTTACATTTTTATTAATAACGTCGCATAGAGTACCAAAAATTTCACTGGATACGCCAAAAATTTTGTCATAGGCTGGTTTTAGTTTTTCATCGTATACCTTGTTAAAACTATCACCTATAGTAGAAAAGATATCACTAACGCTACTTGTAGCGGTTTTAAGTGCGGATAGTAAGCCTTTAAAGACATTTTTAACTTTATCTGTATTATCTATAATTGGTTTAGCGAATGCCGATATTATATTTTTAATGGCAACAGCAACTATTAATTCTAAAGTACTAAAGGTAGTAGCAAAAATATTTATAATATCCGCACCTATCTGTTTAGCGTCATTTCCACGGAAAACAGTAAAAATATCCGCAATAGATACAAACAAATCCCCTATTAGATTATTTATCTCCGTAGAAATATCTAACATAGTAGTTATAGCGGTTACTATTCTATCTTTATTTTGCGATAGATATTTTTCAAGGCTTCCTATAAGTAGTTCTGCTATAGTTATACCAATGTTTGCTATACTTCCTGTTATTTTTCCTAAGTTGAATATTACACTTTTAGCCCATTTATTAGCTGAATTTAAGACTTTTGAATTGGTGAAAATATCTATTAAATTATCTTTAATGCCTTTTAAAGACTTTTTAATATTATCGAAATTAGTATCTCCAAAGCCTATTTTAAACCCTTTTAAGAATATATCTGCTATACTTTTAGCTATTTCCTTTATTTTTTTCAAAAAGTTTAGAATATCTTTTAGTTTACCTGTAGTAATATCTAAACTTTGACCTGAAGCGTTTAAATCGTCACCTAAAGTTGGAATATCTACATTTGAAGCGTCTTCTGTATCGTCCGAACTATCTGAAAGTCTGTTAATTTCGTCAAAGCCCATTAGAGATTTCAACTTCTTAGAGGTTTTAACTGCACTATCACCGAGTGCATCGGAATTTTCTGTAGCATTGGATAGACTTCCGGAAAGAACGTCGGCTGAAGTATCATTATTTCCACGATTTCCAAAGATATTTTCAGTAAAATCTTTGAATTTATCAGCTAATACTTGTAGTTTTGATAATAATAGGTTGATACTCTGTATTATTGGAGTAAATATGTTAATAAAGCCTTGCCCTAATGAAGCCTTTAAACTATCAAATCGTAAAGATAATACTCTGGTTTGGTTTGCCCAACCGTCGCTTGTTCGGGAAAAGTCTCCTTGTGCGAGTGAAAGTTGCTCTAAAACGAATTGATATCTTAAAGCAACTTTCTCTTGCTCGGACATTTTGGAAGTAGTCTTACCATAGCCATTAGTAAGTGCGTATTGGTCTAAAGCTGTTTGAGTCATTACTACGCCTAAATCTTTTAGACTTTCAGTTTCGCCCGTCCAAATAGACTTCATTTTGTAGTAGGCTTCATCAGTAGATAGGTTGTAAAAAGAGGCAACGTCAGCGGTAAGACCTGTTACAGCCTTAGCCATATCATAAGATTGCTGTTCGGTAAATCCAAACGCTTTGGACATTGCCCCAAAAGTCCCCATATACTTTTTAGCAACCGTTTCCGATAGACCAAACTGCGTCATAGCGTTTTTAGAGAAAGCATTAACGCTATCAGACATAGAACTAAAAGTAACGTCCACAACGTTTTGAACTTCTGCTAAGTCGGAGCCTAATTCTAAGCATGATGATACAAAGTCTTTTATGGAATTTACTGCAAAAGCTCCCGCAATCAAACCTCCTAACTTAGAAAAGCCATTACCAATAGAGCTTAATCCCGATTTTAGAGGGTTTGTAACGGTTCTATTGACTGTATCGGCGATATTTCCACCACCTGTTAGGGCATTGGATAAGATATTTCCTGTACGTTGGGCGGTATTCTGTATATTTCCTAATTGCCTATTGAAATCACTTTGATTAATTCCGAGTTGTAAATCTATATTACCAACAGTTTCCGACATTGCATCACTTCCCTTGACTATTTCCTGATAGCGAAATTAAAACTTTTTCAAAGTTTGCCATGGCTCGATTATATTCGGTTTCTTTATACTTAGGAATATGTTCAATTCGCCATTTAGTGCGAATTTCTCTCTGTTTTGGCGTGAAATACTTTAGATGTTCTCTGTCATCTTCGCACCTAATAGTGACTATTTTTCCCAATGGCGTATCCTCACTTATGGCGGATAGCAACGAACAGAACTCACCCCAAGCCAAGTTAGAAACCTCTTGACGTAGTCTAATGCCATACTCTTTAAGGAATGAGGCTTCAATTAAGCCCCAATCCTCGTAGATATCGTACCAAGTACTGTTATTCTTTGGATTTTTGAAATCGAGTTTTTATAGTTTCGATATCTTCCTCGGTAATAGCAGACGTTACGGCATAGAAAAGTTCCATTAAAACGCTAAAAGGATATTTTAAAACTTCTATTTCTTTTACTGCTTTTTCGCCTAAGGTTTTGTTGAGATATTCTAAAATATACTCATTTTCGGATTTAGAACTATCTATATTACCTAATGACAGAACATTTTCGGTAGAGTTATCTACTGGATACTCTTTTTCGCCTATCTTTATGATAGGTTTTTCGGTAGTAAACTTTTCAGTTAGGTCTATAACTTTAGATTTCATATGTGTTAGCCTCCTATTCAGTTGTGGATATTGTAGGTTTTCCATTTGAAGTTAATTCGACTTCAAATGGAGCTACGTTAGTAGTATCGCCACCACCTACATTGGTTACAGATACTACCATTTGTTGGGTGATTACTGTTCCTGAGGGCATAGTCCATTTAAAGGTTGCGTAAGCGTCTTGACCAATGGAAAATAGCTTATCACAGATAAAATCTTGACCAGTATCACCAATATGGCGTTTTCCACTTAGAGTCAATCCCCAAGCCTTGCCAGTTAAAAGAGCAGACTTCCAACCCTCATTATCCATAGAGTACCATTCTTCTATGGTATTATCAAAGGCAGGTGAGAAACTTTCAAGTTCTGCTATAGTTGAAAAAGTTTCCGTACCAGTAGAAACTTCAAATTTGTTATTATGTACAGGAAAAACTCCCGCAGAAACTAATTTAGACATAAAATCAATCCTTTCTGGAATATACTTCAATATCTATTACACGTTCGTATATGCCTTTGTCGTCCGTTGATACATCCACAGATGAGTTATACAACATACTTACATAATAGATACGTTTAGTGTTGATACAAGCATTTGTAACTTGTGATAGCTTTTCGTATAAAATATTGGCTGTAACCTCTGTATCATGTGGATTAGAAGTCCAATGCACCAAAATGGCAAATCTTTGTATATCGTATAGATTATTTTCAAAGCCCCCTAAACTCACATGATAGGGTAACTTATCGCCATTATAAACCCCTATAGACTTATCCTTTTTGTTGTCCAATTTTCCTATATAGTGATGTTCTGCTATATTAAAACTTTCTACCAGAGATAGAATATCATCACAAAATAGCATTTAAACCTCCTCCAAACGTCTGTAGATTGCCTCAAACTTTTCTTGAGCGAAACTTTTTTTGTTACCAGATATCCAATCTTCGAACCATTTGCCCTTGGCGTTAGGATTTTTAGAGGTTCTAAAGTTGTATTCTGGGTGGAAGTATAGTCGCCTTGCATAAGGTGTAGGAGTATCGCCACTTGCTCCAGTAGAAATAAAGACTTTTCCTTGATTACTTTGTGAGTAGTCACAATAGATACTATCTTCAAGAATACCTACATCTTTTGGAATAACTCTTGCACGAATTACATCACCTTTGACTTGGTCGGCAGTGAGTTCTAAAGCCTTGATACTATTTCTGGATAGTCTTTGTAGTGTATCATTATCCATTTGAACGTTTGGAGTACAAGTAATCATTTTAGATATATCCTTGTATAGTTCACCGTTCCATCAGGATTGCGAACCTTTGAACCTTTTTCAATCTGTCTAACTTCGCCAGATATTTCAGCAGTTCCTGACGTGATTTCTTCAAGTTCTGGAACGATATCACCATTAAATAGAAGTGTTGCGACCGTCTTTATAACTATCTGTTTATCCTCAATGGTTCTTTGTGATGTGCATTGATAGTTACAAGTAGTATCTAAATTTAAAACTTCTACAGGTTGCCCATATCGGTCTAAATCTTCACTATTCAACATCAGATGTACTGGAGTAGTACATACCATATTAGGTACAAGTTGTGGATATTTCATACTAAATCCCCCCTAAATACGTTAATCCAGTCTGCGATAACAAAGAATAGGTATCTTTTTCGATTTCTGTTCCATTTACTGTTAATAAATTGGATTTATCAAAGTTCATAGATACTCCATTGATACTATAACTATTCAATCCAGCGTTTAGCGACGTACTATAGTCAAAGTCGGCAATTAAGCAAGTGACTTCTTTTATAATATCCTGCTGAAACTCTGTAAGATTATCAAATCCCAGTCCTACTATGCGATTAAAAGTTAAGCTATCCACTTTGTGACTGGCTTTTTTAATATACTTAATGGCGATATCTTCAT